>NZ_JBIDCW010000042.1:0-18710 GCF_043204795.1 Streptomyces sp. NPDC047706 | reverse complement strand
AACACCCCTTGGGGCCGCGCCGCCCCGCGTTTGGGGGGGGTCCCCCCCCCCCCCCCCCCCCGCGGCGCCCCCCCGGCGGGGGCCCCCCCGGGGGCGCCCCCCCGCCCGGCGCCCCGCTCCGGCTCAGCCCTTCAGCGAGGCCATCCACTCCTCGACCTCGTCCGACCGGCGGGGCAGCCCGGCCGACAGATTGCGGTTGCCGTCCTCGGTCACCAGGATGTCGTCCTCGATGCGGACGCCGATGCCCCGGTACTCCTCCGGGACGGTCAGGTCGTCGGCCTGGAAGTAGAGCCCCGGCTCGACGGTCAGGCACATCCCCGGCTCCAGGACGCCGTCCACGTACGTCTCGGTCCGCGCCGCGGCGCAGTCGTGCACGTCCATCCCGAGCATGTGGCCGGTGCCGTGCAGCGTCCACCGTCGCTGCAGCCCCAGCTCCAGCACCCGCTCGACCGGGCCCGCGACGAGCCCCCACTCGACCAGCCTCTCGGCGAGCACGCGCTGAGCGGCGTCGTGGAAGTCCCGGTACTTCGCGCCCGGCTGCACCGCCGCGATCCCGGCCTCCTGCGCCTCGTACACCGCGTCGTAGATCTTCCGCTGGATCTCGCTGAACCGCCCGTTGACCGGCAGCGTCCGCGTCACGTCCGCGGTGTAGTACGTGTGCGTCTCGACGCCCGCGTCCAGCAGCAGCAGATCACCGGAGCGCACCGGCCCGTCGTTGCGCACCCAGTGCAGCGTGCAGGCGTGCGGCCCGGCGGCGCAGATGGAGCCGTAGCCGACGTCGTTGCCCTCGACGCGCGCGCGGAGGAAGAAGGTGCCCTCGATGTAGCGCTCGCTCGTCGCCTCCGCCTTGTCGAGGACCTTCACGACGTCCTCGAAGCCGCGCACGGTGGAGTCGACGGCCTTCTGCAGTTCGCCGATCTCGAACTCGTCCTTGACCAGCCGGGCCTCGGAGAGGAAGACCCGCAGCTCCTCGTCCCGCTCGGCGGTGACCTTGTCGGTCAGCGCGGCCTCGATGCCGGCGTCGTGGCCCCGCACGACCCGCACCGGGCCGGTGGCCTCGCGCAGCGCGCCGGCGAGCTCGCGGACGTCGGAGGCGGGGATGCCGTGGAGCTGCTCGGCCTCGGCGAGCGAGTGCCGGCGGCCCACCCACAGCTCGCCCTGACCGTCCAGCCAGAACTCGCCGTTCTCCCGGTCGGAGCGGGGCAGCAGATAGATCGTGGCCTCGTGGCCGTCGCCCTGCGGCTCCAGGACCAGGACGCCGTCCTCGGTCTGGTTGCCGGTGAGGTACGCGTACTCGACCGACGCGCGGAAGGGGTACTCCGTGTCGTTCGAGCGGGTCTTCAGATTGCCCGCGGGGATCACCAGGCGCTCGCCCGGGAAGCGGGCGGAGAGCGCGGCGCGGCGGGCGGCGGCCTCGGCGGCCTGCGGGATCGGCTGCAGGTCGTGCAGCTCCGTGTCGGCCCAGCCGGACTTCATGTTCTCGGCCAGCTCGTCGGACACGCCCGGGTACAGTCCGTTCTTCCGCTGCTTGACGGGCTCTTCCTCAGAAGCCTCCACCGGGGTCTCCGGGAGCTCTTCGGCCACGGTCATCCTCCTAGATACGGCACTCGACCTCCTCCATCGTACGGTCGCACGAGAGGAGGCCCAGGGCCGTGGGACCCGTGACCGGCGCCGGCCCGTGGCCTCAGCAGCCCGGCGGCGTCACTCGAACCGCGCCGCCAGCAGCACCACGTCCTCCGCGCTGTCCGCCGAGTCCAGTCCCTCGGGGAGCATCGTGCGCAGGACGTGGTCGGTGAGCGCGTCCGGGTCCCGCCGTTTGGCCCGCGGCACACCGGCCGCCGCCGCGTGCAGCCGTGCGAAGGCCCGGTCCATGGGGTCGCCGGTGCGCTGGAGCAGCCCGTCGGTGTACAGCAGAACCGTCTCTCCGGGCTCCGCCTGCACCTCCACGCTGGGCGCCTCCCAGCAGGCGAGCATCCCGAGCGGCGCCGAGATAGACGTCTCCACGAACTCCGTGCGCCGCTCCCCGATCAGCAACGGCGGGCAGTGCCCGGCACCGGCGAGCGTCATCTTGTGCAGGGCGGGCTCGGCGTAGGCGAACAGAGCGGTGGCCGACCGGGCGGGCTCGGTGAGCCGGAGCAGCAGCTCCAGGTCGGACAGGACGGCGACCGGGTCCTCGCCCTCCATCACGGCGTACGCGCGCAAGGAGGCCCGCAGCCGCCCCATCGCGGCGATCGCGCTGGGCCCCGCCCCGCTGACGGACCCGACGGCGAGCCCGAGGGCGGCGTCGGGCAGCGGCAGCGCGTCGTACCAGTCGCCGCCGCCGCGCGGGCCGGTGCGGCGGCGAGCGGCGAGCTGGACGCCGGAGACGCGGGGGAGGCGGGACGGGAGCAGTTCCTCGGAGATGGTCGCCATGCACGCGCGCGTGCGCTCGACCTCCAGCAGCCGGGCGAGGTGTTCGCCGGCGTAACGGGTGTACAGGCCCGCCAGATGGCGCTGCCGCTCCACCGGTTCGGCGGGTTCGTCGTAGAGCCACACGGCGGCACCGAGGCGGGCCGCGGCGTCGGTGGCCAGGGGGAGGGCGTAGCTCGCGGCGTAGCCGAGGCGGCGGGCGACCTCGCGGTGGCGGGGGTCGAGGCCGTCCTCGGCGAGCAGATCGGGCCGGACGATCTCCCGGACGCCGCCCGGCGGCCCCAACGGGGCGTCCAGCAGATCGCCGTACGGCATCGCACCGCGCGGCACGGTCTCGATGTGTCCGAGATCCGCCTGGGCAAGGCCCAGACCGATGGTGCTGCCCGGGCCGAGTCCGTCGGCCGGTTCCAGTACGACGAGACCGCGCCGGGCGCCCACCAGGGCCGCTCCGGCACGCAGCAGCTCCTGGAGCGCGTCGGCCAGGGTGTCCGTACGGGCCAGGCGTTCGGTCAGTTCGTGCAGCGTGGTGAGGTCGGAGACCCAGCCGGCGAGCCGGTCCTGGAGGAGGGCGCCGGGGCCGGTGGTGACCACGGTGGCGGCCGATGAGGAGGGCGCGACAGTGTGTGCGGCGGTCGGAACCGCTGAATCGATTCCAGCCACTTTCGGAGGGTGCGGGGCGTTCATGGTGTCCGGCTTTCCGACCGGCGCGTTTTGCTCAGAAGCATCGCAAACCCCCATGTCATTTTGCGCCGCTAGCGGTGTCTCCACATGTACACGCACTCGTGAGGGGATGTCCAGCATTGTCCTGCTGGGATTCCTGGTGTCCATGGGCTTGTTGTGGTTCCGGGACGGATCTCCCGGGATCTCTTGCGGAAAGCGGAAGTTGGCTGAAAACTGCTTCAGGTAATGCCCCATTGCGGTCGACTGGGCTTGCTCGACGGAGCGTCACAGCGGTCGTGATGGGTACGTACTCGGTGAAGGCCAGGGGTGGTTGGGGGGCACCCGGAACCTGGTGACGGACCCGGGCGTCTTAACCACCGACGACCGAGCCCCATCCTCCCGTGACGGCGGCGAAGAGAAGTACGCGGGACGGCAAACGCCACACTTCGCCACCCCACGCCACGCCCGTGCTTCTGATGAACTCGGCATGGGCGCGGGCACAGCCAGCGTTCGGCCCACAGGGGTTACCCGTGCTCGATAGCCGGGATGTGATGCGCCAACAGGTACGCACAGTGAAGTGATCGACACATGATGTGATGTGGACCACGGTGTTGCCAGGCGTGCAACGGAAAGGAACGAGCGCTCATGCGCGAGATCCTCGGAAGGCGACGCAGGCTCCTGACCAGGCGGAACTATGGGAGGCCTGAGATGATCAGCGCGGCCCTGACCTTCGCGACGGAATGGAAATGGCCCGTACTGCCGGGCGTCACGGCGGACCCGCGGGGCGGAGCCCGCTGCGGCTGCCCCGACCCCGAGTGCACGGTGCCCGGCGCGCACCCCTTCGACCCCGGCCTCCTCGCGGCCACCACCGACGAGCGCATGGTGCGCTGGTGGTGGACCAACCGGCCCACGGCGCCGATCATCCTGGCCACCGGTGGCACGGCGCCCTGCGCGGTCAGCCTGCCGGCCCCCGCGGCCGCGCGCGCCCTGGCCGCGCTGGACCGCACGGGCATGCGCCTCGGCCCGGTCCTCGCCTCCCGCACCCGCTGGGCCGTGCTCGTCCGGCCGTACTCCATGGAGCAACTGGGCGAGCTGCTGTACGCGAAGGACTTCGTTCCCGGTTCGCTGCGCTTCCACAGCGAGGGCGGCTATGTCGCGCTGCCCCCTTCCGGGACCGGTGCGGGGGAGATCCGCTGGGAGCGCGCGCCACTGCCCGGTTCGGCCGCTCCGTGGGTGCCCGATGTCGAGGCCGTGGTGGACGCCGTGGTCGACGCACTCACTCGTACGGGTGTGAGCGCACCCGAGTTCTGAGGGTGTCGGGCGCGCGCGGAACCGGGCGCCCGGCCCCCATCGTTATCGTCCCCTCATGAATCTCCGCCTGCTGGCTCTCACGGCCGTCATGACGTGCGCGGTGGCGCTCCCGCTTGCCATGGCGTCCGCGGGGCCCGCGGGTGACGACCGCGATGCCAAGGCCGTGACGGTCCCGGGGCGCGGGGACGCAGCAGTGCCGGTCGAGGAGGACTCTCGCCGTGACGCCGGGACTCCCGGCGAGGATGCCGCCGCGCCCGGCCACTCCCGCTCCCCCCATCTCCTCGGCCTCGGACTGGCCACCGCCACCCGCTGCGGCCCCGAAATCACCTCGCCCGACGGCATCGAGGCGCAGACCTGTGTGCTGACGCAGGGCGAGGAGACGTGGGCGCGCACGTACTACCGCAACGCGACCGGCGACGCCCTGGACGCCGTGCTGAGCATGATGGGGCCGGCCGGGCGGACGGTGCAGATGCGGTGCCAGGTGGGTGCCGAGGACGAGCCGGCCAGCTGTGAGACGCCACGGGAGCGGACACAGGGGGAGCCCGCGGAGTACTCGGCGATCGCGGAGTTCGGGGCACGTGGCGGACAGGGGCCGTCCCTGCTCCGCTCGGGAAGCAACTCCGGCGCCTCTACGGACAGTTGACCGACGTCATCGGTGCGTGAGCGACTCCGCACAGGGAAAGACCCGGTTGCTGGCGACGGGGGATGCACCAGCAACCGGGATACTGAAACGGTAACAAGAGATCGGCGGTTCGCAAATTCGATCTCCCGTTTCCTCGGCCTTTCGGACACCGACTGGCTTGTCAGCAGCGGGAGTTGTGCCTGGAGTCACCCGTTGCGGGGGAGTCCGTTCGGCTGACCGACCGGTCAGCCGAACGTCGGTGAAAAGGCGGTGCGTCAGCTGAGCGTGACCTGCCGGTTGGTCAGGCCGCCGCGCGCACGGCGCTCGTCCGCGGTGAGCGGCGCGTCCGAGGCCAGCGCGGCCGCGAGCCGCTCGGCGAACTCGGCCGCCGGCTTCTCGATGTCCTCGGCGGTGACACCGCTCGGCAGGTCCCACACGGGCACGGTCAGGCCGTGCGCCCGGAAGGAACCGACGAGCCGCGTGCCCTCACCGAGGCTGGACCGGCCCGCCGCGTGCAGCCGCGCGAGGGCGTCCAGAAGCTGCTCCTCCGGGTGCGGCATGACCCAGCGCAGGTGGTTCTTCTCCGGGGTCTGGCACCAGTACGCCGAGTCGACGCCCTGGAGCTTGACCGTCGGGATGGCGGCGGCGTTGGCCCGCTCCAGCGAGGCGGTCACGTCCGGCGTGGCGTTCTCCGGGTCCGGCACCCAGAACTCGAACCCGGGGTGCACGACGGGCTCGAACGGCGCCTTCGGGTCGAGCAGATCCTGCAGACGGGGCCCGTCGGCGGGCGCGCGGCGGCCCTTCACCGGCGTGCCGGGCTGTGCCTGAAGCGCGCGCGTCAGGGTGTCGGCGAGGTCGCGGCTGATGTCGCCGGACGCGGTGTCGTTCTGCAGGCCCAGCAGGACCGAGCCGTCGTCGCGGCGCAGCGCGGGCCAGGCCATCGGCAGCACCGTGGCGAGGGTGACCGACGGGACGCCCTCGGGGAGGCCGTCCTTGAGGGTCAGCCCGGCGGTGGCCGCCGGAACCAGCTCGCGCAGGGCGACCCAGTCGCACTCGCCGGGCAGGCCCTCGAACGGGCGGTGCACCAGCTCGGTGGCGGCCTGGGCGGCGGCCCGGCCGTGGCACGCCTTGTAGCGGCGCCCGCTGCCGCAAGGACAGGGCTCACGGGCACCGACGACCGGGATCTCTCCATCCGTGAGCTGCGGGCGCGTGGCCTTCGTCTGAGGTCGCTTCTTGGCCATGGTGGGTGTCTCCCGGTTACGGCTCTTCTCGTACGTCGGGAGCCTAGCCGTTCGTGCGCGGGGTGACGGGATCCTGTGGATGAGCGGGGCGTTGTGGACGACCGGGGCGGTCGCCGGGGTGGCGTGGTCCTTGAGCGGCGGTCTGGGGTCGACCGGGCGCGTGGTGGGCGGGTCTGGGGTCGACCGGGCGTGGTGGGCGGGTCTGGGGTCGACCGGGCGTGGTGGGCGGGTCGGGGTCGACCGGGCGTGGTGGGCGGGTCGGGGTCGACCGGGCCTGCCATGGGCGGGGCTGGGGTCAACCGGGCCCGCGGGGGCGGGTCTCGGGTCACCCGGGGCCCGCGTGGGCGGCTCTGGGGTCACCCGGGTGCCCGCTGCGGGCCGGGCGTTGTCCGGGTCGTCGCCCGCAGGTGGTGGAGGATGCCTCGGAGTCGGCTCGCGCCGTCTCAGCCTCCCGCCCCGCCCCCGGCCGGGGCGTCAGTCCAGATCCTCGAACGCGTCCGCGAAGTCCAGATCGGCGATGGCGGACACCGGCGGGGCAGTTACACGCGTAGCGAAGTCGTCGCGGCGGTGCCCCGCACCTGGATCGTGTACGCCGTCGTGGACCACCACCCACACCGTGACTTCGCCCTGGGTGTCGTCCCGAACGCCCCAGTCGTCGGCCAGCGCCGTGATGATGTTGAGCCCCCGGCCGCCGTGCGCGGTGACCGAGGGTGTCGCCGGGGCCGGGCGGGTCGGCCCGCCGCCGTCCGTCACCTCGACCAGCAGCCTGCCGCCCGGGTCCACGCGCCACGCGGCCCGGACGTCACCGTCCCCGGCCAGGGCGTCGCCCAGCGGCCGGCCGTGCTTGCACGCGTTGCTCAGAAGTTCGGAAAGTATCAGTACGGCATCGTCGATGACCGATTCCGCAACACCGCCGTTGCGCAACTGATCGCGCATCCGGTGTCGCGCCTCGCCCACGCCCGCAGGGCCATGGGGTACGGCCATGCTCGACGACGTGGGCACCTCCTGTGCCACCACCAACGCCACCCCCGAGACCTCCTTCGCCCCACGCCACGGTGTGGATGCCCCATGGGCCTGTACCGGAAACCGGCCAATCCGCGTCCGGCGACGCATTCGCAACGACCGAACACGCAAAGAACGCGCCGGAGCACTCCCTGTGATGGACCCGTCAGTCCGTGGCCGGATTTCGACGGTGTGGCCGAGATCGGAGAATGGTGCAGGAGGGCCCGGAGGTCAAGCGTCGTTTCATGGGTCAGCGACCCAGTTGGTCGAGCACCGCGCGCGGGCGGTTGGTGATGATGGCGTCGATGCCCAGGTCGACGCAGAGATCCACGTCCTCGGGCTCGTTCACCGTCCATACGTGCACTTGGTGGCCGGCCCGCTTCAGGCGCCGGACGTACGTCGGATGACTACGCACGATCCGCATCGAGGGGCCCGCGATCCGGACACCCGCGGGCAGCCGTCCGTCACGCAGCCGTGGCGAGACGAACTGCATCAGATACACCACCGGCAGCGTCGGCGAGGCGGTCCGGACGCGATGCAGGGAGCGTGCCGAGAAACTCATGACCCGTACCGAGGACTCCTCGGGAGCGGGCGGAGCGTCCAGTCCGAACCGCTTCAGGAGCGTCAGCAGCCGCTCCTCCACCTGCCCGGCCCAACGTGTGGGGTGTTTCGTCTCGATCGCCAGCTCCACCCGCCGCCCGGCGTCCGCGACGAGGCCGAGCAGCCGCTCCAGGGTGAGTACGGAGGTCTCCGCCGGGTCCTCCGGCCGGTGCACCCAGTCGGGCTCCTCGTCCCGGTGGTGCAGTGACCCGCGGTACTTCCAGGAGCCGAAGTCCAGGGTGGCGAGATCGGCGAGCTCCAGGGCGGAGACCGCGCCGCGGCCGTTGGACGTACGGTTGATGCGACGGTCGTGGACGCACACCAGGTGTCCGTCGGCTGTCAGCCGCACATCGCACTCCAGGGCGTCCGCGCCGTCCTCGATCGCCTTCTTGTAGGCGGCGAGGGTGTGCTCGGGGGCGTCCTCGGATGCCCCGCGGTGGGCGACGACCTGGGGCTGGTGCTGTCGTGCGTGGGTCACCCGCGTCATGGTGCCATCGGCCCTGGGCGGCCGTGAGGGCGGAGGCAATTCGGCCGCGGCCGGAATGCGGCCTTTTGATCGGACTGCTCCCATATAAAGGTAAGTCGAACACCCACAGCAACCGCTTATGGTGCCCTGACGGGCTGTGGGAAAAGCTGACGGCATACAAACTCACAAGCGAGCGCAGAAACAGTCGCATCGCGCCTGACCAACAGCAGTGGACCGAGGAGAAGAGCTGTGAGCACCGAGAACGAGGGCACTGCGGTACCCCCGGCCCCGTCTGCACCTCCCGTGCCGGTGGACACTCCCGCAGCCTCCCCGCAGCACCCCGCGCACGCCCCCGCCTACGCGCCCACCGACGACGCCCCGACGGCGCCGATGCCGGTCACGCCCCCGGGCGCGCCCGGCACCCCGGGCGCCCCGGGGCAGCCGCCGCACGCGCCCGGCGCGCCGGCGTACGCGGCGGCGAACCCCCAGGGCGGCCCCCCGGGTGCTGCCCCCGAGGGCGGCTGGCCGCCCCCGCCGCCCCCCACGCACGCGTACCCGGAGCCGGGCGCGGGCGGTCCGGGCGACGGCTCCGGCTGGGGGACGTCGTACGCGCAGCCGGCGCCGAAGCCCGGCGGCCGGCGCGGTGGTCTGCTGGCGGCGGTCCTGGTGGCCGCACTCGTCGCGGGCGGCCTGGGCGGTGGCATCGGCTACACGCTGGCCAAGGACGACGACACCAGCTCCACCACCGTCTCCGCCTCCGACAGCGGCGGTGACCTCAAGCGCGACGCCGGTACGGTCGCCGCGGTGACGGCCAAGGCGCTGCCGAGCACGGTCACCATCGAGGCCGAGAGCAGCAGCGGCGAGGGCGGCACGGGCACGGGCTTCGTCTTCGACACCGAGGGCCACATCATCACCAACAACCACGTGGTGGCCGAGGCGGTCGACGGCGGCAAACTGACGGCGACGTTCCCGAACGGCAAGAAGTACGACGCCGAGGTCGTGGGCAACGCGCAGGGCTACGACGTGGCGGTCATCAAGCTCAAGAACGCCCCCTCGGGCCTGAAGCCGCTCACCCTGGGCGACTCCGACAAGGTGGCGGTCGGCGACTCGACGATCGCGATCGGCGCCCCCTTCGGGCTGTCGAACACGGTCACGACGGGCATCATCAGCGCCAAGGACCGCCCGGTGGCCTCCAGCGACGGCACCGGCAGCCAGGCGTCGTACATGAGCGCGCTGCAGACCGACGCCTCCATCAACCCGGGCAACTCCGGCGGACCGCTGCTGGACGCCAAGGGCAATGTCATCGGCATCAACTCCGCGATCCAGTCCAGCAGCAACGGCGGCTTCGGCACCGGCCAGTCCGGCTCCATCGGCCTGGGCTTCGCCATCCCGATCAACCAGGCGAAGTACGTCGCCCAGGAGCTGATCAAGACGGGCAAGCCGGTGTACGCCAAGATCGGTGCGTCCGTGTCCCTGGAGGACACCAGCGGAGGCGCGAAGATCACCGACACGGGCGCGGGTGGCACGGACCCGGTCGAGGCGGGCGGCCCCGCCGACAAGGCCGGCCTGCAGCCCGGCGACGTCATCACCAAGCTCGACGAGACGGTGATCGACAGCGGTCCGACACTGATCGGCGAGATCTGGACGCACAAGCCCGGCGACAAGGTCACGATCACCTACGAACGAGGCGGCAAGACCAACACGGTCGAGGTCACCCTGGGCTCCCGCGTCGGCGACAGCTGATCGGCGCGATCCGGTCCGACGCGCGCTTTGGACCGACCGACCGACCGACCGACCGACCCGACCGACCGACCCGACCGACCGACCCGCCCGCCCGCCCGACTGACCGACCGCCCGCCCGCCCGACCGACCACAAGGGGTGCCCCCTCGCCGGGGGCACCCCTTGTGCCTGAGCCAGTTCACCCCCGTCATGGGCGAAAAGGTCGATCCGGGGAGCTTCGTCTGCCGCCGCAGGAGCGGCGTC
The DNA here is from genome assembly GCF_043204795.1 of Streptomyces sp. NPDC047706. NCBI lineage: Bacteria > Bacillati > Actinomycetota > Actinomycetes > Kitasatosporales > Streptomycetaceae > Streptomyces > Streptomyces sp. NPDC047706. The sequence continues at coordinate 8,415 of NZ_JBIDCW010000042.1, read as the reverse complement.
CTTCGAGAAGGTCACCGCAATGGCCGACATCGCGTCCTCATCTCCCACTCCGGGCACGCCGGGCCAGGCAGTGACCCCACGCCCAACGGCCGGTGACGGTCAGCGTGCCCAACCAGGCGAACGGCGCCGTCCGCTCCGGAAGCGAGAAGGAAGCGGTACGGAAGCGGTCGGGGGCTCCTCACGGCAGCACTGCCGCGGGTTTCCTCGGGGAAAGGTGCCCGCCCGGCAGGGTGGGCACGTCATCCGTGCCGAAGGAGGCCACCCATGCGCGGGCAACAGGCGCAGTGCCTACGGAGCGACCTGCCCTACGCGGAGATCAGCCGCGACGACTACGCGGAGACCGCCGCACGCGACTTCGTCCCGTTCCCGGTCTCGGCGGGCATCACCCTTCTCGAGGGCCCGTGTCCACGGTGCCGGGGGACGATGTCCGTGCACCTCGTGGAGGACATCGTCCGGGGCGGCGGGTCCACCACGGCCACGGCCGAGCCCTACCACACCATGCGGTGCGGGTGCCGGAACGCACACGCCGGGCGACCGGACGGCCGTACCGGCTGCGGAGCGTACTGGAACATCGTCGTGGCACGGGCGGAACCGTCGTGACCGGGCCGGTACTGCGGTCCGGCCCCCCGGCGACACCCGGCGACCTGCACCGGGCACACCACCGCGAGGAACTGCTGAACGGGGCCGAGCTGGAGCGCATCCGCTCGGCGGCGGTCGCCTGGCGCAACGGACTGGCCGGGCTGATGGCCGGGCTCATCGGCTTCGGTCTGGTCAAGGGCCGCTCCGACATCACGCAGCTCTCGCCCACGCCGGGCATCGCGGTGGGCGTGCTGCTGGCGCTGGCCGCGGCGACCGGCGGAGTGGCGGCCTGGTGGGTGCTGCGGGCCGCGCACGGCATGCCCCGGGTGCGGCCCGCCGCCGGGCTGCCCGGCCGGGTCGCGGACGAGCACGGGCAGGCCACCGCCGCCGCGCGTGACCTGCGCCGCGGCAGTGCCCTGGTGGTGGCGCACGCGGTCGTGCTGATCGCCGCCGTCGGCGTGACCTGGTACGGCCCGGCCCGGGCGAAACCCCGGATCGAGGTGGTCACCCCCGACGTCACCGCGTGCGGCGTCGTCCGGCTGGTCGAGGACGGCACCATGACCGTACGTACCGGGAGCGCGGACCTGCGCGTTCCGCTCGGGGAGGTGCTCAGCCTCAGCGCGGTCGACTCGTGTCCGGCCCGCTGACCGGCCCGCCGGTGGTCAGCGGCCCATGTGCACGAAGGGCGCCCACAGCGTGACGGCGGCCTCGGAGGCGGCGATGTCCCGCAGTTCCCGTGTCGCGCTGTGCAGGGCCCGCGCCACGTCCTCCGTGGTGGGGTCGGCCCGCTCGGCGACCGCGGCGAAGACCGCCTTGGCCGCCTCGGCGATGACCACGTCGTTGGCCGTCCACAGCGAGCCGATCACGTCCCGCCAGCCCGCGAAGCGCAGTGCGGCGGTCAGACTGATGGCCTCGTCCATGTTGACCAGTCCCCCGTTGGCCGTCTCGCACGCCGCCAGGAAGGCCAGGTCACCGCAGTGGGCTTCGCCCGCGAGCTGAGCCACGGTCAGCACTCCGTCGTGCAGCACCAGCCCGCCCCGGGAGGGGTCGGCGAGGTCCTGTTTGCCGTGGCAGCCGAAGTGGGCGTAGCGGTGCCCCCGCAGCTCGTCGCGCACCCGCGCCCCCGTGGCGTCCCCGCGCTCCAGGCAGGTGTGCCGCTCGCCCGGGAACAGCTCGACCAGCCGCTGCTTCTCCAGCAGACTGAGATCGGGGTGCCCCTCGGTCTCCGGCATCGCGACGACGAGCAGCCGCGCGGGTTCGGTGTGCGGTGCCCGAGCCGGCTCGGTGGTGGTCAGCAGGCGGAGGGTCGGGGTGTACGAGGAGACGACCCGGTCCAGCACGGTGTCGCCGGGCTCGCTCCCGACGCCGTGGTGACCCGCGGCGTGCAGGGGCACCAGCGACAGCACACTCGTCGGACACCACCAGATCCGGGGCAGCGTCTCGTCATCGGCCCCGGGGGCGTGGCCGAGCGCCGTCATGACCGGTTCCGCGATCCTCTCCCAGGTCCACTCCAGCAGGTCACGCGCGTGCGCGTTGCGTTGCTCACGCTCCGCCCCGACCTCCCAGAGCAGCACGCCCAGATGCGAGAAGAGGGTGTCGAGCGCCTCGTCGAAGACGATTCCGGGCAGCGGCACCACCCGCACGCCGGCGGCCGAGACCACCAGCGCGTCACTGCGCCAGCGACTGAAGTTGATCAGTACGGCGTCCCCGTCGACGGCCCAGTGCTCCCTCAGGTAGGTCAGCGTCACCTCGGCCGGTTCGACGGCCGACGCGGCGGCGAGCGACTGGGCCCAGATCACCCCACGGCCCCGTTCCAGGAGTTCCACGGCCAGGGCGGCATCACCCGTGTTCAGCGCGCACGCCGCCGCGTCGGCAGCCAGTCCGATCCAGGCCCGCCGCGCCAGGTGCAGTTCCTGGTCGGACCGGTCGAGTCCGCGGTGAGCCAGCAGCGGCAGGGTGTGCACGGCGATTCGGTAGGCCTCGAGTGCCGAGGTCCAGGCGTTGCGTTCGGCTTCGAACATGGCCCACTTCTGGGCCGTGTCCAGCCGCGCCCAGGAATTGACGCCGTCCGTCCCGGTCACCTCCCGCCAGGCGGCGACGGCGACCTCGGCGTCGCCGGTTTCCCCGGTCAGGTCGTACCGCATGCGTGCCGCCGTGGCCCGGTTGGTCAGGAACTCGCCGCGGCTGCGGTGCACCCGCGGCAGTACCGCCACCAGCGTGTCGCTCGTCGCCCGTGCCTCGTCCAGGTAGTCCACGCGCGCCAGCAGCTCCCCGGCCCACATCATGGTGGCGACATGGTGGTTGAGGATGTCGCCCCGGGCCGGGTGCCCGGCCGGGAGGCCCCGGACCGCCTCCCGGCTCGCCTCCACCGCCTCCGTCAGCAGGTTCTCGTCACCGTCGGCACGGCGGCCGGCATGGCTCAGGACGATCGCGAGGTGGGAGAAGGCCAGTGACCTCTCCGTACTGCCCCGCTCGACCACCCGCGCGGCTTCCCGGCACCGTCGCACCGCCTCCTCCAGGTGACCGCCGTCCTCGGACATCTCGTACTCGAACAGCAGGGCCATCCCCAGCGCCGCGAGGAACTGCGCCCGGTCGGGGAACTCCGCCGGAACCTGGTCGCACACCTCGCGCAGCAGCCGCACGCCGTCGGTCAGGTCCTCGCGCCGCCCGACGGCCCTGAACCGGCTGACGAGCGCGCCGGCGACGCCGTGCGCCACCAGCACCCGCAGCAGGGGGTGCGGCCACTCCCCGTCCAGCGGGGGCCGCCCGAGCGAGATCGCCTCGTCGAGGTGGGCGGTGTCGCCACCGTCCCCCTCGTACCGCAGGCACAGCGCCGTCACCCGGTGTCCGACCGCCACGAGATGGCCCGGATGATCCTCGGGCAGGAGGACGAGCAACTCCCGCGACTCGGCCGACAGCCGCTTCAGGTCCTGGGCCGACCCACTGAGGCGGTAGCGCAGCATCAGCGCGCTCACGAGCTGGATCTTCGCCCGCGCGGGATCGGGTGGCGCGCTCTCCGCCCGCCGGGTGAGGTGGCCGACCAGCGCGTCGAGGCGGTCGGCGGGCAGCCTGCCCAGCCCCGCCTCGGTGAGCTGGAAGTCGATCTCCTTCTCCTCCCTGTCGGCGCGGACCTGTTCCGCCAGCGCCGTACGGGCCTCACGGACACGGTTGAGCAGCCTTCCGAGCATGCGTCACCTCACCTGATGCTGAGGGCGTCGGACCTGGCCCCGCCGTGGTCCGGCAGTACGCCCAGCCTCCTCGCCGTGCTCTCGACGTAGCGGATCGCCAGCACGAGCAACCCGATGTCGTCCAGGTACACGGGGTCCGGAAGCAGGTCGACGGGGCTGAACGTGTAGAGGAGGGACACGTAGAAGACCATCTTGTTCGAGAAGGGCATCTCCTCGTGGCGGAGCAGCTTGGAGACCTTCCACAGTTTGACCACGAGCGCGATCGCGATCCCCAGCATGGTCACGACCGCGACCGCGATGACGATCAGCAAGACGGTGGGCAGTTCACTCATCGGTTCCTCCTGCGCGACTCACCGCACCGTGCGAACGTGCGGACGGGATCTGCGCCCGTGACCCCCATCAGACAAGCGCTCCCGCTTCCGCGGGAATCACCCGCCGCTTCCGGTTCGCTTCCGGACCGCTTCCGGCCCTCCGCCGGGGAGCCCCGGCGGGAGTGCCGGCGCGTCGTCCGGCGGGCGTACGGGTGCCCGGTCGTAGGCGTGCAGGGCACCGAAGTCCCCGGCGCTGAGCCAGTCCTGCCCCGGGTACCGGACGCGGCACCCGGCGAGTTCCAGCCGACTGGCGAGTTTTGACCGGAAGTCGGGGGTGTCGGTGACCGTGATGTAGTTGAGGCCGCCGAGATCGGTCGCCGGGCGCAGCTCGCCGAACTGGAGCAGTACGGTGCGGGAGGGCTGGAAGGCGAGGGCCATGCCCAGTTCCAGCAGGACGTTGGGACGGGCCTGGAGGCCCGGTTCGCGCTCCGCCCGCGGTTCCTTCGGTCCGTGCAGGCCGGGGTGGAGGTGGACGATGTCATCCGGGGTCAGCAGCACGACGACCGCGCGGGCCAGCGGTATCGCGCGGGCGACCGCCTCGCCGAGCGTGGGCGTCGCCTTTCCCGTGCGCCCGACCACCTCCTCCCACTCCAGGGGATTCAGTCCGATGGTGCGCAGGAAGTCGAAGACCGCGCGGCGGGCCGGTTCGTCCCGGCCGTAGACGACGAAGACGTTGCGCGCCGGATCGGGTTCCTCCGCCCCGGTGGACAGGCCGGGTTGCCAAGGCGCCTCGGCAGGCGCCTGCGGCCAGGGAGCCGGGCCGCGGGTGGGGGCCGGCCTGATGGCGGGTGGCCGGCCGGCGGCCGGTTCGACGCTCTGCCCGGTGGCGGGCGGCCCGCCGGACGCGGACGTCAGCGCGGCCCGCTCGGCGGCCACCGCGAGGTAGGCGAGTTGGTCGTCGAGGCGTTCCAGGAACGAGCGGGCGAGGGCCGCGTCGTCGGCGAAGGGCCCGCCAGGGGTCAGCATCCCCTCCAGGTCGAAGGCCCGGTTGAGGTTGTCGGCGGCGATCTCGACCGTCCGGTGCATCTCCTGAAGGCCGGTGCGCAGCAGGAGGGCGTCGAACCGGCGCAACCGCAGCAGGTCCGTCTCCGCTGCGCCACCCGCCCCGAGTGCACGCAACTGCGATCCGAGCCGGTCGATCGAGTCCCGCAGCTGTCGTGCCTGGTCGTCGCGGCGCCACACGCGGAGCTGGTAGCGGAGTTTGGCGGCGTGCGCCAGGTAGCGGGCCAGCGGCGGGATCGCCGTGTCGCCGTTCGACCAGACCCACGCGCTGGCCACCGGGTCGGCGTCCGGGCGGATCGCCAGCACGAACCGCCGTCGCGCTCGCTCGTCGGGCGCGGCGGGGTGTTCCCACAGCGCCGCCGCGCCGTCCGGGAGAACGACACCGGGCTGAGGGCCGGGCAGCCCTTCCGCGGTCTCGGGAAGCAACGCGTGCAGTGACTGGCGGAGTTCGGCCGCCGCCGCTCGTATGCCGGCCTCCGCGTCCACGCGCGTCAGATGGAGCCGGGCCTCGCCGATCATCAACGGCAGGTGTTGGGCGACCAGGGTGTGCCACTGGTAGTCCTGGGTCCGCCACCACGGCCATCGCGTGCCGGTGGCGCCGTCCGCGGGCAGCCGGGCCTCCGGCGGGGCCAGTGCCACCGAGAGAGTGAGCAGGTCGTGGTGCCGGCGCAGTATCGCCTGGCAGCCGGCACCCGCTCGCTCCAGGGCGGCGACGGCCCCCTCGCCCTCGGGAACGACGTCGTCCAGGTGGTCCGGTGGCACGGGGGGAAGTCCGGTGCCCGCCACGGGCTCCGTCATGCGCAGCAGCAGCGCGCACCCACGCCAGATCTCCCTCAGCCCTCGATAGGCGGCGGTCGCGTCGGGGCCGTCGGTCGGCGCGTAGAGGTGGGCGACGAACTGCTGGTCAAGGATCACCGATGCTCCCGCTGACTGCCGTCGGCTCGTCCTCCCGCCAGTCGTCGCGGGCGGCCCGTACTCCGTCGCGGTGTCGTCCGTCGCCGGTCAGCGCCTCCACGTACTGGGCGACCTCGGACAACCGCACTCCCCGCAGATCCTGCGGACGTAGGACGATCCGCAGTTCGGGGGTGACCGGCCCCTGCCGGCAGGCCCGGAGGAACGACTCCACGATCATGACGATCACCTGCTCGCCACGGAGCGGGACCCGGGCCAGCCCGGCTCCCACCAGCGGTATCGCCACCGGCCGGAGCAGCCCGTGCACCGCCACGGACTCCCACAGCCGCTCCAGTGACACGCCCAGGTCCTCGGGGCTGGAGCGGGCGACGAGGTCGAGACCCTGGTGGCTGTACGCGACCGCGAACGCTCGCCCGCCGGGCTCCGGCAGTGACAGCGGGACCACGGTCCCTATCGGGTAGCGAAGCCGTTTGCCCTTCGGTTTGTCCCGGGCGGACTCCCGGCCGACCGGTGTCACCGCGCGCAGCCCGCTGCGCAGTTCCCGGTCCAGGAGTGTCCGGTCACCTCCGTAGCGCCGGTGCAGCAACTGTCCCTGGACGCTCTCCCGGCTGATGATGGCGTCCCTCTCGGTGGCGGTGTCGAAGGTGTCACCGAAACCGGCGACGAGGCTCGCGTCCGTCTCCTCGAAGAGATCGCCCCGCTTGACCACCAGCGAGGTACGCAGGGCGGGGAACTCCCGCCGCAGGAGTTCCGCCCCGTGCCGTTCGCGCAGCTGAGCCCGGAGCTTGGTCAGAGCGGCGAGGGCCTCGAGATCGTCCGGGCGCCCCGCCACCAGCCGTTCGGCGACCGGCAGGGCCAGTTCGGGATGGCCGGAGTCGGTGTGCAGGACGATCAGTTCGGCGCAGACGGATTCGTACGTCGTGGTCAGCCGCCGTATCAGGGGCTCGGCGAAGACCGCGTCCGCCACCTCGGGAAGTGGCCTGCCCCGCCACAGGCCGAGTGCCTTGGTGAGCAGCACCGTCGCGGTCGCCGGGGCAACGTGTGCGGCCTGGTTGAACAGGCCGGTGAACTCCAGGACGTCGCTCTGCTCCGGGTTCAGCACCAGACGGTAGGCCGAGTCCCGGCCCTGTCCCGTCAGCACCTGCTCGGTGCGCAGCACCGACGTACCGTCGCTCGCCCCTGCGGAGTCGAGGGCGCGGCGCAGTTCCAGTACTCGTTTCTGGACCTCGGTGCGGTGCGGGCGGCTGATTCTGCCACGGACCGGTTCTCCCCAGAGGTCCGTGTACAGGTCGCCACAGGGCACCGCCTCGCCCTCAGCGGTGACGAGCCGGAGCAGCAGCCTGGTGGTGAGGGGGGTGAGTCTGATGTCCTCGCCGTCGCGGCGCACGACAGTGTTGCCCAGAACGTTTATGTGGATGCACGCCACTCACGACTCCATCGCCGACCCCGTTCCCCCTGGGGGGTGACATCGAGCCTACCAAGAGCGTTCAAGGGCGCACCGTGCGTAAATACGTTCTCCTCCCGGTGAGCGGAATCAGCCCGATATGCTGAAGTTCATGCCGCAGCCCCACGCGTTCTCGCCCCGGCCGCCCGACGGGGACGGCAGGACCGCGCTCGTCGCGCAGATCCTCACCCTCCTCGAACACTCCGTGTCGCGATGGCAGTTGCCCGAGACCGACTGGCAACGGCTCGACGGCCCCGTCGACGCGCTGACGGCCACGGGAGCCGACACCGACGTCCCGGCACTGCGCAGGGCGCTGGTACAGCTGCAACTCGCGGCGCCCGACCGCATCACCCCGGTGACCAGGACCGCGGTGGTCTGCGCACCCACCCGACTCCGGGAGAGGGTCAACCACTTGGTGCACACGCTCCGGGCCGGCGCAGAGGGATCCGTCCCCGAGCCCGCCCCGCGGCCCACCGACGAGCCGCGCGGCGCCGGCTCCACCGGCCGTCAGTGAGGTCCTCCGCCCGGTGGCGGCCGGGGAGCACGGCGCCCAGGCCCTGGGCTGCCGACGGCATACCGGGCGACGCCGTGAGTGGACCCCGTGTGGGCCACGAATCCCGCGCGGCGTCCCGGGCCGGTACGCTGTACCCGCTCCGCCCCTGGTGGGCGGCGCGGAGGTGGGTTGCCCGAGCGGCCTAAGGGAACGGTCTTGAAAACCGTCGTGGCAGCGATGTCACCGTGGGTTCAAATCCCACACCCACCGCCCGCTGGACGGGGGGGGGGGGGGGGGGGGGGGGGGGGGGCGGCCGGGGGGGGGGGGGGGGGGGGGGGGGGGCGGGGGGGGGGGGGGGGGGGGGGGGGGTGCCCCCGGGGGGGGGGGGGGGGGCTCGGTGGTCGACCTGGGCCTGGGAGCGGTCCG
>NZ_JBIDCW010000041.1:0-41917 GCF_043204795.1 Streptomyces sp. NPDC047706 | reverse complement strand
CTCGGGCGAGTAGACCTTCATCACCATAAAAGATGCCTCCTACCCGGCCCCTGCCGGGGCCGGGATCAGAGGTGTCCACCACTCGGGGACAGGTCCCACCCTCGGACGGCACTCCACCAGCTCCGGACCCGGCTGCGGCAGCAACGGCTCGATCAGCGACCACAGTTCATCCGACACAATCCACGGCCGTGACTTACGTTTTCCCACGAACACACCAACGAGCGGACAAGCCAACAGTCATATGATCAACCACTTCTGTCAGGATCTCTAAGCCAGCGCGTCACGGTGCCCTCGGTGACGGGTTCGCCGAGGGCCGCCGGGTCACGGAAACCGCCATGATGTCGTTCAGCACCTCACGGCTCGGCAGGGCGCGTCCCCCGAACCTGTCGTCCATGGCCTGCGCCATGCGGGGTCGGTCGCGGCACATCGCCGCTCACAGTTCGAGGCCGTAGCGCGCGCGGGCCTCCGCCACGGTCGCCTGAGGGATCTGCCCGGCCCGGGTCAGCCGGTCCAGTGCGGTCACCACGATCGACTCGGCGTCCACCCGGAAGTAGCGGCGTACGTCCTCACGCGTGTCGGACAGACCGAAACCGTCGGTGCCCAGGGAGTAGTAGTCCTGCTCGATCCACTGGCTGATCTGGTCGGGTACCTGCCGCATCCAGTCGCTGACGGCCAGCACCGGCCCCGGCGCACCGGCCAGGGCCCGGGTGACGAACGGCGTGCGCTCCTCACCGCGCATCCGGGCGTCGTCGGCGCGCATCGCGTCACGGCGCAGTTCGGTCCAGGACGTCACCGACCACACGTCGGCGTGCACGTTCCACTCGGAGGCGAGGAGTTCCTGCGCGCGCAGAGCCCAGTGAATGGCCGTGCCGGACGACAGGAGTTGCAGCCGGGGCCCGGTCGCCGCGCGTTCGGCGGGCCGGAACCGGTAGATGCCCCGGACGATGCCCTCCTCGATGCCCGGCACCGGCGGCATGGCCGGCTGGTGCTTGGGCTCGTTGTACACGGTCAGATAGTAGAAGACGTCCTCGGGTTGCTCGCCGTACATCCGGCGCAGACCGTCCCGGACGATCACCGCGATCTCGAAGGCGAAAGCCGGGTCGTAGCTGACCGCCGCCGGATTGGTGGAGGCCAGCAGATGGGAGTGCCCGTCCCCGTGCTGCAGGCCCTCACCGGTCATGGTCGTGCGCCCGGCGGTGCCGCCCACCACGAAGCCGCGGCCCATCTGGTCGGCGAGTGCCCAGAACTGGTCGCCGGTGCGTTGGAATCCGAACATGGAGTAGAAGATGTAGAACGGGATCATCGGCTCGCCGTGCGTGGCGTACGAGGTCGCCGCGGCGGCGAGTTCGGCCACGGAACCGGCCTCCGTGATGCCCTCGATGAGCAGCTGCCCGGTCTTGCTCTCCTTGTAGTGGAGCAACTGGTCCGCGTCGACCGGATCGTAGTTCTGGCCCAGCGGCGAGTAGATGCCGGCCGTGGGGAACATCGACTCCATGCCGAAAGTACGGGCCTCGTCGGGGATGATCGGAACCCAGCGTGCCCCGCTCGGCTCGCGCATCAGGTCCTTGACCAGTCGGACGAGCGCCATCGTGGTGGCGACCTCCTGTTGGCCGAAGCCCTGCTCCAACGCCTCGAAGGGCTTGGTGGGCGGCTGCGGCAGAGGCTTGGCGGTCACGCGCCGGAGAGGGGCGGGACCGCCAAGCGCGGCCCGGCGCTCGCGCAGGTACCGCACCTCGGGAGAGTTCTCCCCCGGGTGCCAGTACGGAACCTCGTCGCCGGCGAGCGCGCTGTCGGGGATGCGAAGCTCCAGCAGGTCGCGCAGGTCGCGGAACTGGCTCATCGTGAGCTTCTTCATCTGGTGGTTGGCGTTGCGGGACTCGAACGCCGAGCCCAACGTGTGCCCCTTGACCGTCTGGGCGAGGACCGCCGTCGGCGTGCCACGGTGCTCCACCGCGGCCCGGTAGGCGGCGTACACCTTCAACGGCTCGTGTCCGCCACGTGAGTTCGCGAACAGCTCGACCACCTGCGCATCGCTCAGCGAGGCGGAGACGGCGGACAGGGCGTCGCCGGTGAAGAAGTTCTTGCGTATGTAGGCAGCGTCCCGCGCGGCCAGCGTCTGCATCTGCGCGTCGGGCACCTCGCCCAGGCGCCGCACCAGGGCGCCGGTGTCCTGCTCCAGCAGAGGGTCCCAGGCCTCGCCCCACAGGGTCTTGACCACGTTCCAGCCCGCGCCACGGAACCGTGCCTCCAGTTCCTGTGCGATTTTCGAGTTGGACCGTACCGGCCCGTCCAGGCGCTGCAGATTGCAGTTGACGACGAACGTCAGGTTGTCCAGGCCTTCGCGGGAGGCCAGCGTCAGGGCGGCCATGGACTCCGGCTCGTCCATCTCCCCGTCGCCCAGGAACGCCCACACCCGCGAGGCGGAGGTGTCCTTGATGCCGCGAGCCTGCAGGTAGCGGTTGAAGCGGGCCTGGTAGACGGCGCCGATGGCGCCCAGCCCCATGGAGACCGTCGGGAACTCCCACAGCCACGGCAGCCGCCGGGGATGAGGGTAGGACGGCAGGCCGTGACCGCTCGCCTCCCGCCGGAAGGCGTTCAGTTGCTCCCTGCTCAGCCGCCCTTCGAGGAACACCCGGGCATAGATGCCAGGCGAGGCGTGCCCCTGGAGGAACAGCTGGTCGCCCGAGCCGTCACCGTCCTTGCCCCGGAAGAAGTGGTTGAACCCGATCTCGTACAGCCAGGCCGCCGACGCGTAGGTGGAGATGTGGCCGCCCAGCCCCAGACGCGAACCGCGGGTGACCATCGCCGCTGCGTTCCACCGGTTGAGCGCGGTGATCCTGGACTCCATCGCCAGGTCACCGTCGAACTCCGGCTGCGCGGAGGCCGGGACCGTGTTGATGTAGTCCGAGGACAGCAGCCCGGGCAGGGACGTGCCCGACTGCGCGGCGAACTCGTGCACCCGACGCATCAGGTACACCGCCCGCTCCGGCCCGGCGTGGCGCACGACAGCGTCGAGGGAGGCCTGCCATTCGGCGGTTTCCTCGCGGTCACGGTCGGGTAGCTGGTCGAGCTCACTGATCACGGGGTTCTCAGCGGGCCGGAACGGTTCACTCATGGCAGCCTTCCTGTCACGGCGTGGGTGTCGGCGACGCCGACCGCGGACACGGTGGCTGTCGCGGGGCGACTAGTGGGGAAGCATGGGCGACGATGTGTCGCCGTCCGGTGGACTCAGCGGCTCTTGAGCCACTGGGTGAACGTGTGATGGCCCACGTGGGCGTCCGTGCCGGGAAGCAGCGCTCGCTTCTCGAGCACCGCGCCGAAGAACGGCGCCCGCGCGTCGGCGATCACCGTGCCGGGGCGGCCCAGGGCGGTCAGCAGCTCGGCGGTGACCTCGTCGAGCCGGACCTCTTCGGGCCCGGCTGCCTCGAGGACCCCGAACAGCGGCAGGCCCACCGCGACATGGGCGAGCGCCCCCGCGACGTCGTCCGCCGAGACCGGCCGCAGCAGCAGCGGTGGCACATGCACACCGTCGGGCCGGATGCCGGCGGTCGCGGTCGCCTCCACCGACTCGTGGAACGGCGTGGCGCGCACCAGGGAATACGGAACGGTGGTGTGCCGTACCAGGTCCTCCTGTGCCGTCTTGGCACCGAAGTAGCCCGAGCGGACCCGGCCGGCGCCCACCACAGACAGTGCCACATAGTGTTCCACGCCCGCCACGGTGGCGGCCTTGAGGAGGTTGCCCGTCGCGGTGGTGAAGAACTTCGTGCTGACGTCCTGATCCTGTGAGGGTGCGTCGGTGACGTCCACCACCACGTCGGCCGTCCGCAACGCCTCGGCGAGGCCTCGTCCGGTGCTGACATCGACCCCTTCCCCTCGGGAGACCGGCACGACCTCCACCCCGTGGTCCCGGAGCCGGGCGACGGTCCTGGAACCGATCAGACCAGTGGCACCTGCAACGACGACTCTCATCCGGATCTCTTCCGTCGAGGGGGCCGATGACCCCGCTGGGTGTCCGTCGACGACGGTGGCGGACGTCGGCGTGCCACCGTGTACACCACATCTAGACAGAACTGGTCCGGATCGTGTGACACCGAGCCGGACGCCCTGGTGCCGGACGCGGCCGACCGTCGCGCCGTGTCACAGATCCGGCTGACATCCGGTCAGGAGGGTCGAGCGGTCTTCACGACCGGACATGACCACCTGACGGCGGACGATGTGCCGCCCGGACAAGGTGGAACCACGGAAGGTGCGACTCAGTGTCGGAGAGCTCACAGCACACCCAGCACGGCCACGACGGACACGGCCACGGAACCGGCGGCGAGGACGGGCCGAACTGGACCCGAGCGGCGAGGATGCTCCAGGACGCCTCCCCGATCATCGTTCCCGAGGGTGCCTCGGCGATGACCATCCACGTGCAGTGGGAGCCCGGTGACCCCGGCACCCCGCCGCACCGTCACTCCGGCCCGGCGTTCGGCTATGTCATCAAGGGCGCGGTTCGCTTCGAACTGGAAGGCGAGCCCGAGCGCGTCATCGAGGCCGGCGGAACCTTCTGGGAGCCGGGCGGCGACGCCATCCACTACCAGGACGGCAACGCCCTCTCCGACGAGAGGACCGAGTTCGTCGTCACCATGATGTGCGCCCCCGGCAAGCCCATGCTCGAGCTGGTCGCCGAGGAGGAGCTGAAGGAGCGCGCCCACCTGCGCGCCCCGCGGCCCACCGCCTGACAGTGAAGGTTGGCCATGGCATCGCCCGGAGGTCTGGCTCTCCGCCTGACTGACGCTTCGGTTGTCCTTCTGGGGAATCGTCGGCCTGCCGGGCGATGCCGCTTGGCGCGTGGCCGGCCGGGTGACTGTGACCTGATAAAAGCCTGGCCAGAGGTCCCATCACTGTCTTGTCCGTCTGCCCACTCTCGCGCGCGCCCTTGCGTACGCGAGAGTGGGCAGGGCAGCACACACCAGCATGGCAGCAGACGAGATAGGCGTCATCGGCGGGATCGACACCCACACCGATCTCCACCAGGCCGCGGTCATCGACGGCATCGGCCGGCACCTGGCCACCGAGCAGTTCGAGACGACCCCGGAGGGATACCAGCGGCTGCTGGAATGGCTCCGATCCCACGGAGAGGTCCTCGCCGCCGGGGTCCAAGGGAACGGCGCCTACGGTGCGGAGATCGCACGCTTCCTCACCCTGAACCAGGTCACGGTGGTCGAGGTGGACCGGCCCGCCGACCGCAAGTCGAGGCGGCACAACGGCTAGTCCGACCCCATCGACGCCTACGGGGCCGCGACCGCCGTGCTGTCCGGCCGGGTCGGCGGCACGCCCAAGGCCCGCAACGGGACCGTGGAGGCGATCCGGGCTTTGCGGGTGGTCCGCAAGAGCGCGGTCAAGTCGGCCAGGGACCGCTTCGCGGCGGCGACCGCCGCGCGGGCGTCGCCCTCGTCGGCAAGCCGCACCTCGCCGATGACCTGCTCTGTCGCGGGGTTGTGAAGCGGAGGTGTCTCGGTCCCGTGAGGGGTGAAGAAATGCCCGTCGATGTAGATCTGATGGATCTTGCGCACGGCTGTGTCCCTATCACTCGTGTGCGATAGCGGCGTGCTCCGCCAGTCGGCGGCTGCGGGGCGGGCGCCTGGGACGCCCGCAGCGATGTTGATGCGCCGCATAAAGTCTGACTAGCAAATCGTCTGCAAGGCCACCTATGTGTTGATCAACACAGTCTTTGGTAGGCTTCCTGCATGTCCACGGCTACGAGTGCGTCCCAGCAGCAGGATCCCGGCGGTCTCCAGCGAGGAACGAACTTCGGCTGGTCCCTCGGCATGGTTCTGCGCCGCTGGCACGAGTACGTCGAGGTGGCTCTCCAGGAACTGCCTCATGCCAGCCGCGGGTACCACATCCTGGCTGTGGTCGTGCACGAGGACGTGCCTACGCAAAGTGCGCTGGCCACACGTCTCGTGATCGACCGCAGCGTGATGACCTACCTCATCGACGATCTCGAGGCCGCCGGACTGATCGAGCGGCAACGCGATCCGCGTGATCGCCGTGCCCGGCGCATCGTGGCCACCGAGCTGGGCCGGCAGGCGCTGGCCGCTGCCGAGGAGCGCGTCGCTCACGCTGAGGACCAGGTCCTGCGCGGTCTTCCGGAGGAGCAGCGGGGCTTGTTCCGCGATGCCGTGGAGCGTGCCGCGGAGCACATCGTCGCGGCCACGCCGGAGACGGATCCGTGTCTTGCGGTGGCCAGGGTGTTCCCTCAGCCCGAGGTGACGCCCGGCCTCTGAGCGTCGAGGTGGCGCCCCGCGCGCCTCGCCGCCTGGCTGGACCATCCCCCCGTCGGGCTTCACCGCAGTGGGTGTGCCCCGTGCTTTTGAACAGGGATGAGGGAAGCGATCACAAGGGCGGCTGCTCCTGAGATCGCCAGGACCGCAAACCCGTAGGCGTATCCGCATTCGGCCGGCAGGCCCTCGGGAGGCGTGTGCGCGCTCAGGATGCCGCTCATCACCGCTACAGCGACCGGACCCCCGATGGTGCGGACGTTGGCTGTCACACCGTTGGCCACGCCGGTCTGGTCCGGGCGTACGGCAGCGACGATGACGTTCGACATCGTCGAGAAGGCGATGCCTAGGGACACGCCCATCAGCG
Source organism: Streptomyces sp. NPDC047706 (assembly GCF_043204795.1). Taxonomy (NCBI): domain Bacteria; kingdom Bacillati; phylum Actinomycetota; class Actinomycetes; order Kitasatosporales; family Streptomycetaceae; genus Streptomyces; species Streptomyces sp. NPDC047706. Next base: position 35,284 of record NZ_JBIDCW010000041.1, on the reverse strand, counting down.
CCAGGGCAGAGGCGATGTGCCAGGCCCGGTCGTGCGCGACCGCGAGGCCGACCACTGCGACGACTTTCAGCGCCGAGGCCGTCACGAGAACATGGCGCGCCCCCAGTCTCTCGACCAGCCTGGCCGAGGCGAGACCGGCGAAGAACATCGTCACAGTCATCGGCAGGAGCCGCAGGCCGGCTTGGGTGACGCTCGCCCCGAAGTCGTAGACGGCTTGCGGGGCCGTCTGTACGAAGACGGGCAGGAAAGCCATCACTGCGAACAGGCTGACCCCGAAGAGCAAGGAGACGAGGTTCGTCGTCCATACTGCGGTGCTGCGCATCATCCGGATGTCGACCAGAGGCCGGTCCGAGCGCTTCTCCACGACTACCCACCACGTGGCGAGCGCCACGGCGGTCACGAGGGGCGTGATCACCGCGGGCGATGCCCAGCCCCATCGGGACGCCTGGGCCAGCGGGACGAGCAGTGCCAGGAGCCGGCCGGCCATCAACGTGGCGGCGAGCCAGCTGACGGGAGTGGGGTTCCGCGTGGGGGAGGGCGGTATGACGACGCGGGCCGCCACGGCGGCCGCGACGATCAGCGCGACAGGGATCCGGAACGGCGAGCGGATGCCCAAGGTGTCGGTCAGTGGCCCTGCGAAGACGACGCCCACCCCACCGCCCACCGCGGCCAGGCTGCTGCAACACCGACGGCACCTGGTGTCTGTTCCTGTGGCAGCGCGTCGCGGATGATGCCAATGTCAGCGGTAGTACGCCACCGCCTGCGCCCTGGACCACCCGTCCGACGAGCATGAGGGAGATGTCGCGTGCCGCTGCGGAAATGACCGAGCCCGCGGCCAGGGTGAGGAGCGAGGCGACCAGGACGCGATCCTTGCCGTAGCGATCGCCCAGGCGGCCGACAAGGGGCGTGCACACCGAGGCGGAGAGCAGAAAAGCGGTCATGACCCAGGCGATCAGATTCTGCGTCGTGTCGAGGTCCTTCTGCAATGCGGGCAGCACCGGGTTGATCAACGACTGCAGCAGAGCGAAAGCGAAGACGGCAAGGAGAAGGACGAGCAGGGTCGTTCGGGTAGAAAGGGCACGGGAGGCCGACAGTGAACGCATGGGTCACCCGACAGCGCACAATGATGCGGCGAGGGGGCAAACGGCTGGCCGGCAAGCGCCTGTCATGTTTCGGCTGGCCGGTGAGATGAGAATCCGGGAGCGGGGAGTGTGATGTCGGGTGGCCGGGGAGCCGGCGGCGTGAGCACTGCCCGCGATGCGGTGACGCACCCGTACCCGGGGCGCGTCCGACCCGTCAGCTGACCGGACCGGCGAAGCGCAGGACAGGCTTGACGACTTCACCTCGGGCGGCGTCGTCGAACGCGGCGTTGATGTCCTCGAAGTCGTAGAAGCGCACCAGGCGGTCGACAGGGAAGCGGCCGGCCTGGAACAGCTCGACGAGCTGAGGGATGAACCGCTGCGGAACGGCGTCGCCTTGGACGATTCCCGCCACGCTCTTTCCGAGAGCGAGCTCTGAGGCGGGTACTGCTGCTTCCGGCGACCCGCCCGCGACGAGCCCGACCTGCCCCATCGACGCCAGGGACGCGACCGCGTGGCCGAGCATTTCTGGACGGCCCGTGGTGTCGAGGACGAAGTCGACGCCCCTGGGTGCGATCTCCCGGATGGCCGCGGTCACATCGCCCTGACGGACATCGATGGTGTGTGTCGCACCCAACTCCTTCGCCAGTGCCAGACGTTCGGCATGGACGTCGACGGCGATGATCTTTGCCGCGCAGGCCACCCGGGCTGCCATCAAGGCACCGAATCCGACGGCGCCGACACCCAGTACGGCGATACTCGCTCCCGCCGGGAGTGAGAACGAGTTCATCACGGCCCCGGCACCTGTCTGCAGGCCGCAGCCGAGCGGGGCCAGCAGTTCCAGCGGCGCGTCCTTGGGCACCTTGACGGTGTTCGAAACGTTTGTCAGGGCATGCGTCGCGAATGACGACTGCCCGAAGAAGTGGCCGTTGAGCTCTGTGGTCTCGCCGTCCTTCGTGCTGATGCGGCGGATCCCGCGGCTGCCATCGAGCCGGGCGCCGGAGAAGTTGGCGGTGAAGGCCTGATCGCAGTACGCCGGGTGCCCCTTGAGGCAGGGTTCGCACCGCCCGCACGACTGGAATGACAGAACGACGTGGTCACCGGGCTGCACGTCATCAACCGACTCGCCGACTTTCTCGACGACACCGGCGCCTTCATGTCCGAGTACGTGGGGCAGGCCGACCGGTATGCGCTGGTGCCAGGCGTGGGCGTCGGTCTGGCAGATGCCTGTGGCCACGAGCCTCACGAGGACTTCATCGTCCTTCGGTTCGTCGAGCTCAAGCTCATGGATCACCAACGGATCGCTCTGGCCCTCGGCTACTGCTGCCCGGATGCGCATGACGGGTCCTTACGGGTGACTGGCGTTGTGTTGGCAACGCAATGATTGATGTACGCAAACAATGTGCGGCAAAGAACGTCTTGTCAAACGAATGTGCTTCCAGCCACACGACGCCCAGTCGCGTCCGTGTGTGTCGAGTTACCTAGCGTGATAGAAGCAGCTCACGGGCGGTCTTGGCGCCCGATGGGCGACGGTCGAGTCGGTGGCGGCGGAGAATCGTTGCGATTGACAGATGTTTTGTCGCGCAACATGCTTGCCGGGCAAACGTTCCGCGGAGGCGTTGAAGCCCTCAGTGCGCGGCAGCAGACGCCGCCAAGAAGACTGCCTCTCCTCATCCGGTCCGCGCCGATGACACACCTGCCGGGCCCGGGGCCTCCGCCCGGTCACAGACAAGGACGACCATGGCTAGCAAGTACGGCGACTTCTACTCGACGAAGTGGGGCTTCCCGAAGGCTCTGGCTTCCGAGCACGTGCCGTCTCCGAAGCAGTTCATGCCGGAGTACCTCAACGACCCCTCCTTCTACGAGAAGGGTTACCACGTCGAGAACGTCGGCGACGGCGGCAACTTCTACTGGGTCACGAGCCCGTCCGGCTACGACGGCGGCTTCGTCGTCACGGGCAGCGGCGTCATCGTGATCGACGCTCCGCCCGGACTCGGCGAGAACATCCAGTCAGCGGTGCGCTCGGTCACGAGGGAGCCCATCACGCACCTGATCTACAGCCACTGGCACTCGGACCACATCGGTGCCGCGTCCCAGTTCGGGCCCGAGGTCAAGATCATCGCGCATGACATCACACGCGAGCTGCTGACCCGCTTCCCCGACAAGTACCGCCCGCTGCCCACCGAGACCTTCCACACGGACGCGGAGCTCGAGGTCGGCGGCGTCAAGCTGGAGCTGTCGTACAAGGGTGCCGACCACTGCCCGGGCAACATCTACATCTACGGCCCCGAGCAGAAGGTCCTCACCAAGATCGACATTGTGAGCCCTGGCTCCGTGACCTTCATGCACTGCGACGTCTCGGAGAACATCAGCGGTTTCTACCAGGCCCACGACGACATTCTCTCCTACGACTTCAAGGCACTCATCGGTGGCCACATCTCCCGCTGGGGAACCCGCGAGGACGTCGAGATCGTGCGTGAGTACTGGCACGACGTGCTGAACTTCTCCCAGGAGGCCCTCCGGGAGATGAGCAACAACGAGGCCCTGCTGGGCTTCATCGAGGGGCTGGGCCGTGAGCACCAGCTCGTCGGCGGCGAGAACTGGATCAACTCGATCGCGAACTACGTCACCGAGAAGACCCTCACCAAGACGACCTCCAACGGTCAGACCTGGCCCGAGCGGCTCGCCGGCGCCACCGTCAACACCAAGTACCACGCCTGGACCGTCGCGGAGACCTCTCGCACCGAGCGGAGCCACTTCGGTTACCAGAAGGAAGGCAACGGCGGTCCCTTCTACATCGCCTGAGCAGTAACACCGTCAAAGGGTGCGGCCGCCGTCCACCGGCGGCCGCACTCCGGGCCGAGTGATGAAGCGATCTTGTACGGGCCGCCGCCTCTCGGCCCCGGGGCCCCGGCCGAGGACCGGCTCGTCGCATTCGTCAGCGCTTACCTGGACTATCTGCTGGACAACCTGACTCTCCAGCGCACCTCGGAAACCGCCGCGGTATACGCCCGGTACCGAAACGGGGCCTACCGGTTCTGGTACCGCCACACCGCGATGCTGCTAAATGCCACACCCGACCCCGAGCACGCCGCTCACGCACTACTGGCCGCCCTGGCACCGAACACGTAGCCGCCCTCCTCCCAGAAATGGGCGAGCAACGGACACGCGCAGGCCTGATCCGCCTCGCCCGCTCAGCGACACAACTCTGTAGCCCGTAGAAGAGGAGGACTTCTATGTGGGGCACGCCGAGACCGGCGACCCCTTGTTTGTGGGCGTGCGCACCTGTGGCAACCGCGCAGCGCCTTGTCGCATGCGCCGGTGAAGCGGCCCTCACTGCCAGCAATTACGCATCCCACCTCTCGTCGCCTCCAAGGCGCCACTGAGTCTCGTCGCGCCATCCGTGAGCGCCGACGTCCGCTGGCGGCAGTGAACTGCATAACAGTAATTGCTCTCTGCTTTTGTTCGGACGCTCTGCGCAACAGTACGTGCCCCGAATGGAAGCTTATGCCTGATTGCTTCGATCATTCTGTGGCTGCCGCAATGATTTGCCGCTGTACATTATTGAGACAGCAACGCATTCTGGTGGCTCGCATCAGGGATAGGACAGGCAATGGAACTGGGAGTCGCCCTCAATCCGTCGGAGTCCGGCGGCGTCAGTGGCAGGCTGGTGGAGCTCGCCAGGCTGGCCGAGGAACGCGGTCTTGCTTTGGTCGTCGTGGACAGCTCCGGCGCGGCCGATCGCGCGCAGAACAAGTCCGATACGAAGCTGGGCCGGGAAGGGGACAGCAGCGATGCCCACCTCCGCACAGCCGTCATGGATCCTTGGACGGCTGTCGCCTGGCTGGCTGGGAAGACAGGCCGCATCAGCCTGGGTGTGCACCTTCAGGACGTGGTGGGATCCTCGCCTTCGGACGCCTCGGTGCCCTACCGCAGCGTGGTCGCGAAGGCCGCAGAGAGCTTGGAGGCGCTGGCGCCGGGCAGGATCATCACCGATTCTGCCGCGTGGGTGAACGCCCCTCACGACGCGTCGGCGGAGGAGTTGGCCGCCCTGGCGGAAGGCGGCCGGCCGGTCGTCGTACCCGTCGACTCTGCCAGCGAAGTTGAGCGGCTCGCGGCTCTCTCCGAGGCCGGCTCCGTGGCCTCCCGGCGTCAGCGACCGCTCGCGGCACGCTCTCGTCGGCGGCCCGGGATCGAGTACGACTCTGTTCCCCAGTCCCTCGTGGATGACGCGGTCGAACCGGGCGATCCCGGATATCGCGGTGTCGCGTCCAACTATCTGCGAGGTGGCGCACCTGGACTGGTCCTGCGCCCCAAGACAGCTCAGGAAGTCGCGGACGCTCTCAGTTTCGCGAGACGCCATACGCATCTGCCACTCGGCATCCGAAGCGCCGGCCATGGCGTGAGCGGCCGCTCGACCAACAAGGGCGGCATCGTTGTCGACGTGGGACGGATGAACGCCATCACTGTGCTGGACGCTACGGAGCGCCTGGTGCGGATAGGTCCTGGCGCGACCTGGAAGCAGGTGTCGGCCGCCCTGCACCCGCACGGCTGGGCGCTCGGCTCCGGTGACTACGGCGGTGTCGGCGTCGGCGGACTGGCGACCGCCGGGGGCATCGGACTGCTCGGCCGCGCGCACGGCCTCACCATCGACCATCTGCGCGCCGTGGAGATGGTGCTGGCCGACGGTCGTCACATACGGGCCAGCGCCGAGGAGCACCCTGAGCTGTTCTGGGCGGTGCGTGGAGCCGGCGCGAACTTCGGCGTCGGTACGGCGTTCGAGTTCCAGGTGGATGAGGTCGGGCAGGTCGGCTACGCACAGCTGGGGCTCTTCACGACGGACATTGCACAGGCGTTGACCGATTTCGGCAAGATCGTTTCCCAGGCGCCTCGTGACACCACTGTCTTCTTGATCACCGGACGTCCCCGGCAGGGCAACTGGAACATCCAGCTCCTCGGAATCGTCGACAACCCCGATCCCGACATCATCGTGGAGCGGCTGACGCCCTTTGCGCAGATCGGAACGCTCACCCAGCAGCAGGTTGTGGTCACGCCGTACGCAGGCGTCATGGGATCTGCAGCCGATGTCGGCCCGGAAGGCCACAGCGGCTTCGGTGACCCGGTCTCCCGCTCGGCCTTCCTGCCCGAGCTCACCTCCGAATTCGCCCGCGACGCCGCTGACCTCCTGCGCACCGGTCCGGTGTACTTCTTCGAACTCCGGGCGATGGGTGGGGCCATCGCCGAGGTCCCTGCCGACGCAACGGCCTTCCCCCACCGGACATCCGCCTTCCAAGTGACCGCCATGGGCGGGAACCACGACAACCTCAATAAGGTCTGGGACCCGCTGCGCCACCACTTCGACGGCCTCTACCTCAGCTTCGAGACCGATCCCCGGCCCGAGCGACTCCACGACGCCTTCCCACCCCAGGTCCTGAACCGGCTGCGGGAGGTCAAGCGCCGATACGACCCGGACAACCTTTTCCGCGACAACTTCAACATCGACCCCCACCCTGATCTGTCGGCCACCTCGGCCGACGCACGCGAAAAGTGAGGAGCTCCCCGTGAGCGATTACGGACACGAGCTGCTCTTCGGCTCGTTCATCACCCCGTCTGCCGGCGCGGCCCAGCAGGTCGTCGACCTCGCCGTGACCGCCGACCGCGCGGGCCTTGACCTCGTCACCTTTCAGGACCACCCCTACCAGGCTTCGTTCCTGGACACCTCCACACTCCTCACGTACGTGGCCGCCCGCACCGAGAACGTCCGTATCAGCGCGAACGTCACCAGCTTGCCCCTACGCCCGCCGGCCGTCCTGGCGCGCGCGGCGGCCTCGTTGGACCTCCTCTCCGGCGGACGCTTCGAACTGGGCATCGGTGCCGGTGCCTTCTGGGACGGCATCGAGGCCATGGGAGGCCGTCGGCTCACGGCCGCACAGGGCGTCGAGGCTTTGCGCGAGGGGATCACCGTCATCCGCGACCTGTGGGACACCGACGTGCCCGGCGAAGTCCGGCACCACGGCCGGTACTACGAGGTCAACGGGGCCAGGCGCGGTCCACGGCCTGCACACGACATCGCCATCTGGGTCGGCGCGTACAAGCCCAGAATGCTAGCCCTCACCGGCGCTGTGGGCGACGGCTGGCTACCCTCCATGGAGTATCTGCCCAGGGGAGTGGACTCGCTGCCGGAGATGAACGCCCGCATCGATGAGGCAGCGGTATCGGCAGGACGTTCTCCGTCGGCCGTGCGCCGCTTGATGAACTTCATGCAGGTCCAGTTCTCGCCCACCTCACGCGGGCTGCTCAACGGCCCTCCGCAGACATGGCCGGAGCAGATCGCCCATCTCGCACTCGAGCACGGCATCAGTGCGTTCATCATCGGTGGCGACCACGCGGCGACGATCGAACGATTCGGCGCCGACGTGGCCCCGGCCGCCCGCGAACTTGTGGCACAGGAGAGATCCCGCTGAGAACGCCAACCTCCCAAAGATCGCAACGTCAGAACGTGTGGCAGCAGTCGTCCTCCCGCCCTGCTTGTCACCTCTGCCTAGCTTGGATCCGCACTGAAGGCCATTGCCAGATGCCAGCATGAACAGGGGTCGGCGCAGGCTCGCCGATTGGCCAAGGCCGCTTATGTGGGTGCCACGCTCACCGGGAACCTGCGGGACGTCCCCCGCCTGCTCGACCACGCCCGCCGGGCCGCTCCCGGTCCGGAGTCTTTGCATGCCGCCGTCGCCACGGCGATCTACCTGCTGAACAGCTACGGAGACATCGACACCGCGCACCGCGTACTCAGTGCCGCGATAGGCCTCCAGCGCAAGCCGTACGGCCCGACCGACACCACGCTGTTGGACGCCATGTTCACTCTGCTGATGGTGTGCTTCTACGGCGGCCGGGCCGAACTGTGGCCGGCCTTCGACGAGGCCTTGGCGCACTTCATCTCGCCACCGAAGTCGCTGCAGGTCACCCGGGCCACCCTCGGTGACCCCGCACACGCCCACCCCGACAGCTTCGCCCGTCTGGACGCCCTGGTTGGCTCGGCGCTCAAGGCGTCGGATCCGGTGCAGGTCGTGCGGGTCGGTATCGCCGCATCGTGCGTCGACCGCTTCGGCCCGCTGGATGCGCCTTTGTGGCGCATCGGCTAAGGCGAACGGGCGGCCGACAACGCCTTCCCTGCCGGCACATGTCGTCTGTGCGTTCTGACGACTTCCAGAAAGAGCGCCGGCCCCAGTCGACGAGGCCGCCGGTGTATCCGCCGTCGGCCGAGACCAGACAGATGATGTCACGTGCAGACGGCGCAGCCGGGTCAGCAGGCCCACCGCGACGGCCAGCAGCAGGTCGAGGTAGTCGGTCACAGGCGGCAACGTCGATGCTCAGGCTTCCGGGATCGGTCATGATCCAGCGGACGATGCGGCGGGGCCGTGGAGCCGGGCGGTGCACAGGTGTCGCCGCGGTGGTGGCCTTGAACGGCGGAGGTAGCGGCGGACGGCCTGTATGCTTCCGGCGAAACCCAAGGCGACGATCTCCTGGTGGAGCTGGGCACTGTTGTGACAGCCCTCGTTCCACCGCTGGTGGAGGTAGGGCTTGTACTCGTCCAGGATGGTGGACCGGTTCGTCGCTTTGACCAGCAGCTCGTCGATACCGGTGGCGCGGGCGAAGCGGCGCACGGTGGACCGGTCCAGCTGCAGTGTCCGGCAGATGTGCTCCAGCGTGCTGCCGTTGTCCGGGAGCTGCCGCACGGCGGTGTAGCGTTCCCTGGTCCGGGTCACCCAGGCGGCGTTCTCGTCCGCAGACATCCAGCATCCCGGCAGCCGGTGCCGGCGGCGGTGGCGTCTGCCAGATGTCGTCGCTGGTCGGCGAACGGCCGGTACGGTGTTCTCGAAACGCGGTCCGGACGCGGGCGTGGTGGGCGGAGACGGTCTTTTCGACGGCCTCGCCGAGGTTGTGCCACAGATGCCACGCGTCGGCGACCTGCACCGCTTGCGGGGCTCCGCTGCGGGCGCCCTCGGCATAAGCCCCGGCCCGGTCCCGGCAGATGATCTCCACTTTTGGACGGCCCTTCAGCCATGCGGCCAGTGGTTCGGCATCCCGGCCGGGCAGCACGTCCACCGGGCGTCGTCTCTCCAGGTCCACCAGGATCGTGGCGTACGAGTCGCCCTTGCGCAGCGCGAAATCGTCGACCCCGAGCACGCGGACCTGTCCGAAGAGTCTTCCGGCGTGGCGCGGACCAGACGTAACAGGGTGTCCTTGGCGGCGCGCAGGCCCAGCACCCCGGCCAGGCGGACTCCCGCGCGGCTGGCCAGCGCGAGACGGGCGCCGCGCCGGCCCGGCACATCTTGATGCCGTTGTACTGCGCCGGGTTGTGGCTGGCCGTGAACATCGCACCGGGTCGCCCGAGCTTGCCGCTCGCGAAGTACAGCCCGTCGGTGGAGCACAGACCGATCTCGGTCACGTCGGCGCCGCGCTGGGCGGCGCCTTCGGCGAAGGCGCGGGCCAGAGCCGGGGAACTGGGGCGCATGTCGTGGCCGATGACGATGGCGTCCGCGCCCGTCACCTCGACGAAGGCCGCTCCGAAGAGCCGGGCGAGGTCGTCGTTCAGCTGGTCGGGGACGGTGCCGCGGACGTCGTATGCCTTCACCAGGGCCGGAGAGGTCAACGCTGGGCCTGCCACTCACTTCTTGCTCTCCTTGACAAGCGTCCACACGGCCGTGTCCTGCGGGATGCTCCGGCCTTCCAGCGGGGCGCTGGACAGCAGCACCTCGGCGCCGTAGTCCAGCGGCAGCGGCCGCTCGCCGAAGTTGACGACGCACCTCAGACCCGAGCCGCGTTCGAATCCGAACCACGCACCGTCGTCGGGGCCGTCCAGCTTCAGGACCGCGTCCGAGGCCTGGTGCGCGCGCCGCAGACGCAGCGCTGATCGGTACAGGGCGAGCATCGACTCGCCGTCGTTCTCCTGGGCCTGGGCGGAGAGCTCCGCCCAGTTGGCTGGCTGGGGAAACCAGCAGTCCTCCGCGGCGGCGGTGCTGAAGCCGTACGGGGCGACCTCGCCCTGCCAGGGCAGCGGCACTCGGCAGCCGTCGCGTCCGCGCTCCCGGTGTCCGGAGCGTTCCCACAATGGGTCTCGCAGCCGGTTGTCGGGCAACTCGACCTGCGGCAGGCCGAGTTCTTCGCCCTGGTAGACATAGGCGGCGCCGGGCAGCGCGAGCATCAGCAGCGCCGCGGCCCGGGCGCGGCGCTCGCCGACCGTGCCGCCGCCGTAGCGGGTGACCGGCCGGACGGCGTCATGGCTGGAGAGTACCCAGGTGACCGGGGCGCCCACGGCCTGCATCGAGGCGACGGACTGCTCGACCACGCCGCGCATTCTCGCCCCGTCCCAGGGACACTCCAGGAAGTCGAAGTTGAAGGTCTGCTGCATCTCGCCAGGACTGACGTACCGGGCCAGCCGCTCGGGATCGAAGATGCCGGCCTCGGCCACCATCACCCGTTCCCGGGGGGCGACCGCGCCCGCGGGTGCGGGATGGCTGTCCAGCAGAGCGCGCCACCGGCGGAAGAGCGGGTGTAGCTCTTCCTGGTCGTAGTAGGGCATCAGGTGGTTACGGAGGACGTCCTGGTGCTGACCGGGCCCCGCGTCCGGCAGTCCTTCGGCCTTGAACAGGGTGTGCGCGACATCGACACGGAAGCCGTCGACACCGGAATCCAGCCAGTGGGTCAGGATGTGTTCGAAGTCGGCGACGACCTCGGGGTCACGCCAGTTCAGGTCCGGCTGCTCCGGGGCGTGCAGGTGCAGGTACCACTCGCCGGGCCGGCCGTCGGGGTCGGCGACCCTGGTCCACGCCGGTCCGCCGAAAGCCGACTGCCAGTCGTTGGGCGGCAGCGTGCCGTCCCTGCCTCGGCCGGGGCGGAAGATGTACCGCTGCCGTGCCCGAGAGCCGGGCGCGTCGGCGACCGCCTCCCTGAACCACGGATGCTCCTCGGAGGTGTGATTGGGCACCAGGTCCACAAGGACCTTGATGCCCATGGCGTGTGCCTGGGCCACCAGGGCGTCGAAGTCGGCCCTCCTGCCGAGGTCCGGGGCGACGCCGGTGTGGTCGGCGATGTCGTAGCCGCCGTCCGCCAGCGGCGAGGGGTAGAACGGTGTGATCCACAGCGCGTCCACCCCCAGCCGGTCGAGATGGTCGAGGCGTGTTCTGGCTCCGGCGAGGTCGCCCACACCGTCGCCGTCGCTGTCGGCGAAGGAGCGCGGGTAGATCTCGTAGCACACGGCGTCCCGCCACCACGCGGCGTCCGGGCCGGCCGTATCGCCGGCCCGGGGCCCGGCGACGGCCGGGACCCGGCTTCCGGCGTCGACGGCAGGCTTCTTGAGCGTGCTCATGCGGCTTCACCCCGGGGCGACGGGACCGGGATGGTGACCGGCACGGTGCGCCCGGTCTCCGCCGAGCGGGTGGCCGCCTCGGCGACGGCGACCGTGGCCAGGCCTGACTGGGCGTCGGCCACCGGGGTGCCGCCATGCTCCGCGCACAGCAGCATGTCGGTGAAGGCTGCCCGTACGCTTTCGGAGTAGACGTACGGCTTGCGCGCCTCGCCGCCGAGGTCGATCACGAGGTCGACCCGGTGCGGGGCGGTGCGTCGGACACCTCGTCCGGAGGCCGGGGTTCCTGAGCCGGCGTCACGCGTCACCGATACTGTGACCTGCTCCTGACCGTGCGGGCGCAGGCCCGGGACCCGGAGGAGTTCGGCGGCCCGCTCGGGCAGCCGCTCCCAGCGGGCGGCGCCCGTGTCGTCGGTCCATGCTGTGACGGTGGCGTAGGTGGGGATCCAGCCGCTCACCCGGGCCTCGGCGAAGCCGTAGTCCAGCCTCATCAGCTGCCGTTCGGCGCGGTGCGCGTGAGTGAAGGAGTGGGTGTGGGTGGCCACCGCCCCGCCGGGGTGGACGGCGGTGGCCACCACGATGTCCACAGGCCCGCCCGGTCGCCGCACCGCGGTTCCCTGGACCTGGACCGGGTCGCTGCCCATCAGGGCCCTGGCCGCGTCGAAGAAGTGCACGCCGTGCTCGATGTGGATGCCGCCGCTGTGCGCCGGGTCCCAGAACCAGTGGTCCGGCCCCAGGTCCTCGTCGGACGCGTCGTTCTCGAAGGCGAAACGCCGCAACGCGTCGAGCAGCCCCTCCTTGCCGAGCCGCTGCAGCATCCGCAGGATCGGGTTGTAGCGGAGCACGTGGTCGACGACGAGCACGCCCGGAGCACGGTCGGCCTCCTCCTTGACCCGGGCGGCGTCCTTCAGCGTGACGGCCATGGGCTTCTCGCAGAAGACATGCTTGCCCGCGCGCAGGGCCGTGACGGCCGCGTCGGCGTGGGCGGCGGGCGGGGTGGCCAGGGCCACCCCGGCCACGTCAGGAAGAGCGATGGCCTCCTGGACCGTGGCGCAGACGGCCGCGCCGTGCCGCTCGGCGAGCGCGCGGGCGCGCTCGCCGTCGGGGTCGGCGCAGGCGACGATGCGCAGGTCCGGGATGTCCCGCAGCGCGTCCAGCACATAGGCGCCGAAGCCACCGCAGCCGATCAGCGCCAGCCCGAACTCACGTCCGGAGCGCGATGCGGTCCTCACTCGGCCCGGTCCAGGCGCGCGACGCCGATGTGCGCGTCGGCCATGCCGTAGAAGACGTACCGCACGCCGTCGATCTCTTCGATGGCGGTCGGGAAGACCACGTTGGGCACGGTGCCGGAGCGCTCCTCCTCGGTCTCCGGGGCCATCAGCGGCTCCGTGGTTCGGGCCACCACACTGGCCGGGTCGGCCAGGTCGAGGATCATGGCGCCGGCCGCGTAGTGGACCGTCTGCACCTGGGCGAAGGGGTCCTCGATGTGGCCCGAGACGCCATGGTGGATGAGCAGCCAGCCCTCTTCCACCCGGATCGGCGCCGGACCCGCGCCGATCTTGAGCTCCTCCCAGGGGTGCTCGGAGAGCGCGACCAGGCGGTGGTGGCGCGGCCGGGCCAGCGCACGGATGTCCTGCTTGACCTCGTCGACCGGGACGTAGGAGATCCAGATGCCGGGCCGCTCGTCCGTCACACCGGCGGGCAGGTGCACGCCCTCACCGGGACGGAACCAGCCCAGGTCCCACATCGGCCGGTGCAGCATGGCGTAGTACATCGCACCGTCCGGGCCGGGCACGGGTTCCGGGAAGTGCACGACGTCCTTGTTGGGGAACAGGTTGAGGTCGGTGTCCAGGTCGGGCTGGTACGCGAACTGGATCGGGCCGAGGCGCTCCCAGTTCACGAGGTCCTCGGAGACAGCGAGCGCCGGCTTGGGCCCGAGCGGGCCGTAGGCCACGTAGGACATCACATGCCGACCGAGGGACTCGATCCAGGTGACGCGGGGGTCCTCGACACCGGCGTTGTTCTTGCCGCGCTCCCAGCCCTCGTCGGGAGCGAGGACGACGCCGCGGCGCTCGACGCCCGTGGGGACGCCGTCCTCGACGACCACCTCGGCGAGGCCGACGCGGGAGACGTTGCCGCCGGCGACAAGCCGCGGCAGCAGGTGGAGCGTGCCGTCAGGGGTGCGGCCGGCGGCCGGGTTGAGGACGCCCTCGACCTCCATGGCTTCGCCGGGGAGCGGGGACATGACGACACCGACCCGGGTGAGGCGGTACGGAACGGGGTTGGTGGAACTGCGGGTCACAGGGTTCAGCCCTTCGTGGCGGAATCGATGTCAGTGGAGGAGAAGCGGCTCTGGAACGCGATGTAGAGCGCCACCGCGGGAGCCGCCAGAACGCACGCGCCGGCCAGGATCGCGCCGAAGGGGTTGGCGGCGGCCGAGGAGACGGTGCTGATGTAGTTGGCCAGCGAGACGGCCAGGGGCTGCATCTCGGCGTCCTTGGTCACGAGGAACGGCCAGAGGAACTCGTTCCAGGGACCGGTGAAGCTGAGCAGCACCACCGAGATCAGTGCCGGCTTGCAGAGCGGCACCGCGACGCGGAACAGGATCTGCAGCTCCGAGGCACCGTCGATGCGGGCCGCCTCGAACATGGCGGGCGGCAGTTGCAGGAAGAACTGCCGGAAGATGAAGACGGCGCTGGTGTTGATCGCGAAGGGCAGGATGATGCCCAGGTAGGAGTCGGCGAGACCGTAGTTCCGCACGATCAGCACGTACAGCGGAATGATCAGCAACTGGAAGGGCACGACCTGGACCAGCAGCACGAGGGCGAAGGTCGCGCCCCCGCCGCGGAAGTGCAGGCGGGCCAGCGCGTATCCGGCGAGAAGCCCGAAGACGGTGGTGCAGATGATCACGCCGCCGGTGAAGATCCCCGAGTTGATCAGCGAGCGCCCCAGCGAGATGGCTGAGTTGATCTCGGTGTAGTTGCGCAGTGTCAGGTTGCCGGGGGTGGGGAACGCCCCGGCCGGGCTGGAGTCCGGCTCCTCCTGCAGGGAGCCGATGATCATGTAGTAGAAGGGAAAGAGGAAGGCGAAGGCTCCGATGAGCAGCGCGATCTTCGATCCGATCGACATCCGGCCTCTCCCGGCCTCGTCCGACAGGCCCTTGCGCCGCTTCGCGTGGGAGGGTGCGACGTCGGCGGTCATGTCAGTCCCTCTCCGTGAAGCGGCGGTAGACGAGTGAGATGGCGGTGATCAGCACCACGAGGATCACGCCGATGGCGGCGGCCTCGTCGGGATGCCCTTGCTGCAGACCTCGCTGGTACATGAGGAGGACCGGCGAGGTCGTCGCTCCGTCGGGTCCACCGCCGCTGGTGAGCAGGTAGGGCTCGGTGAACAGGTTGGCGCCGGTCACCGTGGCCAGGATGAGCACCAGCAGCGTGGCGGGGCGTACCGCGGGCACCGTGATCGACCGGAAGATGCGGAACTTCCCGGCTCCGTCGATCGCCGCCGACTCGTACAGTTCGTTGGGCACGTTCTGCAGTGCCGACAGGTACAGCACCACGAAGAAGCCCAACTGCTTCCAGGCGACGAAGACCGCGACGAGCGGCATCGCCAGTGTGGAGTTCACCAGCCACGAGGGGTCCGGCGCGAGGGGGCCGAGCGCCTTGTTGACCACGCCATTGGTGTTGAACAGGAACAGCCACACACCCACGACGGCGACACTGGCCGTGATGTAGGGGATGTAGTAGGCCGTCCGGAAGAAGGAGCGGAACCGCATCCTCTTGTTGAGCGCGGTGGCCAGGACCAGCGAGCCCACCACCGTCAGCGGAACATTGATGACGAGGAAGACGGCGATGTTGGTGAAGGAGCGCCACACGGCGGGATCGGAGAGGACCGCGACGTAGTTGTCCAGACCCACGAACGGACGGTCGACCTGCACCCCGGGGGCGGTGAAGAAGTAGTCGTGGAACGAGATCCACACGGCGTAGCCGAGTGGGTACACGAAGACGGCGGCCAGGTAGAGCAGATACGGGGAGACCATCAGCGACCCGATGGGCTGGCGGCCGCCCAGCCGCCGCCACAGGGGCTGCCTGTGCTCCGCCTTGCTTCCGCCGGCTCCGGGAAAGGCACCCCCGGAGCGCCGGGCCTCAAGCTGTGTCGAGGACATGGTCGTTACTGGCCCTCTGCGAGCTGCTCGACCTCGTCGGCGGCTTCCTTGAACGCGGAGTTCAGGTCACCCTTGCCGAAGATGACGGACTTGGTGTAGGCGTCGCGGAAGGTCTGCCAGATCTCCACCGAGTTGGGGACGTTGGGGGACTCGATCGTGTGCGCGGCCTGCTCGGCGAAGAACTCGTACTCCTTGTTCTTGGCGAAGTAGTCCGGGAAGGCGCCGAGCAGGTCCTGGCGCATCGGCATCTGGCCCGTCGCCTCCAGGAGCTTGCCGTCCTGCTCCTTGCTGGTGGCGAACTTGAGGACGTCCCAGGCCGTCGCCTTGTTCTCGCACGAGGTGTACATGCCGATGGACTTCTGGTCGCTGAAGGTGCCCTTGGCAGGTGAACCGTCGGCCGTCGGTACGGGCGCGACGCCCCACTTGATCTTGTCGCCGTAGACGGATATGGCCCACGGGCCGACGGTGGCCATGGCGGCCTTGCCCTCACCGAAGGCGTCACCGTTGAAGGATTCCTTGGGCGCCAGCTTCTCGGCGTACATGGTCTTCCACATCTCCGCGGCCTTCACGCCCTCCTTCGAGGTGAACTGGGCCTTGCCGTCCTCGACCAGCTGCTTGCCGGTCTGGGCCGCGAGCAGCGGGTAGTAGTCGAACCAGGACTGGTAGAACTCGGAGGTGGGAGCCGGCCAGATGGCCGCCTTCGCCCCGCCGGCGCTCACCAGCTTGCGCGAGGTCTCCAGGAAGTCCGCGTAGCTCGCCAGCTTGGGGTTCTCGGGGTCGAGGCCGGCCTTCTTGAAGATGTCCTTGTTGTAGATGATCGAGACCGGGTTGCTCTTCCACGGCATCTGGTAGTACTTGCCGTCAGGGGAGGCGTACTGGTTGAGCCGGTCCCCGACGCGTGACTGCAGGTGTTCCTTGGCGCCGGGGAACTCGTCCAACGCGACCAGCCCGCCCTGCTTCTGGAAGCCGGGCACCGCGGCCGGAGCGGTGTTCAAGACCAAGCACGGCGCGTTGCCGGCCGCGATCGCGGCACCGATGACCTCCTCGGAACTCTTGCCCGCGGGAATCTCCTGAGCCGTCACCTTCTCGTCAGGATGCGCGGCGTTCCAGGCCGCCACCATGCTCTTCCCCCAGGCGACTTCCTGTGCGTTGTTGGAGTACCAGATCTTGATCGGTCCGCGCGCGTCGTTCGATGCGCCTGCGGAATCCCCTCCACCGCCGCACGCGGTCAGGGCCAGGGCGGCCGCGGGAACTATCGCGAGGAAAGCCTTCTTCATTGGAGGTTCCATTTCTCATTCGATGGGGTCAACAGGTGGACATCGGCGTCGCGTGACGTGTGACGAGATCTAGCTGAGGAAAACAACTCGTGACCGGCCATAGGCCGTGGGTCACGCGCTGGCCCCGCGGACGGGCGCCGGGCCGGTCGAGCCCCGCAGGAGCAGCGTCGCGGGGTCCAGTTCCACGTCCTCGGCGGTGCCTCGCTCGATGACCTCGACTAGCGCCAGCGCCGCGGCCCGACCCCAGGACGTCGGATCGGCGCGGCAGGTCGTCAGTGAAGGGAGGGTCCAGGAGGCGAGGGGGACGTCGTCGAAGCCGACTATCGACAGGTCCTCGGGCAGGCGCAGCCCGGCTTCCTGCGCCACCGCCATGCCCGCCGTGGCCGACAGGTCGTTGCCGTACACGATGGCTGTGGGCGGGGCGCTTCGGGCCAGGAGCGCCTGAGTCGCCCGTGCTCCGCCCTCGGCGGTGAATCCTCCGGCCAGGACGGACCCGGCCGGCAGCCCTGCTTCGGTGAGGGCGTCGGCCCACGCCTGACGGCGGCGCCGTGCGTGCACGAACTCCTCAGGCCCGGCCACGTAGGCGATGTCGCGGTGTCCGAGCTCCACGAGGTGCCGTACGGCGTGGCGGATCACTGGGCGGTCGTCCAGATTCACCGTCGGCAGTTGCGTCCCGCCCTCGACGGCTCCCACGACGACGGCGGGCAGACCCAGCTCGGCGACAAGCGCCAGTCGCGGGTCGTCCACACGCAGGTCTGTGAGGAACACACCGTCCACCCGCCGGTCGGAGTCGAGCCGACGGTAGGTCGCCTCCTCGTCGCCCGGGCGGCAGACGTGCAGCATCAGACCGTCGCCGGTTTCGGAGATCACCGACTCGATTCCCGCCATGAACGCCGGATAGAAGGGGTCGGTGCCGATGAGCTCCGGTTCACGGCTCAGGACCAGCCCGACGGCGTGGGCCCTGCCAGTGGACAGCGACCGCGCACTGCGGCTCGGCGTCCACCCCAGCTCCTTGGCTGCTGCCCTGACACGCTGCTGTGTGGCGGCGGCCACACCGGGCCGGTCATTGAGAACGAAGGAAACGGTGGCACGGGATACCCCGGCCAACGCCGCCACGTCCGCGATCGTGGGGCGGCGGGACATACGCAACTCCTGTCGTCTCCTGGCGGGCGGACCCATGACCACTGCAGGTTCCGAACGCTGCGGCCGGCATTACGGAACAAAACTTGCCGAGTACCAGAAATGCCGCGCACTCATGACCTGAAACGGTGTTCGGCGACTGCATGGCCAGGACTTGAACCGGTTTAAACGCTCCATAGCTTGAACTTCATTGTTGAACAAGTCAATGCACCTCAGGCGGTATGTGTACTTGCGGAGTTAAGTTACGCTTTTCTTGTATGCGTCTCTTGTGGCGATATGGCACTCTTTGCAAGAGGTGGCAGTCGGCGACGTCTCGCACCGGGACGACATGTGCGGGATCTCGGGCAGTGACCTGCACGGGCCGGTTGTTCTCGTCGCCGTCTCTCGGAATCGGCCACTACGCACCACTTCGCGATCCAGCACCAAGGCCGTCGAGCGCGGCATACAGGCCAGGTGTGACCGGCGGGCACGGCCGCAGTATGCTGACGCGTCCAGATCAACCGTTCCACCAGACATGGCCTGGGGTCTGTGCAGCCGGACGAACCAGTCAAGAAGTCGGCGACGGCAAGCACGGAGGAGGTCTGTGAGGTCCTTCAGATCCCGGTGCCGGCGGCGGTCTGGAACGCAGTGACGAGGCGACGGTGTCATTCACCGTGGATGGCCGGTCGCGGTCGCCTTCGATGCGGGCTTGCGCGCGGCGGACCAACTGCCGGGCAATCGATACGCTGGTTCCGGAGGCGGTGACACAGCCAGGTCCTCGAGCCGGGCCGCGTCGCGATCAGCCCCGCTACCGACAGCCGTCCCGAGCGCCGGCCGCTGATCGTCACGACGGGGGTGCGTCCGCGCCGGCCCCAGGTCCGTCCCCGGGGCGGCCGTCGCGTGAAGCCCGCTTCGTCCTCGAAGCAGATGTAGCCCCCGCACGCCGCCCGCGCTCTTTTACCTCCGCCCAGGTCGCCTCCTTCCAGACCGTGACGGCCCGCTCATCGCGTTCGGCCACCCGCCGCGCGGGCCCGAACGCGTCGTCAACGGCCCACAGGATCACCGTCGGCACCGTCGTCGCGGCTGCGCAGGGTCACGTGGCCGCCGTGGTGCAGCGGTGTGCCCAGCCGCGGGCGGGCCGCCTCGTGCCCCGTCTCCGCGTCGAACAGGTGCACCTCGCCGTGGCCGCCTCGGGTGACGGCGATCCAGTCGGAGCCCGGTGAGGCTGCCACCGCCCGGCGCTGGACGCCTTCCCAGGGGGTGCCGCCGCGGCGCGGTGCGCCGTCCATGGCGGGCAAGGAAATGCGGCGGACGGAGCCGTCGGCGCCCAGGAGCACGAGTTCGTCGCCGTCGGGGTGGATCCGGGTGAAGGCGGTGTGCCGCCGGGCGAGGGCCAGTCGGAACACGAGCCCTGGGCCGAGTTCCGTGTGGAGCGTGCGGCCGGTCTCCAGGTCGTGGTGCCATGCCTGGTTGGTCCACTCCGGCCAGCGCAGCGGGTCCGGGTCGCCGCCGCGCAGCGTGCTCCAGAGCGCCGGCCGGCGGGTGTCGAGCCGGAGGTACCAGCCCCGGGCGGGGGACCCCCAGGGGATGACCGCCTCGGCGGCGAGTGCGTAGCCCTTCCTCCGGGCCCGGTGTACTCCCTCGCCCGTGGCCGCGAACACGTCTCCCCTGCCGGGTGCGTACGCGTCCCCGTGCCCGTCGTCCGGCAGTGGCAGGACCGCGTGAGGTGTGACCGGAGGGCAGCCGGGCGGAGCCGCGAGGAGGTCGGCGAACCGGTGGACGGCAAGCTCGCCGGGCGCCCGGTGCCGCAGCACGACGAGCGGATCGTCGCCGCCCAGCACCGTCACGCCCGGTTCGCCGACGCGGGTGCGTACCCTCGCCGTGTCTCCGGTTTCCAGGTCGAGGACGGTCAGCAGGTCCGACCAGGGTTCGGTGTTCTCGCCCAGGCCGGTGGTGACGGCCAGTAGGCGACCGGACGGGTCGCAGCCGAGGTGCTCGGCCGGCACGGCGACCGGGACCGTGAGTTCCACGAGCTGCTCGGCGAACGGGTCGAGGACCAGCAGTTCCCCGCGACGGTCGTCGACGCAGGCCACCCGCCCGCCCGGCAGCGCCAGGAACCCGGCATGCTCGGAGAGATGACGGCCGGTGAGGCGTCCCACGACGGTGCCGTCCGGCACGGTCAGCACATGGACGGATCCGTCCACGTGGTCGGAGACGAGCAGAACGGGTGGGGCAGTGGGCATGGGTCCTCCAGGAACCGATATCGTGAAAACGATTATCATGTATCTTCGGTGCGTCCCGGTACCTGAGAAAGAGCGAGGGCATCGATGCTGCGCGCACCGTCGAGATTCGTCCGTAGTTGGATCACCGCAGCGGTGGTCGGTTCCTTCCTGGTCGGCTGCGGCTCGTCGTCCGGGGAACCTGTGAGTGACAGGGCCAAGCCGGCGGCGAAGACCGAAGTCACCGTCGAACCCATCACGGCGTCCACGGAGTTGACCGATACGAAGGGCGTCGAGGTCTCTCTGAAGAAGGAACCCGAGCGGATCGTCTGCCTGTTCGCGCTCTGCGATGACATCCTGACCGAGCTGGGAATCGTCCCGACGGCCACCAACAGCGCGTTGCTCGCCCACCCGGACTTCCTGGGGGAGGAGAAGGCCAAGGACGTCGACGTCATCCCGGGCGGGTTCATCGCCCCGGAGGTGGAGGCGATCCTCTCCCACAAGCCCGACCTCGTCATCGGACTGGGCGACACCCACGGCAAGCTCGCCCCGGCGCTCAAGGGCGCCACGACGTTCTGGGCGATGCAGCCCGCGACATGGGAGGACAGCGTCGGATACCTGCGCGACCTCGCCGCTCTCACCGGGCGCACCGCCGAGGGCGAGAAGGCCGAGATGAACTTCCGGACCAAGCTCGCCGCCGCCGAGAAGACTCCCAGCGACAAGACCGCTCTCGTCATCTACGGCAGTGACGAGAACTTCGGCGTCGCGACCCCGGAGACCGACGTGGCCGCCAGTCTCTTCCCCAAGATCGCCGACTATCCCTGGAAGTCCCGTGGTGTGGAAGGCAGTTACAGCCTCGAGGAGATCCTCGCCCAGAAGGTCGACGTGCTGTTCGTCGAGACGCTGAGCTTCGGCGACGCGGACGGCAAGCTGTCCGAGAAGCTGGCCGAGAACCCCCTGTGGGGCAAGATCCCGGCGGTGGAGAACGGCGACGTCCACGAGGTGGACTCGGAGGTGTGGGCCAAGGGCCGCGGCACCCGCTCGCTGGGCATCGTCCTCGACGAGGCCACGGCCGCGCTGCGGTGAGGACGCCCCGCTCGTCGCTCGCCGCGGCGGATCCCGTCGCCGCGGGCGGACTGCGGCCGTCGGGCGGCGCGCGGAGGGGGCAGCCGCTCCTGGTGGTCGTTGTGCTGGCCGTCTCCTCGGCCTGCGCGCTCAGCCTCGGCACCCCATACGTCCCACCGCACCGGCTGGTCGCCGCGGTGCTGGACGGGGACACCACGCTCGCCGGGATCGTCGTCTTCGAACTCCGCGTGCCCCGACTGGTGCTGGCGCTCGTCGCCGGAGCTTGTCTCGGGGCGGCCGGGCTGGTGCTACAGGAGGCGCTGCGCAATCCCCTGGCGGTGCCGGAGATGCTGGGCGTGTCGTCCGGTGCCGCGCTGGGGGTGGCTGCGCCGCTGGTACTGAGCCTGTCACTGCCCGCCGCCGTCCAGCCGATGCTCGCCATCGGGGGGGCCGCGCTCGGCGGCGGGCTCACGCTCCTGGCCGCCGGACTCGGCCGCAGTCCGTCCGCGGTGCTGCTGACAGGCGCCGCGGTGGCGGCGGCGTTGCAGGCCGCGCTGCTCGTTCTGATGGTCATGGCCGACCAGTTGGACCTCCAGCTCATCTACCGTTACCTGCTCGGCTCCCTGTCCGCCCGGACCTGGGACGACGTGACGGGACTGTGGCCGTGGCTGCTCGTCGCGCTCCCCGCGCTCGTGCTGTGCGCGCCGGTGCTGTCGGTGATGCGGCTGGGCGACCAGGACGCCGAGGCGCTGGGGGTGCGCGCCCAGCGCGCCCGGCTGGCGGCACTGGCCATCGCGGTGGTGCTGATCGCCCCGGTGACGGCCGTGTGCGGGCCCGTGGCATGGGTGGGCTTCCTCGCCCCGCACCTGGCCCGGTGGTTCAACCCCGCGGCGGGAGCGGTGCGCTGGCTTCCGTGGTCCGCGGTATGGGGCGCGGTCGTCGTGGTCGTCGCCGACGCCCCGGCCCGGCTGGCGCTGGCGCCCGTGGAGACACCGGCCGGCGCGTGGACGGCCCTGCTGGGGGTGCCGGCCGGGGTCGCGCTGATGCGGTCGCGCGGTCGCGACCGGTCGGCCCGGCGCCGGCCGACCGCCTCGGCCGCGGTGCGCGGGCCGCTGCCCGGACCGCGGAAGGCGGCTTCCGTCGCGGCCGACGACGTTTCCCACGCGGGGGTGCCGGAAGCGATCCCTCGTGCCGACGCGGCGAAGGACCTCCCTCGTGCCGACGCGGCGAAGGACCTCCCTCGTGCCGACGCGGCGAAGGACCTCCCTCGTGCCGACGCGGCGCACGACCTCCCCCGCGCCGGAACGCCGGACGCGACCCCCCGCGCCCATGCGGTCAACGACATCCCCCTCGCCGGAACGCCGGACGGCGCCGGCGGAGAAGCCCCCGGGCGCGGTGGGCTCGACGACGACTGCTCGCCCCCTTCCGGGGCGTTCGGAACGGAGGACGTACGGTGACCCGGCGATTCACGGCTCTCGCCGTACTGGCCGTCGTGTGCGCCGGCGTGGAACTGGTGGCCGGGCGCGGCATGTCCCCGGGCGTGGCCTGGGAGGTCCTGAACGGCGGCGGGGACGCGACGGAACGCCACATCCTGTTCCAACTTCGCCTGCCCAGGCTGCTGGTGGCTCTCTGCGCAGGCGCCAGTCTCGCCGTGGCGGGGCTGGTCCTGCAGTCCGCTCTGCGCAATCCCCTTGCCGGGCCGGAGGTGACGGGCGTGACCCCGGGGGCGGTGCTCGGCGCCGTCACCGCGACCGCCCTGGGACTCGCCGGGTGGGACTCACCCCTGGCCGTGGTGCTCGCCGCGTGCGTGGGCGGGTGCGCCGGAGCCACGCTGCTGTGGTTGCTCGCCGGGCGCGGGCGCGGTGACCCGGCGCAGACCGCCGTGCACGGGGTGCTGGTGTCGGCGGTGCTGGGCGGACTCACCGCCATGGTGCTCCTGGTGGAGCCGGGCGAACTCGGCAGTGTCGTCCAGTGGCTGGTGGGCACCACGGAGGGCCGGGTGTGGCAGCACTGGCACCTGCTGTGGCCGTGGGCCCTCGTCTGGGGGGTCGCGGCCTGGCTGCTGGCCGGGCCGTTGACGCTGCTGCGCTGCGGGGACGACATCGCTCTGGCCGCCGGTCTCTCGGCTCGCCGGGCCCGGACCTTGGCCCTGCTGTGCGCGGTGGCGCTTACGGCGGGCGCGGTGGCCGCCGTGGGAGCGCTGGGTTTCGTGGGGCTGCTCGTCCCGCACGTGGCCGTGGCCGCCTTCGGCGCGGACCTGCGGGTGAGTCTGCCCGGCGCCGCCCTGGCGGGCGCGGTGGTCGTGTGCGGGGCGGACGCGGCGGCGCAGCTGTCCTCGCGGCTGCTGGCGGGGGTGCTGGACCTCGGACGGCTCACGCTGCCGGTCGGGGCGCTCACCGCCTGCCTCGGGGCCGCGTTGCTGCTGGTCGTCGTGCGCCGCACGCCGAGCCGTTCGTTCTGACGTCGAATCGAGGACAGAGCATGACCGAGCCCGTGGGGATCCACGTCGAGGGGGTCCATTTCGGCTACCCCGGGCGACCCGTGCTGCGGGGCGTCGACCTGACCGTACGGCCGGGTGAACTGACCGCCCTCATCGGCCTGAACGGTTGCGGCAAGTCGACCCTGCTGCGACTGGCTGCCGGGCTGCTGCAACCGGACGAAGGGCGCGTCCGGCTCGGCGGGGACGACCTCGCCCGGCTGTCCCGGCGCGCGACGGCCCGGAGGGTGGCCCTGCTGCACCAGTCCGCCCCGGGCGTTCCCGGCATGACCGTGCGTCACCTGGTCCGCCAGGGGCGGTACGCGGCGCGCGGACCGCTGGGCATGCTGCGTGAGGGCGACGATCCCGTCGTGCACCGGGCGCTGCGTGACGTCGGGGTCGCGGAGTGGGCCGACCGTGACGTCGACGCGCTGTCCGGAGGCGAGCGGCAGCGGGTGCGGCTCGCGATGGCGCTCGCCCAGGACACGCGCGTCCTGCTGCTCGACGAGCCGACCACCTACCTGGATCTGCACCACCAGCTCGACGTGCTGCAGACGGTGGTCCGCCTGCGTGAGGAGCGCGGGCTCACCGTGGTGATGGTGCTGCACGACCTGGCCCACGCGGCGCGGTTCGCCGAACGCGTCGTCGCCCTGCGCGATGGCCGTGTGGTGGCCGACGGGGCGCCGGGGGAGGTGGTGACCCCGGGGTTGCTGGCGGACGTGCTGAAGGTGGCCGGACGGGTCGGCCGGGACCCTGAGGGAGGCTGGCCGGTGTGTTACCCAGATCACCCTCTCCCAGATCTAGAATATGAAAATCAGAGTCATTAGATTGTCATCGCGGCGCTCACTCGAACGTCGTAACTCCCGCTCTAACAAGGAGAGTTCATGGAGAACGAGCAGATCTTCACGCCGATCGCCGACCAGGGCCAGCTGGCGCACGCCTCGGCCTCCCACTCCAACGCGCTCGTCGAGAACCCCTTCGACGACAACGAGGAGTAAGCGAGGGCCTAGCCACCCTCGACCGTGGGCCCGCCCGTTGCCTTCCGGGCGGGCCCACGCCCATCCCCACCCTTTCGTCAGGAGGATCGTCGTGTCCCGCAGCCGACTCGCCCCCGGTGTCGACGTCGTCGCCGTGCCCGGCCGGGGGCTCGCCGTCCGGACCCCGGAAGGGGAGTTCTTCAGCGTCAGGACAAGGGGCGCCGACCAGGACGTTCTGCTCTCCCGGCTCACGGGCGGGTCCACAGGCCCGGCGGACGACGAACTCGAACGTGTGGTGCGGGCGTTCGAGGAGACCGGCTATCTGGCGGAAGGGCCGCGGGACGCGCGATGGCCCGCCGCTCGCCAGGACATCCGGATCCTCGGCAACCCGGTACTGACCGAACCGCTCGCGGCGCAACTGGCCGCCCTGGGCGCCCGGCCTCGCGTGACGGAGACCGCCTCGGGCGGATCACCGGTGGCCGTCGAGGACCTGCTCGACGGAGACCCCTCCGCGGTCGTGTGGTGCCTCGACGGACCCGTTCCGGACGGGTTGTGGGACGCCGCCGACCGCCTGCCCGACCACGGCGTCGCGTGGCTGCGCTGCCACCGCGAGGGCTGGCAGGCGTACGTCGAGCCGGTGGCCGCCGCTCCCTCGGACGTCACCTCGGGGCACGTCCGGTCCCGCCGGCTCGCCGCCACCCCCGCCCACCGCGAACTGGCCGCGTACTGGAGCGGACCACGTACCTCCGGCGCGCCGGTCCGGCTCACCCCGCCCGCCGCCACGCTGCTCGCCGCCCTGCTCGCGGACGATCTCCATCGGTGGGCCACCGGCGCACCCGGCACCGTCGGCCTCCCGGCCCGGCGCCGGCTCCGCCGCGTGGACCTGCGCACGCTGGCCGTCACCGAGCACCCCGTCCTCCCGGTGCCCACCGTCGCCCCGATGCCCAAGAAGGACGGATGACCGCGTTCGACGCGGCCGTGGAGGAACTGGCCACCGACGTGGTCCTCCCGGCCGGTGGCGGTCCCTTCCCGGCCGTCCTGGTGCGCACCCCCTACGACCGGACCCGGCACCGGGCCGAGGCGCGTGGCTGGGCCCGCCGCGGATTCGCCGCCGTCGTCCAGGACGTGCGCGGCCGGTTCGCGTCGCCGGGGGAATGGCACCCCTACGCGAACGAGGCGGCCGACGGCGCGGCGGCCGTCCGCTGGATCCGGCGGCATCCGTGGAGCGACGGCCGGCTGGTGGCCGCCGGCGCCTCCTACGCGGCCCACTGCGCCCTCGTCCTCGCCCTCGACGCGCCTGAGGACGCCCGGCCCGACGCCGTCCTCGCGGCCGTACCCGCCCTCGGCCTGGCGGAGACGGCCCGCGAGGCGTCCGGTGTGGAGCGGCTGCTGTCCCGCGCCGGATGGTGGGCCGCCCACGGTGACCGACCGGACTCGGACGAGCGCGCGCTGGACAAGGCCCTCGCGGCGGACCCCGGTCTCCTCACCCACCTGCCGCTCACCGGCCTCCCCGAGCGGCTGGGCCGCGCCCTGCCCTCCTGGGCAAGCCTGTGGCGGCACCGCGACCGCGGACGCCTGACCGCCCGGGCGGCGCAGGCCGCCGTGCCCCTGCTCGCGGTGGGCGGCCACCACGACCACTTCACAGAGGAGACCGTCGCACTCTGGCACGCCTGGGGCGGACCCTCGGCGCGGCTGCTGCTGGGCCCCTGGGGCCACGGCCTCGGTTCCACACCCGGCCCCGACGCCGGACCGGCCCACCGGGTGAACCTCGGCGAGCTGTACGTGAGCTGGGCCCGCCGCGCCCTGGCCGGCGAACTCGCCCCCGGCGGCCACGGCGCACAGGGACTGGGCGGGGCCGACCTGTGGCTGCCCGCCGGTACGAACGGCGAACCGCGCACCCGGCGGCCGCGGCTGCTGCACGGGGCCGCCTTCACCGCCGACCCCGACCGGCCCGTCCGCTCCGACGACCTGACCGTCCCCACCGACGGCCCGCCCGACCGCTGCCTGCTCATCACCCCACCGCTGCCGCGTCCGCTCGACGTCGTCGGCCCCGTGAGCGTGCACCTGCGGGCCACCGCGCACACGCGGTCCGCCGACTGGGCCGCCCGGCTGGTCGCCCTCACGCCGGAAGGAGTCGCCGAGCGGCTCGCCGTCGGCATCGTCCGGCGCGCCGAACCGGCCGGCCGTGACGCCGCGTTCACCCTCGCCCTCGGCCGGCTCGCTCGCCGGCTGCCCGCCGGCACCCGGCTGCGCCTGGAGATCGCCGGACACCACTTCCCGGCCCATGCCCGCAACCCGCACACCGGTCAGGACCCGGTGAAGGCCGCCACGCTGCACGCCTCCCGGCGCGAGATCGATCCGGACAGCGTGGTGCTGAGCCTGCCCGTGCTCCCCTCCCGCCCCACCCCCGTCGACCCCGCAGAGGAGATCCTGAGATGACGACGCTGCCGCTGGAAGCACTCGTCGACCCCGTCTGCGGCATCGTCCGCAACGTCGAGCCCGTCGAGCACCCGGCGGGCACCCCGCCCCGCTACACCGCGCTCACGGCCGAGATATCCGACGCCCGCAGACACGGCCTGTGGCCCGCCGACCGGGTCTCCCTCGGCACCACCTTCGGTGACCCCGCCCAGGCCCGCGTCGCCGCGATAGCCGAGGGGGTGGAACGGTACTGCGGCAACCGCGTCCCGCCGCCCGGCCACCCCGACGCCCCCGTGCGGGCCACCGCCACCGAACTGGCCGACAAGGGCCTGCGGCTCTACGGCCCCGGCGACCTGCCTGCGTACGCCGACTGGCAGTACGCCCGGGAGAAGTTCCCCTACCGCCCCCTCACCCCCGACACCCCGGCCCTGTGGACCCGCGGCACCGAACTGCTGCCCGGCGGAGGGACGACGGAGGTCTGGGCACCCGTCGCGCTCACCCACCTCAACTGGCGCCAGGGCGCACTGCGTGAGCTACCCCGCACCCACCACCTCAACTACGCCGGGATCGCCACCGGACAGGGCCTCGACGACGCCGTCGAACGCGGCCTGCTGGAGATCGTCGAACGCGACGCCCTGGAACTGTGGTGGCATCTGGACGGCCCGGCCCGCGGCATCGACCCGGCGAGCGTGCCCGGCCTCGCCGACGACCTCACCGGCTCGGCGTTCGACGTCCACATCGTGCAGATGCACTCGGAGTTCGCCCCCTGCATGGCCGCGCTCGTGCACGATGCGCGCCTCGGCCTGTACGCCGCCGGGTTCGCCTGCAAGTACGACCCGGCCGAGGCCGCCCGCAAGGCCGTCCTGGAGGCCGTCCACACCTGGGTCTTCACCCAGGGCCTGACCGGCTCCGACGGCTGGGTGTTCAAGGCCGTGGAGGCCGGGCTGCTCGCCCGCGGGCTGTACCTGGACCACCGGGCCGACGCCCGCTACCTCGACGCGTGCGGCGAGCAGTTCGAGCACGTACGGGACCTGGGCGCCCACGTGCAGGTGTGGCTCGACGAGCGGATGGCCGCCGAGGCCAGACGCTTCACCGAACCCGCGCTCGGCACCGTGTCCATCGGCGAGGTCGAGCCCGGCAGCCGGCAACGCCTGGACAGCGCGCTGCGGACGGGCGGCCACCGGGTCATGACCTTCGACCTCACCACGGAGGACGTGGCCGAGACCTCCCTGCGCGTCGCACGGGTTCTCGTCTCCGGACTGCTGCCCAACGCCCCCGCCGCCTTCGGCTACTTCGGCTGCCCGCGCCTCGCCGCGGCCGCCGTCGCCCGAGGGTGGCGCACGAGCCCGCCGAGCGCGCCGGAGGACTTCACGCTGGCGCCTCCGCCGCACATGTGAGGGCCGCAGCCGTGGAAGAAGACCTCCGCGAGGACCGGCCGGTGGACCTCGTCGCCGCCCTCGCCCGCGCACGCTCCCCGGAGCCACCAGGACCCGGCACCCCCGCCGGGGGAACGGTCCGGGCCTGGCCCGGACCGCCGAGCCCCCTCCCGCCGGCCGGCCCGGCCGACCTCGACCTGGGGGCCCTGCTGCGCCTGTCGCTGGCCGCGGCGGACGCCTCCGGACGCCTCCGGCCCGTGGCCTCCGCCGGTGCGCTGCACCCGGTGGACACCGAACTGGTGGTGGGCGCGGGCTGTTCCCTGCCGCCCGGCCGCTACGGCTACGACCCGCTGCGCCACCGCGTCCATCACCTCGGCCGGCCTCCGGGGAATACACCTCCCGGCGTGACCGCCGAACTCTCCGTCACCGCACGGCGCACGGTCTCCCACTACGGGCACCGCGCCTGGCCGCTGCTCCTGCTGGACACCGGGCACGCAGCCGCGGCCCTGTTCCTCGCGGCCCGCGCGCTGGGCACGGACGAGCCCGAGGCACGGCTCGACGGACTCGCCGGGAGCCCGCTGGCCGCCGTGCACATCCCGCCGCCCGACGGGCGGGGCGGCCCGGCGGCGCACCAGGCCGGTGGGCGGGGCCCGGCGCACCAGGCCGGTGGGCGGGGCAAGGCGCGCCCGGACGGCGGCGCCCGTGTCCCGGACCCGCCGGGGGGCCCGCCCGCGCCCGCCGAACTGCTGGCGCGCCGCAGTACCCCACCGCCGATGCCGGGCACCCCGTCCCAGGACGCGCTGCGGGCGGTCCTCACCGCCGCCGTACAGGCGGGCACCGGCGACCTGCGCTGGTGCGCCGCGGTCGGCCCGCCACGACCCGTCCTGGTGGCACTGTCCGCCGACGGCACGACCCTGCGGCGGCACGCGGCGGGAGAGGCCCGCCCGACGCTCGCCGCCTGGGCCGCGGGCCAGGCGTGGCTCGCGGACGCGGGCGCCGTCCTGCTCGCCCACGGCTGCCCCGCGGACGCCGACGCCATGCACATCCGCCGCGCCCACCTGCAGGCCGGCTTCGCCGTCCACCTGGCCCATGTCACCGCCTCGCGCCACGGGCTGTCGGCCCGGCCCGTCGGCTCCTGGCAGCAGGCGGACCTCGGCGCCGCCCTCGGCGCCCCTCCGGGCCGGGACTGGGTCGTCCACGGACTGGCCCTCGGCACCCGCCACGCCGCCGACGAGGAGAACATCACGTGATCGTCCACCCCGAGCTGCGCCGCGCCGCCGGGCGCACCCGGCGCCCCCTGCTCGCGGCCACCCTCCTGCAGGGCGCCGTCACCCTGACCCACCTGGTGCAGGCCGCACTGCTGGCCCTCGCGCTCGCCCACTTGGCCCGTGGTGACACCGGTGAGCTTCCGCGGCTGCTGGCCGCGGTGCTCGCCGTCGTCGCCGCCCGCGCCGGGCTCACCCTGTGGCAGCGGCACACCGCCACCCGTGCCGGGGCCCGCGTCAGGGTGGCCCTGCGGGACGAACTGCTCGTCCACCTGGGTCGGTTGGGGCCCGCCCACCTGACCACCGCCCGAGCCGGGGCGGTCCGCACCACCCTCGTCGACGGGGTGGAGGGCGTCGACGCCTACGTCTCCCGTTACCTGCCCCAGCTCCTGGTCACCCTCACCGTGCCGCCCCTGGCACTGGCGGCCCTGGCCGTGGTCGAACCGTGGGCACTCCTCGGCCTGGTCCCCGCCCTGCTGCTGGCCCTCGCCGGGCCGCGCGCCTGGGACCGGCTGCTGGCCGCCCGCGGCAAGGAGCACTGGGACACCTACGAAGGGCTCGGCGCCGACTACCTGGAGGCACTCCAGGGCATGCCCGCCCTCCGTGCCGCCGGCGCCGTCGGACGCACCCGCGCACGCCTGGAGGAGCGGTCCGCCGCGCTGCACCGGGCGACCGTCGCCAAACTGCGGGTGTCCCTGGTCGACACCGCCATCACCGACCTCGCCATCCAGGGCGGCACTGTCGCCGCCGCGCTCCTGGCGTGCTGGTCGTCCGCCACCGGATCCACCACGGCGACCGGCACCTATCTGGTGCTGCTGCTGGCCTCCGAGTGTTTCCGGCCGGTCCGCGACCTGGCCCGCGAATGGCACGCCGGATACCTGGGGGTGTCGGCCGCGGACGGTCTCGCGGCGCTGCGCACCGCCGAGCCGGCCGTACCCGACACCGGGGAGATGCGCGCCCACTGGACCACCCCGCCCGAAGTGCGCTTCGACGACGTCCGGTTCGCCTACGACGGCACACCCGCGCCCGCCCTCGACGGCGTTTCCTTCACCGCGCCGGCGGGACGGACCACGGCGATCGTCGGCCCTTCCGGCGCGGGCAAGTCCACGCTGCTGGCCCTGCTGCTGCGCCATCACGACCCGCAGGAGGGCCGCATCACCCTCGACGGACGCCCCACCACCGCGTACGCACTCGACTCTCTGCGGCAGGGCATCGCCGTCGTCTCACAGGAGACCTACCTCTTCCACGCCACCATCGCCGACAATCTGCGCCTGGCCAGGCCCGGCGCCACGGACGACGACCTGACCCGTGCGGCGTGCGTCGCCGGGGTCCACGACGAGATAGCCGCCCTGCCCGACGGCTACGCCACCGTCCTCGGGGAGCGTGGCGCCACCCTCTCGGGCGGCCAGCGCCAGCGTCTCGCCCTCGCGCGTGCCCTGCTCGCGGACGCCCCGGTGCTGGTCCTCGACGAGGCCACCAGCGCGGTCGACGAACGCCGCGAAGCGAACATCCTCCGGGAACTGATGAACGCCGCGAGCGGCCGGACCGTCCTGGTCGTCGCCCACCGGCTGGCCGCCGTCCGGCACGCCGACCGCATCGTCGTCCTCGACCAAGGACGCGTGGACGCCGTCGGCGAGCACACCGGCCTGGTCGAGGCCGGCGGCGTCTACACGCGGCTCGTCGACGCCGGCCGCGCCCACCGAGGAGAACTCGCCGCATGAGCACCGCCACCGCTACCACAAGCTCAACCACAACCACCGCCACCACTGCGAAATCCGACGCGGACATACCTGCGCGACGCGCACTGCGGGCCCTGCTGCCCGCCCTCGCCGCCCACCGCGCCATGACGGCCCGCACCTGCGCCGCCGCCCTCCTCGAACAGGGCTCCCTCGTCGCGCTGGTGACCCTGGCCGCGCACACGGTGGGGACCGCTGTCATCGAGGGACGCGTGCCTTCGGCCACCACCGTCACCGCGCTCGTCGCCCTGGTCCTCGTCCGCGCCCTGACGACCTGGCGGGAGATGGACCTCTCGCACGATCTGGCCTACCGGGTGCTGGCCGTCCTGCGGGTGCGCGTCTTCGACGGACTCGCCCGCAGCGCGCCCGCCCGCATCGCGGGCCGGCGCAGCGGCGACCTCGCCGCCACCGCCATGGCCGACGTGGAGGCGCTGGAGTTCTTCTACGCCCACACCACCGCCCAACTGCTCGCGTCGGGAACGATCCTCACGGGCGGCTCCCTGCTCCTGACGGTGGTAGAGCCCTGGCTGCTGGCCGCCGTACTCCCGGTGGCGGCCCTGCTCGCCGCGGCGCCTTTCGCCGACGCGCGGGGACGCGCGGTACGCGGCGGCCGCACCCGGACGGCCACGGCGAGGCTGTCGGCCGACACGGTGGAGACCGTCGACGGACTGCGCGAGCTGCTGGCCTTCGGCCGGCTCGCGCAGCGCCGCCGCACGCTGGCGGAGCGTGGGCGCCAGGTGGGCGACGCCCAGCGTGCCGAGGCCAGGTGGGAGGCGGTCGCCGCATCGGTCCGCGACCTGCTCATCGTGGCCGCCGTCCTCGGCACGGTCGCCGCGGCGGCGCAGTCCGTGACCTCGGGACGGCTGCACGGCGCGTGGGCCCCGGCGGCGATGGCCCTGGCCCTGTCCGTCCTCGGTCCGGTCGCGGAGTCGGCCCGCGCCCTGAGCCAGGCCGTGGCACTGCGCGCCGCGGCCTCCCGCGTCGGCGCGGCCGTCAAGGCCCCCGCCCTCGCCCCGCAGCCCGCGGCGCCCCGCCCCGTGCCGCCCGGTCCGCTGGGTGTCCGGCTGCACGGGGTGCGGTTCGACTACGGCGGACAGCCCGTGCTGGACGGCGTCGACCTGACCGTCCCCCCGGGGCAGACACTCGCCCTGGTCGGTGTCTCGGGCGCCGGCAAGTCGACCTGCGCTCACCTGCTCGCCCGGTTCTGGGACCCTTCCGAGGGAGTGGTCCAGCTGATGTCCGCCCACGGCGACCCCGTGGACGTCCGGGACGTGAGCGATTCCGAACTGCGGCGCACGGTCGTCCTCGTGGGACAGGAGACCCCCCTCTTCCACGGCACCCTCGCCGAGAACCTGCGGCTCGCCGCACCCGAAGCGGACGACGACCTGCTCGCCACGACAGCGCGTCGGTGCGGCGTCGACCGGATCGCCGCTATGGACACCCTCATCGGGGAACGCGGCGCGACGCTCTCGGGAGGCCAGCGGGCTCGTATCGCACTCGCCCGCGCGCTGCTGGTCCGCCCGCACGTCCTCGTCCTCGACGAGTCCACCGCCCACCTGGACAACACCGGCGACGCCCAGCTCGCCGCCGCGCTGCGGGAGGAGGGCCGCACCACGATCGTCATCGCCCACCGGCCGGCCACCATCCGCCGTGCCGACCGCATCGCCGTCCTCGAGAAGGGCCGCATCACGGAAGAGGGAACCTGGGACGACCTCACCGGCCGCCCCGGCAGCGCACTCAACCGCGTACTCACCACTCCCTCCTGAGCAGGGGGCGCCACCTGGCCTCCGGACCGGGAACCAATGAGGGCCGGCAGCCCTGCTCGACGCGCACGGGTCGCGCCGTCGCGCGCGACACCCTCTCGCATACGGCATGAGGGCGGCGCCCACGCCAGCCCGCGAACGCGCCGTCCCAGGTCGCGAGGAGCAGTCTGCTCTGGTCCGGGGAGAGGGCGTGCGTGATCCTCTCGACCCGCCGGCCGGAGTCCGGGCCTTTCGGTCACCGACGGGAGGGGCAGACCATGGATACGACGGCTCCTCCGGCGTTGACGACCGCCGCCCACCTCGCGGTAAGTTACCGCCGGACGGCCGCAGTGGCATCGTCGGCCGGCTGATCTGTGCGGTCACGGGACCCGTCCTGCCTCATTGCTGTCACACTCCGAAGCCTGCCAGCCGGGTGAGGCCCCGTGTGCTGCTGTCCCGGCCCGCCCTCGCCGCCGGAGGCGGTGCAGCCGCCGGGCCCTGTCCCGCGCGTCACCGGCCGGGTGTGAGTCGCCGCTCAGTGTGCTGCCCGGACGAGTCCTGCGCGGTCGAGGTGACGCGACAGCGGTCGCAGACGCCGGTCAGTTCCACGATGTGCTCGACATCGGCGAATCCCGTGCTCTCGGCCACGTCCTCCGCCCAGCGTTCCACCGCGTCCGCCTCGACTGCTGTGCTGAAGCCGCAATCGCGGCAGACGAGATAGTGGCGGTGCCCGTCGGTGGGCCGGGTGCGGTAGAGCCGTTGCCCGGTCTTCCCCCGGACCACGTCGACCTGCCCGGCGCGCTCCAGGGCGCTAAGCGTCCGGTACACCGTGGTCAAGCCGATGGTGGTGCCGTCGGCTTCGAGCGCCTCGTGCAGTTCCTGGGCGGACGTGAAGCCGGCGCGCTCGTGCAGGGCGCTCAGAACGGCCTTCCGCTGCCGCGTCGGGCGCCAGTGCGCCGATGACTGTGTGGCCGATGCGTCGCGCAGGACGCCCACCTCCCACGGAGCGGGGTCAGTCGGATCCAGGGCGAGTGCGGTGGGTTCCGGGACCGGTCGTGCTGTCAGGGCAGGCGCACGAGGTTGAGCCGGTAGCCCTCGGCCTGGGGGAGCCGCTGCGCGGCGAGCACGGACAGCATCTCCTGGCAGGAAACCGGGAGTTCCGCGACCAAGGGGCCGGGAAGGGTGGTGAGCGTGTGCGACGCCAGTACCCGCGTGCCCGGCCGCCAGTCGGCCAGCCGGGCCGGGTCGGGGCAGTACCAGTGCATGCGGGCGTCGACCTTGCTGAGGGCGTCGTGCTGCTCCTGGGCGTCGAAGAAGCCGGGGCCCGCGGTGTCGAGGGCCAGCAGCGAGCCCGGGAAGCGCTCGGAGAGAAGGCCGACCACTCGGCGGACCTCCGGTTCGTGCAGGTAGGGCAGCACTGCTTCGGCGACGAACAGATACGGCCCCGCGGCCGGCGAGGCCACCTCGGCGGCCCATGCCTCGTCCGTCACCGAGGCCGCGATCATGGTCCGCCGTGGAGTGTCCGCGAAGAAGTTCCGGCGCAGGCCGATCACGTCGGGCAGATCGATCTCGAACCACCTCGCGCGGCCGTTGTCGAGGCGTTCGTGGCGTGTGTTCAGGCCGGTGCCGATCTCGACCACGGTTCCGTCGGGATGGACGGACAGGAAGTCCGCCACCCAGCGATCGAAGAGCACGGTGCGCAGCATCGCCCCGGTGAGGCTGGGCAGGCCGTCGAAGCGCGCGAAGTCGTAGTCGAGCGCGGCGACGATCTCCTCGGCAGGGGCGTCGCGCAGCAGGGGGAACTGCTTGCGGTTCTCCACCGCGCGTGCGTACAGCGGAATGAGGAGTGTTTCCTGCACCACACCCAGATGCGGCTTTTCCCGGTTCATGAGTGGCCTCCCTGCCGCAGTCGGTGTACCGGGCCGGACGGTGCCGTGGCTGCGACCAGCGTCCGGCCCGGAGTCTCAGTGCCCCGTCACGGTGGTGAGGGGGTCGTGTTCGTGTGCG
>NZ_JBIDCW010000040.1:0-43275 GCF_043204795.1 Streptomyces sp. NPDC047706 | reverse complement strand
AGCAGGCGCCGATAGCCTACGAACAGCAGCCAGCTACCCTGACACTTGCCGCATGACTGCACGAACAGGTGTCCACTCCTCGGGGACAAGGCCCGGTGCCGGATCGGCAGGCGTTGTGCGGGATCTTGTTCGTGCTGCACACCGGGATCCAGTCGGAGTACCTGCCGCAGGAGCTGGGTTTCGGTTCGGGCATGACCTGCTGGCGACGTCTGGCCGCGTGGAACGGGGGCGAGGTGTGGGGACCAGTTGTATGTGCTGCTGCCCAAGCCGCGGTCGGCCAAGAAGCTGGACTGGTCCCGGGCTGTGATCGACTCCTCCCACCTCCGGGCGGCCCGCAGGGGCCCAAAAGCGGTCCCTGCCCGGTCGACCGTGCACGACCGGGCAGCAAGCACCACGTCCTCACCCATGCCCAGGGCATCCCGCTCGCGGTGTCGCTGACCGGCGCCGACCGCAACGACGTCACCCAGCTGCTGTCCCTGCTCGACAAGATCCCCGCTCAACCCGGCCCACCGTCGCCGTCGCAGGGACCGTCGGGCCGGCCCAGGCGCCGGCCCGACGCGCTGCTCGCGACCGCGGCTACGACCACGCCAAGTAACGGCGCCTGCTGTGGGCCCTGGGCATACGCCCGGTGATCGCCGAACGAGGCCGGCCCCACGCTCCGGCCAGGGCACCTTCGGGCATGTCGTCGAAAGAACGATCGCCTGGCTGCACGGCTTCCGCCGCCTGCGCATCCGCTGGGAACGACGCGACGACATCCACGACCGGCCGTGCCGGATTCCCCCGCACCCGCTGTTCGGACTGCCCCGGCGGCGGGACCGTCCGCGCTACGCGGTCGGAGGGTCCGGATGACCCGCATCCGCAAAGCCATCGGCGACACGACAAACTCAGTGATCGCTGTCCCCAACCTCAGCGGACATAACAGCTCGCCGAACGGGTGTCACCCGACGGATGCATGGTGCCGTTCGTCTCCGAGTGGCCTGGGAGCGGTCACGATTACCGCTGCCCGGCGCGGAGGAAGCCTCGCCGTCGGCGGGTGGCTGGGCCGGCTGCCAGGTCAGTGACGTGGATCCAGGCGGTGACGGTGCCGCCTCCTCCCGCCGGTGAACGGGCACGGTCGCGTGACCGAGGAATGGCGTCCATGCGCTCGTCACCGGACAGGACGAGGCCGTACAGTGTCGAACCAGCCACCGACGAGCGCATGGTGGCCCAGGCGGTGCATGCCGGTACCCAAGCCATGGCCCTGCCATGCGTCCTCGACGAGGGGCGCGGCCTCGACGGCCGAACAGTCCGGCATCAGGTGGCCAACGGCGACGATGCGGCCCTTGTGTCCCGTGCGGCCCGATACACCGACGCCGGACGGGCCAGCAGTGCGGGCAGGTAGGTCCGTGGGTCGTCCATCGCCCGTGTTAGCCGCACAGGTCTGCGACGAACAGCGACGATGCATCGCCACGGTGCCGACGAGGTCGTCGGGGCCTATCGGGATGATCCGCGGTTCGTGGCGCATGAGGTTGTCCCTGCGCGGCCGGGCCCGGTGCGGGACATGCACGCGCGGACCGGCGGTCGATGGAGCGGGGTTCGCACACTCGACCGGCCGAAACGGCCGAGTGTGGACAGCGCCGACGAACCGCGCCATTGGATCGGGCGTGGCCGCGACGAACGAATGCGGCCCGGACCATGCCTGGACGCCGTCACGCCCAGGCCGCCGAAGGGCCGCCTCCGCAGCGCCCCTCGGCACCAGCCGCTTCACCGTGACAGTGGTCCGCGGCTTCTGAACGAGCTCGGGAAGCTGCTCTGACCGCAGTCCCAGCCCTGCAGGCGCTGCGCGGAAGGGTCGGCGCACCGAGCGGGTGGCGTCCTCGATGACCTCGGTGACCTTCCCGGGCCTCGAGACACTCACCGCGTGCGAGGCTCGGACCCGCGTGACGTGGGCGCCGGCTCGCTCGGCCATGAAGTACTGCGCCTTGAGCGGGACGTTGAGGTCCTGCGGGGCAACCAGGACCCAGGGCGGAACGGTCTTCCAGGCCGGCTCGGCCGCGCCCTCGGTCAGGGCGGCGTTGGTGACCGGTCGCTGGGTGACGGCCATCAGGTCGGTCTCGTCACGGGACAGATCCCCCGCGAAGTGGTGCCGGAACTTGTCGTTCTGGATGTCCAGGTCGGTGCCTTGCGAGCCGTCGGCGTTCGTGAAGGGCACGGAGCGCACCGCATCGCCGAGAGTGCTGCCGGGGCCCGTTCCCGACAGGTCGACCGCGCTCTCGCCCTTCTCGGGGAGGAAGGCGGCGACGTGGACGAGTGCCTTGACGTTCTTGTTGCCCGTGGCGGCATGGCTGATCACCGAGCCGCCGTAGGAGTGACCGGCCAGGACCACGGGACCGTCGATGCTGGCGAGAACGTCCTTGAGGCAGGCGGAGTCGCCGCTCAGCGAGCGCAACGAGTTGGCGACGGCCACCAGCGGCAACCGTGATGCCGGAGCTTCTTTATGACGTCGTTCCAACCTGTGGAGTCGGCGAACGCACCGTGGATCAGGACGACGGTGGGCTTGGGGCCGGGCGAGGTGTCGTTGTTGTCGGCAGAGGTAGGGGCGACGGCGGTGACGAGCAGGCCTGCGACGACAGTGGCGCCGGCCAGAACGGTGAGGGAGACACGGGCCCGGCTCATGCGGGAGGTACGGCTCGTTACAGGTGCCTTTCTGAGATACGAGTGAGGTGCGCTGCGGCTGTGCCGACGGCACCGTCGCCGCTGCGCGGGGGAAGGACGGCCGCTGGGGCCGGCGAGACGGATGTCCCGCGGGGAGGGGACCTGTGTGGCCGGTGATCAAGACCGGTGCCGACCGCGGATCTCCTTGTACTCGGCCGCCGTGGGCTTGGGGATCTGCGTACCCGGGCCGTACAGGACGCGGCTGAGTCTGACGCGCAGGCGCTGGGTACTGGGCATGACACCGTCCGCGTCCGCGTCTCGCAGGGTTGCGGGACCGAGGGGCCGGTACTGTTCGTGGGCGGTCAGGGCGTGCAGTCGCTCCTGGCTGAGCGGCTCATGCATCTCGACGTACTCGCCGTGCGGAAGACGTTTGATGATGCCGGATTCGCGCCCGTGGAGCACCTTGTCGCGGTCTCGCCGCTGCAGGCCCAGCGCCACGCGTTTGGTGACGACGAAGGCCAGGACCGGTACGACGAACAGGCCGATGCGCACGGCCCAGGTGACCGCGTTGACAGAGACGTGCAGATGGGTGGCGATCAGGTCGTTGGCGGCACCTATGAGGGCCACCGCGTAGACGCTGAGCCAGGCCACGCCCAGCGCGGTGCGCACCGGGCGGTTGCGCGGGCGGTCCAGCAGGTTTCGGTCGCGGTCGTCGTCCGTGACCCAGGCCTCCAGGAAGGGGTAGGCGCCCATGGCCAGGAAGAGCAGCACACCGACCAGCAGGGGCAGGAAGTTGTCCAGAGCCAGGGTGTGGCCCCAGAAGCTGACTTCCCAGCCGGGCATGACGCGCAGGAAGCCGTCTGCGACGCCCATGTACCAGTCGGGCTGGGAGCCGGCGGAGACGTGGTCGGGTCGGAAGGGCCCGTAGTTCCACACGGGATTGATCTGGGCGACGGCGGCCAAGAAGAAGATCACGCCGGACACAAGGAAGAAGTAGCCGCCGGTCTTGACGGCGTACGCCTTGAGTGGAAGGCCGACGACGTTGTTGTTGGTACGGCCGGGTCCGGAGTGTTGGGTGTGCCGGTGGCGTACTGCCAAGGCTACGTGGACGATGATCAGGGCGATCATCAGTCCAGGGATGATCAGGACGTGGATGGTGTTGAAGCGGGCGATCAGGTCGTCGCCGGGGAACTCACCACCGAAGAGGAAGAACGACAGGTAGGTCCCGACGACCGGGATCGAGAGGATCGTGCCGTTGACTACCTGCAGGCCTGTTCCGGACAGCAGGTCGTCCGGCAGGTCGTAGCCGGTCAGCCCCCCGAACATGGCCAGAATGAGCAGCAGGAACCCGAATATCCAGTTCAGCTCTCGGGGCTTGCGGAACGCGCCCGTGAAGAAGACCCGCAGCATGTGCACGAACAGGGCGGCGACGAAGACCAGTGCCGCCCAGTGGTGAGCCTGGCGGATGAGCAGGCCGCCACGGACGCCGAAGGAGATGTGCAGGGTCGAGTCGAAGGCCTCCGACACCAACTGCCCCCGCAACGGGGTGTAGCTGCCGTCATAGACCACGAGTTCGGAGGAAGGGTGGAAGTAGAAGCTGAGGTAGACGCCGGTGACCAGCAGGATGACGAAACTGTAGAGCGCTATCTCGCCGAGCATGAACGACCAGTGGTCCGGAAAGACCAGGCGCCGAGCAGAGCCGGCCAGGCGGCGATAGCCCAGTCGGCTCTGCGACCATTGGGCGAGCCTCTCCCCGGTGCGCCCCTGCCCCGGCTCGGCCGGCCGGATGTCGTTGCCCATCTCTTCACCCTTCGTTTCTGCATCACCCGCTGCGTCCCGGGGGGCGCCGCTGTCCCCGGCTTCGCCGTCGGGCCGCGGCACCTGCGTCTTGTGAGGGCCACCGGTGGAGCCGTCCGTGGCGATCCGGTGCTGTCGCCATGAAGACCGATGAGACGGCTCCGGTGTGACATGCGGCGTTCGGTCGACCTGTCGTGTCACCGCTGCTGCGGCATACGCAGACTCGCCGGACTCGGTGACGCCGCGTCGGCGCCCATCAGCGTGGAACGATGTTGTCCAGCTGTTGACCTGCGGCGAACCGGGTCAACTGGCGCCGGAAGAGCACCTCGAGACGGGGCCACAAGGAAGGGGTGAACGCGCCGACGTGCGGGCTGATCAGCACGCCGGGTGCTTCCCAGAGCGGATCTCCCGGCAGGAGCGGCTCGGGGCCGGTCACGTCGCGTGCGTCCAGGAGCCGACCGCCGTGTGCCTCCCTCAGCAGGGCGCCGGTGTCGACGACAGCCCCTCGTTGACCACCAGTGCGCCGCCCTTCATACGAGCCAGCAGGTCGACGTCGAAGAGCTGACGGGCCTCGGGCGTCAGCGGAGTCGCCAGTACGACCACGTCCGCCTCCGCGACGAGGCGGGGCATGTGCTTGACGGACTGGACCGGCTCCGGAGTGACTCTCGGTCGTCTCGCGCGATGAACGGCCGTGCCGGCCATAGTTCGGTCCGTCGGGCGGCGAAACTGGCGAACGGCGCGGGCAGCCGTACCTGTGGGGAACTCGCAGTCATGTCGACGTGCTCTGCCTTCAATCCGGGATCCGCGCGCGGCGCACACGGCATCCCGGCCGGTGCGCGGCCATGGGGACACTGACCGGGTCGCGGCGCGGACGGACTGCTCATGCCATCCGCCTGTGCCAGCGAGCGGCTAAGAGGGCGATCGCCCCAACTCCGCACAGACGGCACATCATCCGCCCTCGCCGCTGTCACACGGGAGTGGCCCGTGTGCTGTCTTGCTGGGCATGCGCCCTGTCATAACGAGAGCACCGACGGCCCGGCCGCAACCGGACTCCTACGCCGTCACCGCGCAGTCCTACGACATCCCGCAGGCCGACGAGGACGAGACGCGCGTCAGTCACCTCTACGGCCGGGACGTCGCAAAGGCCCGTCTCGGCGTGCTGGACATCGGTGCCGGTACCGGACGGGTCACGCTGATGAGCCTGGCCGAGTCCTGGGTCGAACGTACACGCTGTCGAGCCCGCACAGGCCATGCGCACGTCCTTGATGACCCGCCTCGCCGCCCTGCCCGCGCAGCAGAGAATGCTGGAGACCGTGCACCCGCACACCCTGGACGAGGCGGCTCTGCACGCAGTCGCGGACGTGGCCCACTGCCACGTGCTGGATGTGGCCCGCCACGCGCTCCCGGATGATCGACGACCTGGAACGGCACGGATTCGCCCCGCTGCCGGGGCACGACCGCCCCGATGTCCTGGCGGTGACGCTACGAGCGCTTTGGTGAGTCGACGGGCCACACATGCTCCTCCCTGTGGTGCGACGCTCACCCCGGCACGGCGACGCAACGGTGTCACAACCGGTGTCTGCGCCCGGTCTCATGGATGACCGCGCCACACGCCTCGCTGTGTGTGCCTCACAACCTCAGACTGGGATTCTCATGTCGCGTGTGAATACGTTCGTGATCGTCGGGGGCGGCCTGGCCGCCGGCAAGGCCGCGGAAGAACTGCTCGAACACGGCCACGACGGGCCCCTCGTCGTCATCGGTGACGAGCCCGAGCGGCCCTACATCCGACCGCCGCTGTCCAAGGGCTACCTCCTGGGCAAGGAGGACCGCGAGTCGATCCACGTGCACCCCGAGGGCTGGTACCGGGAACACGGAGTCGATCTGCTTCTGGGCACGAGCGTGACGTCGGTCGACGGGCAGGCCAAGGAAGTGACGCTGGATGACGGCCGACGCGTGCCCTACGCCAAGCTGCTCCTGGCGACCGGTTCCTCACCGCGTCGACTGACGGTCCCGGGGGCCGACCTGGACAACGTGCTGTATCTGCGGCGCGTGGGCGACAGCGAGCGTCTCAAGGCCGCCTTCACCCAGGGCGCACGGATCGTGGTGGTCGGCGGCGGATGGATCGGTCTGGAGACGGCTGCGGCGGCCCGGACGGCCGGCGCGCAGGTGACCGTGCTCGAACGCAGCGAGCTGCCGCTGCTCAAGGTACTGGGTCGGGAAGCGGCCGAGGTCTTCGCCGGCCTGCACCAGGAGCACGGCGTCGACCTGCGTCCCCATGCCCGGATCGAGCGGATCACCGGAACCGACGGTCGCGTGGACGGGGTCCGGCTCGCCGACGGCACCCACTTGCCTGCGGACGCCGTGGTGGTGGGTGTGGGCATCACTCCCAACGTCCGCCTCGCCGAGGAGGCAGGCCTGGAGGTGCGCGACGGCATCGTCACGGACGAGCACCTACGGACGTCCGTGGCCGACATCCATGCCGCCGGCGACGTCGCCAACGCCTACCATCCGCGGCTCGGCCGGCATCTGCGTGTCGAGCACTGGGCCAACGCGCTGCACCAGCCGCGCACCGCCGCGCTGACCATGCTGGGCAAGGACGCGGTCTACGACCGGCTGCCGTACTTCTACACCGACCAGTACGACCTCGGGATGGAGTACACCGGCTACGCCGAGCCGGACGGCTACGACCGTGTCGTCTTCCGCGGGGCACGGG
The DNA here is from genome assembly GCF_043204795.1 of Streptomyces sp. NPDC047706. NCBI lineage: Bacteria > Bacillati > Actinomycetota > Actinomycetes > Kitasatosporales > Streptomycetaceae > Streptomyces > Streptomyces sp. NPDC047706. The sequence continues at coordinate 36,131 of NZ_JBIDCW010000040.1, read as the reverse complement.
ACGAGGGGCGGTTCATCGCCTTCTGGATGTCCGGGAACCGGGTTCTGGCAGGAATGAGCGTCAACGTGTGGGACGTCATCGGTACGATCCGCTCCCTCATCGAGTCCGGTGTGGAGACAAACGACGCCGTGCTCTCCGATCCCGCGGTTCCCCTGGAGGGCCTCCTTCCCTGAGACACCGGCGCGCCGAAGGGCGCACGACGGTGCCCGAGCACATCGAGTCGGCCCCAGAGTGCTCTGACGATTCGCCGCTTCCGCACGCCACGCACCCACGCCGGCGCCGTGGCACCACGGCTTGCGCCTGCGCCGGGACATCGCCGCCAACGTCCGACGTCACCGGCCCGAGATGGTGATCACGCTGCACCACCGGGACACCTGGGGCCACAGTGCCTGGAACACACCGGACCACGTGGCCGTGGGGCGCGCCGTACTGGACGCGTCGGCGGGCGCCGGCAACCGCTGGATCTTCCCGGAACTGAGCGATCAGGGACGGCGGCGGTGGGACGGCGTGCGGTGGGTGTCCGTCGTCAACTCGCCGACGCCTACTCACGCGGTCGCCGCCGAGCCGGCTTCGAGCAGGGGGTGCGGTCCTTGCTCGAGCACCGGACCTGCATCGAGGCGTTGACCGACGAGGACCCCGAGAGGTACGCGCGCCGCTTCCTGGCCGACAGCTCCCGCGCACACAGCGCGCGGTTCGACGGCCGACCCGCCGTCGCCCTCAACTCTTCAGCCGGTGACCGCACCGCTTCCGGGTGTCGCCGGCGTCGTACTCGACGAACAGGGGCTGCGCACCGGCCTGGCGGAACTGGACACCATCGAAAAGCGCATGGAGAACGTCGGATTCCATCCCGACATCGCCGGCGTCCAGGACCTCGCCCACGCCTTCGACCTCAAGTGGGAAACCCGCGGTTGCCACAACCGCAGCGATTTCCCCGACATGGACCCCGCCCTCCGCCTCAACCTCGTCTGGTCCCCCACGACCGGAGTCACCCACGAAAGCACTCCCCCGTCCCGGACGAGATTGGATCGCTCATGGTGGACGTCTCCACCGAAGGAAAGCTCGTCGAATAGCCGCCCGTCGGCTGGGCCGAGAGATGCTTCCCACCTTCTGTCGAAGGCATCGGACATGCGCGCGAAAACCATCGGAATGCACCGTCACCGTGTCACACGGAGGATGCGTACCCGGTCTTTCCCTGTGCAGACGACATCGCACCACATCCGAGGGGAATCTCAGCATGAAGGTCGTAGTGATCGGCGGTACCGGACTGATCGGCTCGAAGCTGGTCACCAAGCTCAACGAGCATGCTCACGAGGCAGTGCCGGCCGCCCCCGACACCGGCGTCAACACGCTCACGGGCGAGGGTCTGGCCGAGGTCCTGACCGGCGCCTCGGTCGTGGTCGACGTCACCAACTCGCCCTCCTTCGAGGACGCTGCCGTCATGGAATTCTTCCGTACCTCGACCACCAACCTCCTCAAGGCCGAGGCGGACGCCGGTGTGACCCACCACGTGGCCCTCTCCGTGGTCGGCACGGAACGGCTGCAGGAGAGCGGCTACTTCCGTGCCAAGCAGGCCCAGGAGGAGCTGATCAAGGACTCGGGGATGTCGTACTCCATCGTTCACGCCACGCAGTTCTTCGAGTTCATGCAAGGCATCGCCGAGTCGGCGACCGAGGGTGACACCGTCCGTCTGGCCCCGGTCAAGATCCGGCCCATCTACTCCGACGACGTGGCCGCCTCCGTCGGCCGCACAGCTGTCGGCACCCCCGTCAACCGAGTGGTGGAGGTCGCCGGCCCCGACGAGTTCCAGCTCGACGAGCTGATCCGCAAGGGTCTGGCCGCCAAGAACGACCCGCGCACGGTCGTGACCGACGTGCACGCCCGGTACTTCGGTGCGGAGCTGCAGGAGACCACGCTGCTCCCCGGGCCGGACGCGCACATCGGAGAGACCCGCTTCACCGACTGGCTCGCGCAGCAGCACTGAGTCGCCGGGTGACGGTCCGGCCCTGGAGCAGGGCCCGCCACTCGCGGGGGGTCTGTAGTCCGCACCACGGACGGCAGGCCCCCTTCCACGTTCGGCACGGTACTCGTCGAGACACCGACACACCTTGTCATCGACAGACCGAAATCACAGAGAAGGCAGTTCACCATGCTGATCCGACGCGATCAGGCCCCTCCTCCTGCATGCCCATACACGGGGGTGACCGGTACCTACACCATCGACATGGTCCACAGCACGATCGGTTTCTCCGTCCGGCACGCCATGATCTCCAATGTCCGCGGAAGGTTTGATCGATTCGAGGGCCTTCTCAGACTCGACTGCTCCGATCCGTCCCGTTCCGAGGCGTACGTGAGTGTCCAGACCGACAGTCTGGACACGGGAGTCCCGGAGCGCGACGCGCACCTGGGAGGACGCGCCTTCTTCGACTCCGCGACGTTTCCCCTGATGAGCTTCCGCTCCACCGGCGTCGTCCCGCTCGGCGGCGACGAGTTCCGCCTTATGGGCAGTCTGCGCATCAAGGACATCGAACTGCCCCTGCACATCGACGTGGTCTTCGGCGGGGCCGGCGGCGACGCCTACGGGCAGCACCGGGTTGGCTTCGAGGGCACGGCCACCCTGCGGCGTTCGGACTGGGGGCTGGCCTGGAACACGCCGCTGGAGACGGGAGGTGTCCTCATCAGTGACAAGGTCACTCTGATGCTGGACGTGTCGGCGGTGCGGGTCGACCAGCACGCGGCCTGACGGAAAGCCGATGTGGGTGGGCGGGTGGTCTGGCAACTGCAGCACTCGGTGGCGGGGCCCGCCGACGGCAAGCTGCGCCCGGGAGAGGCGAGTGACACCGGGCTCGATCACTCGACGACGCGCCGTCCCTGACGGATCGGGCGGGCGGAGCCGGTGAGTCGTCACGCTGGGCGAGGTGCTCCCCCGCCGCCCGCCCGCTCCCTTCCCGACCGGCGCAGGCCGCTCCCCATGATGTCCGGGTAGCATCCCCGGTGCTGGGCCGGGAAGCTGTTCCGGCGTAGCGGGCGGCCCCGCCGGAACAGGGGGTGAGGACGAGGGGAACGCACGGTCTCCAAGACCTCCAAGGCTCGCAACATCGAGATCACCGCCGAGAGCCTCCAGGAGGACCTCGCCCGGTTCGAGGCAGAAGCAGGCGCTGGAGAGGGAACTGGTTGCCGTCGCCGCTCACCTCGGCTCCGTACAGCGAGCCCTCAGCGCCCTCCAGGCCCTCGTGCCCGCGTCCGCTCCGTCGTCCGCAGCACACCCGGTCCGGTGGACACGCCTTCGAGGGGGGAGCCGGCGCCCGCGCGACATGCGACGCCTGCGGACACGACCGAGGACGCCGACGAGAGCCGGGCGCCGGCCGGCCGCACCGACGCCGACACCGTGAAGAAGTACGGCAAGCTCACCGAACAGCTCCTGGCGTACTTCGTGAAGGTCGGAGACGTCGACGTCCGTGCCCGCGACGTCGCATCCGCTCTGGGACGTGACACCGACAGCGGCAGCATCAACGCCGTCCGGAGCACACTCGACCGTCCTGTCGGCACCTCCCGCGTACGCCGTGTCGGCCGCAGTCTGTACCGAGCGGTCAAGCCCTGATCCGACGGTGGGCTGCGCCACGTCGGGCGGTGTCGCCGTTCTCCCCGTGGGTCCGTAGCCGTTCGGGCAGCAGGTGCTCACAGCGAGACGCCCGCCGCCCGACAGTATCGAAGACGGCCTATCCGGCGACGACGTCCCTGGCTTTCTCGCTCCGATGGGGGTCGCCGCCGGAGACGAAGGCCTTCCTCGGTCGCTGGACCGCGACCAGGGAGACGATGTCGCGGCCGTAGAAGGCGGCAGTGGCCCACACGGCGAACACGCGTGCCTTGCGCTCCCAGCTCGGTACGGCCAGGACATGGTAGCCCCGGTGCATCAGCCAGGCCGGGAAGCCCTTGATGACCAGCCACCGGTACTGGAAGATGCCACGGCCCAGCCCCAGCGTGGCCACCACCCCCAGACTGTGGTGTACGTAGTTCTTGGTCGGCCGGCCGCGCAGTGACGCCAGGATGTTCTTCGCCAGACGCTTGCCCTGACGGACGGCGTGCTGAGCGTTGGGCACCGTACGGGCGTCCGGTCGTCCGGCCGCGAGATCCGGTACCGAGGCATCGTCGCCGGCCGCCCAGACGTCCGCCACGACCTCGGTGTCCGTACTTACTCGAAGATCCGCACGCACGGTCAGCAGACCACGCTCGTCGACGGGAAGGTCGCTGTGGTTGTGCACGATCGGGTTGGAGGCGTTGCCCGCCGTCCACACGAGCAGACCCGAGTCGTACTCCTCGCCGTCCGACAGCACGATGTGTCCGTCCTTCGCGGAGACGAGCTGGGTGTTCAGATGCACCCGCGCACCCCGCTTCTCCAGTGAGCGCACCACCCACTCACCGGGCCGGTCGGTGACCTCGGGCAGGATGCGGCCCCGGGCCTCAACCAGATGGAAGGCCAGTTCCTCCGCGCCGATCTCCGGATAGTGTTTGAGCAGCGCGGTCGCCAGGCTCAGCAACTCACCGAAGCCCTCCACCCCGGAGAAGCCGCCACCGACGACGGTGACGGTGAGCAGCTTGCGGCGTTCGGGCCCGCGCGGCAGGGTCGCCGCGCGGTCGAACGAGGTGAGCAGCCGGTCGCGGATCGCGACGGCCTCCTCGACGTGTTTCAGCCCGTACGCCTGGTCACTCAGCCCTGGGATCGGGAAGGTGCGCGTCACGGCGCCCGCCGTCACCACCAGCACGTCGTAGTGGAGGTCGAAGTCCGGCCCGGTGTCCGGCCGGATCGTGACCGTGTGCGCGCGGTTGCGGATCTCCGTCACCGAACCGGCGATCAGGCGGGTCCGACGCAGGTGCCGCCGGAGCGAGACCGCGGCATGACGGGCCTCCACCGACCCGGCGACCACCTCCGGCAGGAACGGCTGGTACGTCATGTACGGACGGTGGTCGACCACGGTGACGCGCGCCTCACCAGGTCGCAGCTTCTTCTCCAGGCCCCACGCGGTGTAGAAACCCGCGTAACCGCCGCCCACGATCAAGATCTCACGCACGGTGTCCTCTGCTTCTTTAGGCTTCGCCTTTCTAGACCGGTCGGCTCGACTTGTTGTGACATGACCAAGCCCGGCCCGGGTAACCACCACACCTGCCCCGCGTCGGCCGACGGCCTCACGGTCGTGGAGCGGGGCCGCCGTGTACGCATCCGACGACGCCGTTGCCGGGCTGCCCCTGGCATCGTCGCCGTACGTCGTCCCCGCAACCCCCTGCTTGTCACATGTCGGAGGGCTATCCCACCAGAGGGGCAGGAACGCTGATTCTTAGCTACGCGCTGATGCTGCGGGGTCAGGACGAACCGGAGTGACATCGGAGGCGGAGAGGAGACGAGACGAGATCACATGCTGCTCAATATCCATTCCATCTTTCGGGACGCTGCCGACACAGGGTTCTCCGCCGAGGAGTGCACCCTGACCGCCGACTCCGCTCCGCGCGTCGCAGACCGGACGGAGTGGGACCAGTGCGTCCCCTGTGAACTGGACGTATTACGTGGTCAACGAGGCCCATGGCATCCCCGAAGCGCTGCCCGCCGCCATGGAGCGCGCCAACAGCGCCCAGGTGCGCGGGCGCGGGGCAGAGAATCACGGTGTGTGCCGCGAGGCGCACGTGCCTGCACCGCTCCTGGTGACCGTAGCCCGTGGTGTGCGGAACCACCGGCCCGCCGGGGCATGCCGTGCGAGTGACGCGGATCATGGGCATGGGAAGGCATGGATGCCCCGCGGCGAGCGATGTTGTCTTGGCCGCATGAACGAAAACCCCGAGGTTCCCTTCCCGACTCCGTCCCACTGGATCGACGGCCGCGCCGTCCCCGGGTCCGGGCCGCTGATCGACGTCGTGAATCCCGCCGACGAATCCGTCATTGCCGCCGTGCACGGGGGCACGGCCGAGGACTTGGACATTGCGGTCGACGCCGCGGTCGCCGCCTTCCCCGGATGGGCGTCGACGTCTGCGCAGCAGCGGGCGGACGTCATGCGGCGCCTGGCCGAGAGCCTGCAGAAGCACGGCGAGGAACTGGCGGCCACCATCACCCTGGAGATGGGTGCCCCGATCGCCTTCTCCCGGCAGGCGCAGGTGGGCTTCCCCGTCGCGTCGACGTTGGCCGCGATCGCAGCGGCCGAGCAGTTCGAGTGGACGGCGGTGGTCGAGAACTCGCTCGTCGTGCGCGAGCCCATCGGCGTGGTGGGGGCCATCACCCCGTGGAACTTCCCGCTCCAGCAGCTGGTGACCAAGGTCGTCCCCGCGATGCTGGCGGGCAACACCGTCGTCCTCAAGCCCTCCGAGCTCTCTCCTCTCAGCGCCCGGATGTTCGCGGAGATCGCCACCGAGGCGGGTCTGCCCAACGGTGTGTTCAACGTGGTGCAGGGCACCGGCCCGGTCGTCGGTGAGGCCCTCTCCCGCCATCCGAAGGTCGACATGATCTCCTTCACCGGATCCACCCGCGCCGGCAGAAGCGTCTCCGTCGCCGCGTCCGGCACGGTCAAGCGGGTCGCGCTCGAACTGGGTGGCAAGGCGGCCCACATCGTCCTCCCCGAGGCCGACCTCGACTCCGCCGTCGCTCGCGGACTGGCCTTCGCCTGGGCCAACGGTGGTCAGGCCTGCGGCGCCTACGTGCGCATGCTGGTGCCCGAGGGCCTCCAGGAGACCGTTGTCGAGAAGCTCCGTGCAGCGGCCGAGGAATATGTCGTCGGTGATCCCGCCGACGAGGGCACGCGGATCGGCCCGCTCGCCTCGGAGACCCAGCGCCGGCGCGTCGACGACTACATCCGGCGTGCCATCGCCGACGGCGCCACGCTCGTGGTCGGCGGCCCCGGTCGGCCGGAGGGCTTCGAGACCGGTGCCTACGTCAAGCCCACGATCTTCTCCGACGTCGACCCCGAGTCGGTCATCGCCCAGGAGGAGATCTTCGGCCCTGTCCTCGTCGTCATCCCCTACGTCGACGACGATCACGCGGTCGAGATCGCCAACGGCACGATCTACGGACTCAACGCAGCGGTGACCGGTGACGAGGACCACGCCATGGGGATCGCCCGGCGCCTGCGCGTCGGCCAGGTCGACGTCAACGGTGGACAGCACAACTTCCAGGCCCCGTTCGGCGGGTACAAGCAGTCCGGCAACGGCCGGGAGATGGGCCGTGCCGGTCTAGAGGAGTTCCTGGAGACCAAGGCGATCACCCGCTGACGCACCGCGTCGTCATGATCCCGGACAGCGGGGATCTCGTAGCCCCGGTCCGAATCGACGGCGGCCGTGGATGAACACACCTTCGCCACGGCCGCCGGCGCCGTAGGCCCCGCGGCGGAACAACGCTGTCAGAGATGCTCCCTCTGGAACCACCATGCAGGCCCGGGGAAACACATTGTTCCGGGGAATGACGAGTCCTGGCAGCATGCTCACATCGTGGGGTGTCATGAACCACGGCCGCGCGGATGCGGCGCACGCATTCGTGAGCCCTCTCCAGTACCCGCGAGCCCGTCCCGGACATCCGTGGACCGGCAGTCCCGGACCTCCGTGGACCGGCACATCCCGTCGTGACGGCGAAGTCCCGTGAGAAAGGACAACCATGGCAGACCGGGCGGCACTCGCAGCCTTTCTCCGGGCGCGCCGCGAGGCCCTGCAGCCGGAGGACGTCGGGCTGCCCCGCGGCCGTCGCCGGCGTACCGGGGGGCTGAGACGCGAGGAGGTCGCGGCACTCTGCGACATGTCGGTCGACTACTACAGTCGGCTCGAGCAGCCGCGAGGTCCCCATCCGTCCGAGCAGATGCTCGCCGCTATGGCCCGCGGATTGCACCTGTCCCTGGAGGAGCGCAACCTCCTCTTCCAGCTCGCCGGCCACGCCGTGCCCCACCGCACGCAGCGCGGCGACCACATCAATCCAGGGATGATGCGGATCGTGGACCGGCTCGAGGACACCCCCGCCCAGGTGATGAACCACTTGGGCGAGACGCTGAAGCAGACGCGCCCGGCCGTGGCGCTGCTGGGTGACCAGACGGCCCACACGGGACTCGCACGCAGTGCCCATTACCGTTGGTTCACGGACCTCGCCTCCCGCCTGATCCACCCCGAGGACGACCACGCCGAGCAGAGTCGTCTCATGGTGGCGGACCTCCACGGCGCCTACACCCGCGACGGCGGCGACTCGCGGGTTGCCGAGCTCGTGGACGCACTGAACAGGAAAAGCCCCGAGTTCGCCGGAATCTGGCGTGAGCGCCCCGTGCTGGGGCCCTACTGCGCCTCCAAGCGCTTCCGGCACCCACAGGTCGGGACGCTGGAACTGCACTGCCAGACGCTGGTCGACCCCGACCAGTCCCAGCGGCTCGTGGTCTACACCGCGACTCCGGGAACCGAGAGTCACACCAGTCTGCGGCTGCTGTCCCTCCTGCCGATCACGTCGGGGCCACCCGTCCGGGACGGACCGTGAGCAAGCCGATGCATGGAGCGAACGCCGAGCGGTGCACCGGGCGCTGGCCGAGGCCACGGACCCCGGTCCTCGACCCCGACCGGCGCGCCTGGCACGCCGCCCAGGCCGCCGACGGGCCGGACGAGGAGGTGGCCGCAGGGCTGGAGCAGGCCGCCGACTGCGCCCGGCATCGCGGCGGCATCGCGGCCGGGGCGGTACTGCTGGAACGTGCGGCCGAGGTGACACCGGACCCTTGGCCGCGGGGCCGCCGAGCCCTCGCTGCCGCCCGGGCGCACTTCTCGGCCGCCGCGCCCGGCCGGGCCACAGGCGAGGCAGACGTCGCCGCCGGCATCCTCGAAGCAGCCAGGGACCGGGCCGAACAACGAGGTGAGGTGTCCCTGCTGGGCGCCATGGGCTACATCCAAGGCGTGCTGTTTCAACGGCCCGGCACGCTACGAGGAGGCCACGGAGTCCGCTCGCGCGGGCGTCGAGCACGATGGATTCAACTTCACCGGCCTGTCGCTGGTCGAGCACCTCGAGGCCGCCGCCCGGCACGGGTGAGTTCGACCAGCTCGCGCCTCGCTGGCGCGTCACCCGTGCCGCCGACTCCGGATGCGCTCGTGGCGTCGGCGCCCGCAGGCTCTCCTGGCCGACGGTGACGAGGCCGACCGTCTCTACCGGACCGCGATCATGCAGTGCGGAGGGCGTCAGTGCCGTACTCCCAGAGCCGGTCTGCTGCCTCCGGGTCGAGTGCGTGGGCGGCTACGCCACTGGGCTGCTCCTCCCCACCTCGGACGGTCCGGGCCTCCTGATTGTCCTCGAAGTAGCGGCCGGTGACTCCGCTCAGCAGAGGAGAGGCGGCCAGCAGGACGGAGGTGGCGGCTCCCTGCTCGGGAGTCTTGTAGTACGGCAGCGGCTTGACGTTGCCCTGGTCGTCCATCACGCCGAACGCGCGCATGGTCTCGTCGTCGACGTGCCGCTGCAGACGGGTGAGGATGTAGCCGGGGTTGAGCGCGTTGGCCGTGATCCCGTCGGCCGCCCAGCGGCGGGCACCCACCGTGAACAGGACGCCGGCGGTCTTGGACTGCCCGTAGGCCGCCCAGGGGTCGTACGGCCGCCGCGCGAAATGCGGATCTTCGAAGTCGAAGGGCGTGCTCAGGTGGGCGCCGGAGCTGACGACCACGATGCGGGCGGAGCCGGCGTCCCGCAGAGCCGCGTGCAGGCCAGTGGCCAGAGCGAAGTGGCCGAGGTAGTTGGTGGCAAGTTGCATTTCCCAGTTGTCCGGGGTGAGGGTGCGCGTGGGAAGGGCCATGATCCCCGCGTTCGCGACGAGGATGTCGAGGGGCCCGCGCCATGCTCGCGCGAAGGCGTCGACCGAGGCCGAATTGGACAGATCGAGGGCCTCTGCGCGGACCCGGCCCGTTCCGCCGACGGCGGCCAGCTCCTGGGCGAGCGGCTCGGCGGACTGCGGGCGGCGCGTGGCAATGGTGACCTCCGCTCCCGCGGCAGCCAGGGCCCGCACGGTTTCGGCGCCAAGACCCGAGGCACCGCCGGTGACCACGGCACGTCGGCCGGTGAGATCAACGCCGTCGATCACCTCCTGCGCACGGGCGTGAGAGGCGAACGGAGTAGTCAGGAGGTCGGAGTCGTTCCGCGAGTGCCTGTCGGCCCGGGGGTTCGTTGTCATGCGTCCACGCTACGATGAGTCGACTGGACGCTATATGACTGAGAGTCCATCCTTCTTTAGCAATCGTCCAGACCGGAGGTGAGTGTGGATCCTCTTGAGGATGTGCTGACCCTGCTGAAGACCCGGAGCCATCTCTCAGCGAGCCTGGCCGCGGGAGGACGCTGGGCCGTGCGGTTCGACGCCCCTCGCGTGGTGAAGTTCAATGCCGTTCGGCGCGGCTCCTGCCAGCTCGAGGTCAATGGGATCGACGAGCCGATCGACCTGGCCGAGGGCGACTGCTACCTCCTGACGCGTTCACGCTCCTTCACACTCCGCAGCGATCCGGAAGCTGCTCCTGTCGATGGCGGGGCCGTGTTCGCAAGGGCCGAGGGCGGCATCGCCAGAGCGGGCCAGGGCGACGACGTGTACCTCATCGGCGGCGGCTTCTCCTTCGGTACCCGCGCCCAGGAACTGCTGCTCGACAGGCTGCCCCCGATCGTCCATGTGCCCGCCGACACCCCGCACGCGGAGACGGTGCAGTGGGCACTGACCGCCATCGACCAGGAGCTGAAACATCGGCCGATGGCCTCCACGCTGATGGCAGAGCATCTGGCCGTCGTCATGCTCGTTCATGTGCTGCGTCTGCACCTCGAACGCGCGCCCCAGGCGGTGTCGGGTTGGCTGGCCGGCCTCGCAGATCCCGTGGTCGCCGCAGCGCTGACCTCGCTGCACCGCGATCCGGCGCGCTCTTGGACCGTGGCCGAACTGGCCGGCGCCGCCGCGGTGTCCCGGTCCACCCTGGCCGCCCGCTTCAAAGCCACGGTCGGCGAGGGGCCATTGGAATACCTCACGCGATGGAGAATCGAGCTCGCAGCCCGGCAGCTACGGGAGGGCAGCGCAACACTCGCCTCCATCGCCCACTCCGTGGGATACGGATCCGAAAGCGCCCTCAGCGTCGCCTTCAAAAGAGTCTTGGGCATGCCTCCCGGCGACTACCGCAGGCATCCCGCGATGCCTTGATGCCGTCGAGGAGACCCGATACCACCGCCGGGCAACCGGCGCACTCTGCGTCACACCATCCCTATCTATCGCTCCACCCCCTGAACGACCGCGCGTACTTCCCCAAGTGCACGCTGTGAGTGACTTCACGGGCGGTCCAGTGATCAGTGAGGTTTCCTCAATGGTGATCTTCCAGCATTGGGTTCAGAAGCCGTATCTCAACCGAACGTGATCCGCTGATTTCTGCCGGTCAGGCATGGTTTCATTCGGAGTGAGGGAGGCATGCGGCGTCTTGTGTCCGCTTCATGACCGAGGGGTGCGCGGTGGCGTCGGTGCTGGGAATGCTGGAGGAGCGGGACGCGGCTGCCCGGGTGCGGGTGGAGGGCCTGCGGGAGGAAGCCGCGCGGTTGGCTGAGGTGTTGGAGGCTGCGGAGATCGAGTTGGACCGGCGGGTGATCGCGCGGGAGGAACTGGTCGATGCCCTGGCCGTTTCCGCCGCCGAAACGACTGCCGTGACCGAGGCGGAGCAGGAAACGGTTCCCTCACCGGTGCCGGGGTCGCTGGTGCCGCCCTGGCGGGACGGGCTGCCGGTGACCGTGCTCGCGCCCGACTACCAGCGGATTCTGGGGCTGCTGGAGAAGCGGCGGTCCGCGGGCGAGGGACCGGTGAAGGCCATGGGGATCGCAGCGGAGCTGGGCCTTGGGACGACGCCGGCGAATGTCGAGGGGGTCCGTTCGAAGGCCAGGCGCCTGGCGGAGCGCGGGTGGCTCGTGGTGGAGGCGTCGGGGATGTTCAGTGCCGGCCGACAGTCCGTGGCCGTGCCAGACGCCGGCTCATCCGCGTGACCATCGACCATCGGATCACCGCCTCGCTGCCGGCCGGCAACGTCTCGTAGTCCCGGGCCAGACGGCGGGAGTTGATCAGCCACGCGAACGTGCGTTCTGCCACCCAGCGTCTGGGAAGCACCACGAACCCCGTCATGTCGTCGGCGCGCTTGACGATCTCCAAGGTCAGGGCGAGTTTCTGGCGGCACCAGTCGACGAGGCCCCCGGTGTAGCCGCCGTCGGCCCAGACGAGGGCGATGTCGCGGTGCAGACGGCGCAGCCGCAGCAGCAGGCCCGCCGCGGCGTCCCGGTCGCCGATGTTCGCGGCGGTGACCGCGACCACCAGGAGCAGGCCGACCGTGTCGGTCACGATGTGCCGTTCGCGGCCTGGCACCTTCTTCCCGCCGTCGTAGCCGCGTGAGGCGGCCGGCACCGTCGCGGCGGCCCGCACCGACTGCGCGTCGATGATCCCCGCCGTGGGCTCGGCCTCACGGCCTTCGCGTTCACGGACCTTCCCGCGCAGCCGGTCGTGGAACTCGGTGGTCAGCCCGTGCTCGCGCCGGCGGCGGAGTGAAGTAGGCCGCCGGCGAGGCAGGGCTTCGGCGTGGTTGCAGGACGTCCGGTTCGTGATGATCTGCGAGTTCATCACGAGAACTCACGGGATGTCGTACACAGCGGCGTGATACCTCTCCGTAGACCTGACCGCAGCCGCGCGGCAGTGTTATGGCATGAGACCCGGTAACCCCGCCCAGGCCGCCGCCACCGTGGCCCTGTCCATAGCCCTGACCGGCTGCATCACCACCGACACCAGCAACGGCAAGACCCCCCGCCCGCCAGCTGCCACAAGCCCCGAGCCCATCCCCTGGAGCACCACCGCGCCGGGCAAGCCCATCGGAACAGCACCGGCGCCCGCCGTAACCCCGCTGGAGGGCCAGCCCCTGACCGTCACCCTGCTCACTCCTAATGCCGTCACTCCGGGCACGCGGTTCCGCTTCACCGTCCGCCTAGCCAACACCGGCGCTCGCCCCATCTCCTTGCACCCCTGCCCGAGTTACCGTGCCCAAATGGCGAAACTCGTAGAAAGCGGATATCTCAACTGCGCCGGGGCCCCCGACGCCATTCCCCCAGGGGCCCACCTGGACTTCGCCATGCAGATCGGCACGCGCTCCTCCCCTTATGGACCGGCCGCCGACCTGACCTGGCACCTGGGCAGCGAGGGAACCGAAGGAGTCGGCGCAACCGTCCGCGTGCCCATCAACGCGAGTTAGAAGCCGTATTCCTATCGATCATGAGGACGGCTCTGATCGAACGGGTTCCCTGGTCGGGTGATCTTGGCCGCGCGGGCGCATGAAAGCAGGGCCTCCGGTGCAGCACGAGGGTTGCGAAGCCAACTCGTGCACCAGGAGGCCCTGTTGTCCCGGTCTTGCGTGACGACGTTGTTCCCGTCCAACTCGCGCGTGTCGGCGGGCGAGTTGAAGTCAACCGGCGCATGCGCGTACAACAACGACAACGGGGCCTCCAGGATCCGCTCGGAATGAGGTCGCACCCCCGAGCTACCAGGAGGCCCTGCCGTCATGCGCACACAGCCGGAAGATCACCGACCAGGAACTCCGTTCGAACCGCACGTTCCAAGATCAGTTGAGATACGGCTTCCGAGCTTGGCGTCTATCCTCGTTGAGCTCGGTGCTCCTTGATCGATTCGGCGCGTTTGGCTGTCTTGCCGACGTCGTGATGCCTGGCCCGGTGTTTGTTCCTTGAGCCGGCAGGCCGTCCCGGTCCTGGGTGGGACGGTTTCGGTGCGTCTGCCGGACGGGCCGCGGTCACGCGGATGTTGCGAAACCCGCGCCGCACCCGTCCTAGGGTGAGGCGGCGGGGTTCGGTGCGGCGTTCCCGGGGCCGGCGCAGGTCCTCATCCCGCTCAGCTTGTCGTCTATGGGTGCGGTGACCGCATTCTCGACGACCCATCGGGATCTGATCAGGTCAGGGCGAGGTCGACTGCCTTCATCCGGCCCATCTTGCTGTGGCGTACGCCCTCCACGAAGAGCTTTCTGCCGAGGGTGGTCGACACAAGCCTGGCTATGGTGGCTGTGATGCGGTACTCGGTGCGGTTACCCGGGACGAATAGGGCACGGCCGTCGACACCGCTAGCCTGGTTGTACTCGATGAAGGGGCGGAGCCTGTCTTCCCAGGCCTGCAGCGCCCGCGGTGTGTCGGCGGGATACCGCTCCAGCATCGTGCCCAGCAGGTCGGCCCCGGCCAGGCCACTGGAGCCGCCCGAACCGGAGTAGAGGGTCAGGCACCACGCCGAGTCACCGACGAGGACGACCCTGCCCTTGTGCCAGCTGTCCATCCGCACCTGCTCGGAGCTGTCGAACAGGTGGTCAGGTGCCTTCTCGAACTGGTCGAGCAGCCAGCCCAGCGTCTCTCCCGGGGGCTGCGGTCCGAACGCCGCGCGCAGCGAATCGATGGCGGGCCGGGTGAACTCGCCGTCCACGTCGTCGGCCTGATAGCTGAACAGGACTGTCGGGGGCCGGTCGGCGAAGGCGAACACCCATGCGGACCTGCCCATCTCGTACAGGGCGATTCCGTCCGTGCTCTTGAATCCGGGGACCGGTCCGGGCAGGTTGCACGCCGCGAGCATGTAGCCGAGGCGGTGGATATAGCCTTCGTCGGGCCCGAACACCATCCGGCGCACGGTCGAGCGCAGGCCGTCGGCCCCGACCACCAGGTCGAAGCGTTCGGTGCTCACCTTCCCGGCCGCCCTGTCCTCGATGTCGACCTCGGCACTGTCCGCATCCTGGCGTATCGCGAGGGGAACGGACGAGTACCGGATCTCGACGTCCTCGGGCAGCGCATCGAACACAGCGGTCTCGATGTCGCCGCGCACGACGGGCATACGTCGGCCTGGTACCAGGTCGATGGTGCCTATGAAGTCATGGCGCTTCCGGCCCGTGCGATCGATCTTGTAGTAGGCGATGCTGTCCGACCTGCGGTCCGGTATGTCAATGCCCAGCCGCTCCGCCGCCGTGATCCCGGTCTCGAAGAAGTTCATGAAGTACCCGCCACGGCGGCGCTCGGGCGACCTTTCCAAAACGACCACGTCCCAACCTGCCTTGTGCAGCCGCAGTGCGGAGGCGGTTCCGCTGATGCCGAGTCCGACTATGAGAGCCCGCTGACGAGGGGCTGTGTTCGTCTTCATGACATCAGAGTACACACACTGACCAGATTAGTCATCTGGTCAGTCACTCAAGCCCCCCTCCTTCCTGACCGACCCGGTCCACGGCGCGGCCGGGCGCTGCTCCTGCAAGGTTCTGGCGGTTCACCCCGCCCGCCTCCGCGGCCAGACTCGCCGCCTTGAGCGGGTTCGCAGCAGAGCGCCGCACCCCTGAGCCGCCAACAGGCCTGGGATAGCGACTTGTCGAACTCGAACGCGTTGCCCTGACCCCACGCCCACCTTGCGCCGCCGACCCCCGTCCCGCTTCGAAACGTGCGCCCTATCGGCCGGCGACACCGACACGGGTGGGCGACCCCCACTGCACGGGACATCTGCGCGGCGACAGGAGCGTCGCCGCATGTCAAACCGGCATCACCCGCGAGCCACCGACGAAACTGACCAGATGACTAATCTGGTCAGTACGTGTACTCTGATGTCATGAAGACGAACACAGCCCCTCGTCAGCGGGCTCTCATAGTCGGACTCGGCATCAGCGGAACCGCTTCGGCGGTGCGGCTGCATCAGGCAGGTTGGGACGTGGTCGTCCTGGAGAAGGCGCCGGAGCGCCGCCGCGGCGGCTACTTCCTCAACTTCTATAACAGCGGGGTCTCCGCGGCGGAGCGCATGGGTATAGAGGTACCGGACCGCAGGTCGGACGACATCGCCTACTACAGCACGACCCGCGCGGGCCGCAGGCGGCCGTTCATGGGCACCATCGAAGCAGTGCCTGGGCGGGCATTCCCGCTGATGCGCGGCGACGTGGAAACCGCTGTCTTCGATGCGCTGCCCGAGGATGTCGAGATCCGGTACTCCTGCGTCCCTCTCGCGATACGCCAGGACGCGGACAGTGCCGAGGTCGACATCGAGGACAGGGCGGTTGGGAGGGTGAGCACCGAACGCTTCGATTTGGTGGTCGGGGCCGACGGCCTGCGCTCGACCGTGCGCCGGATGGTGTTCGGGCCCGACGAAGGCTACGTCCACCGCCTCGGCTACATGCTCGCGGCGTGCAGCCTGCCCGGACCGGTCCCCGGATACAAGAGCACCGACGGAGTCGCCCTGTACGAGGTGGGCCGCTCGGCGTGGGTGTTCGCCTTCGGGGACCGGCCGCCGACGGTGCTGTTCAGCTACATGAGCGACGACGTGGACAGCGAGTTCACCCGGCCCGCCATCGACTCGCTCCGCGCGGCGTTCGGACCGCAGCCCCCGGGAGAGACGCTGGGCTGGCTGCTCGACCAGTTCGAGAAGGCACCTGACCACCTGTTCGACAGCTCCGAGCAGGTGCGGATGGACAGCTGGCACAAGGGCAGGGTCGTCCTCGTCGGTGACTCGGCGTGGTGCCTGACCCTCTACTCCGGCATGGGGGCCTCCAGCGGCCTGGCCGGCGCTGACCAGCTGGGCGCCATGCTCGAGCGGTACCCCTCAGACGTGCCCCGGGCGCTACAGGCCTGGGAAGACAAGCTCCGCCCCTTCATCACCTTCCACCAGGGCACGGGCATGACGATGCGTAAGTTCTTCGTACCCAGGGATCGAAAGGAGTACGTCGCTCTGTCCGTCCTGGAGGATGTGGTGTCGACGAAGATCGGCAAGAGGATCTTCTTGAAGCAGATGCACCGCAGCAGGGGCTCCCGGATGAAGACGGTCGATCTTGCGCTGGCCTGACTCGGAGCGTGGCCTGCCGCCCGGTAGGCTCACCTCCCTCAGCTTCATGGCAGCAGTGGGACAGACCAGCCGACGGGAGGAACCAAGGTGAGCCGACAGATCAAACACGACTCAGTGAAAGCGGCCTGGATCCTCGACAGCGCGCGGGAACTGGTCCTTGAGCACGGCATCCGCAAAGTGACCATCTCCGAGATCGCTGCGGCTGCGGGCGTCGGCAAGGGAACGGTCTACCTGTACTGGGAGTCCAAGGAAGACCTTTTCGTCGGTCTTGCCGCGCGCGAGGTACTGGCCTGGATCGAGTCACTCATTGAGGAGATTGCCCAGGACCCGAAGTCTGTCCTGCCCCGCCGTCTGGCTCCGCTGCTGATCCGCACGGCACTAGGCAATCAGTGGCTGCGGTGGCTGTGGAACGACGACAGTGCTTTGCGGCAGCTGCTCCGCCGTCCCGCCGACCAGGAAGCCTTCGCCGAAGCCACGACGAGTGCGATGAGCAACACGGTCGTGACCATCCTGCGCGACCACGGGATCGTGCGCGACGATCTGCCACTGTCCAAGCAGTTGTACGCCCTGCATGCCGTGCTGGTCGGCTTCACCACCGTTATGAGCGACGCCGACGCTGTCGGGTCGTTCAACATAGACGATCCTGCAACCGCCCTGGCTGAAACCGTCCACCTGCTGCTCGAACGGCCTCGCGACCCAGCCGCTAGCACTGTCGCCAAAGCCGCACAGGAGGTACAGGAACGGTTCACGCAGATTCACGCCAACCTCCTGGAACTCGTCACACCGGGAGCAGCGGGTACGAGGTGACTGGGCAGGAGCCTCTGCCGGCGGCGGGCCTTGTCCCAAGGCCGGGTAGTTGGGGCCTGCCGGGAAACAAGCCGTCGCTTCCGGCTCTGAGGATCGTTGTTGTGGTAAGGGGAGACCGGAGGGGATCGAGGCGGCCCTGGCTGCGAAGTTCCAGGCGCTGTTCCCGCATCTCGACGAGCGGCAGCGGCGGCTGGCCATAGGAGCAGAGGCACGGTCGCTGGGCCATGGGGGCCTCAGGCTCGTCGCTCGTGCGGCCGGAGTCTGCCCCAGATGATCGGTGAGTTCGCCCTCCAGCGCGGACTCCAGTACCCGTTTGGTCAGCTGCTGCAGCACGCCGCCCTCCCCGGTGAGCTTCACCCCACCGGCCTGGCCCGGGCCACCAGCTCGGCGACCAGCCCGTCATCCACGGCGCACGTCGCACCCACAGCGGCCTCCCCGGCCTCGGTGTCACTCGTCACGTCAGTCATCAACTGTCGCTTCCAGTCCGGGAGTTACACCGCTCACCGTACAGACCCTGTTGTGGCGCCGGTGTCAGAAAGCAACATTGCTTCCGTTCTTCTTCGGGTGGGCGGGTGAGCTTCTCATGCGGAGTCCTACATAAGTGGCAACGACGAGTCGAAAGGTGGCCGACGCTACATCGTCACTGGGATCGCCGGCATCCACAGCAGGCACTGAATCGCCAACGATTGCGGGGCCATCGAGCCAAGTCCGAGTTCCGGCTGGCGATATTCCAGGCCTCCACTTCGAGAAGATCTGAGCACGATATCTCGTTGTCGCAGTCAATGCCCCGCGGCGGCATCCTCGGTATCGCTGGACTTCTTTTTGGGTGACGGGACTAGCAGTGCAGCGGCGACCAGGGTCTGTGTAGAAAGCACGCTCAAGAGTGCGATGCGCTCCCCCGTGGTAAACATGCCGAGGTGTTGCATGTGGTAGAGCACGTGAAAAACGCAAAAGGTGAGCCAGCCCGCTCCAACGGTGGTGACGAAGCTGTCGCTGTCAGCCAAACGCATGGCCGCCGTTGTCACGACCCCGAGGGCCATATACAACGCGGACATGTCCGTCACCAGATGCTCGTTATACGGACCGAGGCGGGTCTGCCAGGGTGCGCCGATGTGCGGAAACGTGTCATACCAGAGTTCGGGCGCGAAGTAGGCCCACACGTGAGCCAGGCAGACGAACACCATGATGCCGAGCAGTGCACGGCGCGTCGCAACTTTTCCCATACCCATAAGACACTTTGCCCGACCCATCTGTGACGCGCAGGCTCGGCCCAGTCCAACTTGCATGGAATGGTTCGGTTGTGCAGCTTATGCCGGAGTGGTTGATGTCGCAGCGGTGCAGCCTCTTCGTCTGAGCTGGGCTTTGGAGGGAGGTCGTCTCCCCCAGTTCACCGAGGGTCTAGCAGTACTTGCATACCTGAAGTCCTCCGCCACCGGATGCGTACTGGTCCTGCTGTAACGCCAGGCGCACTCGACGACTATGCGTAGCGGACAACGATTCAGACGACCTGATCGTTGGTGATCGTCTTCTAGTTGTACGGCGGATCGTAGGGCGACGCCATGTAGATACCCATCGCGACGAATCGCTGTCGGCGGCGGCTGAACTCTGGTTCTGGATCGCTTTGCGTGCAGCGCTGACGGACGGTCACGGGCCTGCGCCGGCCGGCCGGGCAGTCACACGGCCAGGAGCACGCGCTTGCATAGCAGGGCCAGGATTCCAGCGACGCCGAGATTCGCTTGCGTATACCCACGCCTGCGTTGATGTTGGCCTCCGAAAGGAGCTTGGCTGCGACAAATGCCGAGGCCGTGCGCAGGACCGCGTTCTCGCTTCTTGAGCTGGACAATCTCGTTACGCAGAGCGGAAAGCACCTCAAGTTCGGCGATGCCGAGCATGTCGCCGCGGTCGCTGGCATCGTCTTCGGCGTGGCGAATCCAGTTGCGCAGGGCCTTGTGCTGCACGCCAGGTTCTCCGGCTACGCGGCGGAACGGGCTTCGCTCGGAACCGCGGTACATCCGCACCGCACGCTCAGGGCGACTCCATCGGGTAGTTCCTCGGGGAGGCATCGTCAGGCCTTGTCTCGTGCCCCAATCTGACCTGCTGTCACCTCTTCCCGTGTCCAGAGGGATCTTCAGGAGCAAGTACTTGCGTCAGACATTCGAGATCACCCGTGCTGGCTGCTCTCCGGAAGGCGGCCACCAAACGACGGTGCTTTACAGCGGAGACTGGCCGCTCGCGACCAACTTTGAGGCGGGCTTGTGCACGATGCACCAGTTGCCGTGCATTCCCTGCACTGATGCGAAGCAAATCTGCAAGATCCGTATAGGTGTAGTCGAAACTCTTCCGAAGTACGTAAGCAGCCAGCCCAGCCGGCGTCAGCCTGGCCATCAGCAGGGCCAAAGCCTCTTCGAGCGACACGCATTGCTCGGCACGATGAACGGGATCATGGGAACTCTGGTCGACATGGTTGACTAGTTGCGACTCATTCGCTATCTCGTGCCGATGCCGCGCGGAGTGGATGACGTTGATGGCCAGGTGGCTCGTCGCGGTTGACAGGTACGCGGCCGGGTTTTGTATGTCAGCTCGGTGCGTGCGCTGCCAACGCATCCATGTTTCCTGTACCACGTCTTCGGCTCGCGCGAGATCGCCGATAGTTTGGTAGGCGATACGCAGCAATTGTTTCCGCTGGGACAAGAACGCGTGTAGGGCCAAGTCCATGTCTTCTTCGGCCGACCGGGCAACCGGGATTCTGGGCGGCGTCGTCGACTGCAGGAGGGGCGCGGACATTGGGGTCTCCTTGTGGTGGGATGGCGCCCATCAAGGGCGGTGCAACCACCCTCGGTCTCCAGCAATGCTCAGCGCGCCCCGGAAGTCCGTAGTGATGTCCGTAGGGATGTCCGTAGTGCCGACTGATTCAGCCAGATTGAGATGTATCAGTGTCCGCCGCGTCATTGGCCAGGGCGCCTGGCAGCGCGCGGCGTGAGTTGATCCCGAGTTTCGTGTACACCTTCCGTAGGTGCCACTCCACTGTGTGTGAGCTGATAAAAAGCTCCGCGCCGATCTTCGGGTTCGTCATGCCGTTGGCTGCGAGCGTTGCGATTTGCCACTCCTGGGGTGTCAGGGCTGTCGAAAGCTTGCTTCTGCGGTCTCGAATCTGCTCACCGGTGGCAAGCAATTCGCGGCGAGCACGGGCGGCGAACGCGTTCGCCCCCATTTCGTCGAACATCGCGTGGGACGTACGAAGGTGCTCTCGTGCCAGCGAGCGTTGTCCGCCTCGTCGCAACCACTCGCCGTACATGAGGTGAGTGCGCGCCACCTCCACGGCCACGCGACCGCGTGCGAACTCCCCTATTGCGAGCCTGTACAAACCGTTGGCCTGGTCACTGTCATCGGTGAGGAGAGCTTGACTGCGGGCGCTGGCGCCACGTGCCCATCCGGAATCGGTGGCGCGGGTGAGTTCGACCAGCTGGGCCAGCGAGGTACGTGCCTGGTCGAACTCACCGCACCGAGTCGCGGCCTCGATGTGTTCGACCAGCGACAGGCCTGTGAAGTTGAACCCGTCGTGTTCGATGCCTGTACGCGACGTCACCAGTGCCTGATCGTAACGTCCCAGGCCGTTGAAGAGCACGCCCTGAATGTATCCAGTGACGCCTAGGAGGGACACCTCGCCATTTTGTGTGGCGCTCGCCTGAGCCTCTTCGATGATGCCGACCGCGGCGTCCTCGTCGCCTCGCCACCCGGCCAGTACCAGCGTCGCGTACTGGTGCGGGGCGTGACCGGTCGCGGCGGCGATTGCGTTCGCTTCGTCAATCATCCGGACCGCCTCGGCGAAGTTCCCGGTGTGGATGTGCACCCCGCTGGCGTAGATCAGTGCCGGCGGCAGCGCCCCGAGAGCTCCGATGTCACGAGCCAGGCGCACCGCACGGGTGGCCAGCGTCTCCCATGCGGACAAGTCCCAAGCGTGATGAATGAACGCCTCCAGCGCGACCGGTGCCAGGAGTAGCCAGCGCATCGTTGCCTCTCTGGTGCCAAGGCTCTCCTGCGCAAACGGCTGCAGCACGCGACGCAATGCCGGCACGCCGGTCTCGTCACCGTCAGCGAGCAGCGCGGCAACGCCATCCAGGAGCAGGTCGGCGGCTTTGGAGCCAGAGCGGGGCGCCCCGGAGGCGCGGGCTGCGATCGCTGCGGCGCGGGCACCGTTGGGTCCCTGGACCCTGCCTGCAAAGATGGTTGCGCTGATCGCCTCGAGGTAGGTCTCGCGCGCCAAGGGCGACTCTGCAGCAGCGAACTGTGCGGCAGCGTCGAGAAGCAGAGGTGCCGCCTCGTCGCTACGGCAACGTGCGAAGAGGATCCTGGCACGCAGGCGCGCCAGGCGAGCATGATCCAACGGACTGAGGGGGCTCAGTTCGGCTTGCGTCGCCAGTTGAGTGGCACGGTCAGGCGAGGCGGCTGAGAAGTGCGCTTCTGCGGCCGCGAGCGCTCGGCGCCCTCGCGCCCAGGAGTCCGGCGTCACTGCGGCTGCACGTTCCAGCAGGATCGCCTCGGCGGCCAGGCCGCCGCGCTGCCGCGCGCGCCCTGCGGACTGTTCCAATCCCATGGCTACTTCCTCATCCGGCCCATCGGCAGCTTGTACCGCGTGCCAGGCGCGCCGGTCGGGATCCAGCACCGGGTCCGTGGCGGCGGCCAGCGCCCGGTGCACTGCTCGGCGCTCTTCAGGATCGGCTTGCTGGTACACAGCTGAACGAACCAGCGGATGTCGAAACCGAACGGACTCGCCGAACTCAATCAGGCCAGCCGCTTTGGCTGGCGCACCATTGGGAGCGACCCCCATGGCGGTCGCCGCGCGGACCAGCAAGCGCGCGTCCCCGACCGGTTCCGCAGCTGCGATCAGCAGCAGCGTCCGGGTCTGCGCCGGTAGCGAGGCGAGCCGGTCGGCGAAGTCCTGTTCGACGCGCCTCGACACCGTCCCGTGGCCGCTCGGGGAGCTTGAGGCCGAGTCGTATGCCAGCTCGGCGGCACTGCGCCCGCGCGAAAATTCAATCAGCGCGAGTGGGTTGCCATGCATTTCGGCCACGAACCTGTCCCGGACCCGCTTCTCCAGCCGCCCGCCGACGGCGGCCTCGAGGAGTTTCCCGGCCGCCGCAGCGTCGAGACCTCGAATCCGCATCTCCGGCAGACCCACGAGTGCCGCCTGTCCCTCCGGGTCTCGTACCGCGAAGACCATCGCAACTGCCTCTGCCAGCAGTCGCCGAGCCACGAACTGCAGCGTCTGCAACGACACCTGGTCGAGCCATTGGGCGTCGTCGACGATGACGAGCACCGGGCGGGACTCCGAGGCCCTGGTGAGCAGAGTCAATATGGCGAGGCCGACCATGAAACGGTCAGGCGGGTCTCCGGCGGCTATCCCGAACGCCACCCGCAGGGCATCGCGCTGAGGCCCCGGCAACGCTTCGATCTCGGTCAGGAAGGGCGAACACAACTGGTGCAGGCTCGCGTAAGGCAGCTCCATATCGGCCTCGATGCCCCGCGCCCGGGTCACCGTCACACGCGACGCGTGGTCAGCGAGATACTCCAGAAGTACGGACTTGCCGATGCCTGCTTCGCCGCGGACTACCGCTACTCGGGACTCACCTCTACTCAGTGCCGCCAGAAGGTTGTCGAACTCCGCACGCTCGATATGCCGGCCGTACAGGACACGAGGCGGGCTGGGGGTCATGTAACGCGCTCCTGGGCACCCCGGGAGGCCATCAGGAATCGATTCGGCGATATCCATGAGGTCCTGGCTGACCTGCGTCGAGGTTGGGTCGTTTCGATGCGAAGGCTTCCGTCAAGACTCCGCCGCCGGTTGTCCGTGACTGATGCCCAGCGGGCTGTGCCGGGGGCTCGACGCTCGACGCCGCGAAAAACACTCGATCGTCGAGGACCACTTGAAGCGCTCGGAGCTCATCACCAGCAGTTTCGGCAAGTCCAGTAGCACCCGCCAGGGTGTGGGTATACCCCGATGGCCTCACATCAGATGCGCCTCTGAGTTTGAGTCTCTCCGCGATCACCGTCCGATCGTGGTCTGCAACCCACTACTGCAAACCGTGTGACAACCACACTGTTTCTCAGTCTTGGTCTGGCGGGGGCGGGCGTGTAGGCCGATCTCCCGGCCTAGCCCGTTAACAGCATTGGTCGTGAATGGGGCACGCGCCTGCTCTCGTTTCCTCTACGGGGAGCGTTGCAAGGAGGCAGGGAGGCCACCTCCCTGGATCCTTCGCCGCCGGTCACCGGCCGAGGCTCCCGCAAGCTTCTTGCATATGTCAGATTATTGACTCTCTGACATGTGTCAAGTTACTGCGCGTGATCAGCGTCACATCTGGCGAGCGCGTGAACTGATCAACAACACCGGAGCAGCTGTTCTCGGAGGACTGAGGTCAGTACGTGGCAGGATGCGCAGGAGCTGCGCAATCGAGAGAAAGGGCGAGGCCAAGTGGCGGCACAGGCTGCTCGACGACCGGGGCGTCCAGGGGCGGACGCACCCGCAGTGCCCTCGGAACGAGATATCCTGCATCGAGGTCTGGAAGCGTTCGCCGAGCTGGGGTACGACCGGGCATCAGTCCGAGAGCTCTCGGGCCGACTGCATGTCAGCCACAACTTCTTGAACGACCGCTACGGGTCCAAAGCGGCGTTCTGGCGCGCAACGGTGGATTTCGCCCTCCAGTCACAGCTCGGGCGTATGCCGCCGGTAGACCCCGCGGCAAGCGACGAGGACGTGCTGCGCCAAGTCATCACCAGCTTCTACCGCACAACACTGGACTGGCCGCATCTGGGACGGCTGTGCGTGGACGAGTCCTCGCGTGACACCGACCGCCTCGACTACCTCTTCGACAGCTACATCGCCCCTATGCTGGCCACTATCGAGCCCAGCGTAGAACGGCTCATTGCATCTGGGCGTATGGCTCCGATGCCCATCGATGTTCTGTTCTTCGCCATGATCGGCCCGCTTCTGGGGCTCGTGCAGGCGCCGCTCGCCCGCCGGCTCGGCCGACCGGATCCGGCCTCGCGACAGGAGCAGGAGGCGACGGCTGAGAGTTTGGCAAGCCTGGTGATCAACGGACTGCTGGCGACGAGAACGCCGGGCACACGCACCCCGCCGGGACTCGATGATCAGACCTAGCCGGCAAGCCAGAAGTGGGCTCATACGTCGCGCGGACTCGAAAAGCATCCGGATCCGCACGGCTACCGCAGCCCCGTCGGCTCAGCCGGGCCACGCGGGCAGGGTCAGGTGGCTCGCCATCATCCCGGCAACGGCAAGGGGCGCCTGCAAAGGTAAGAGCGCTCGCGAGATGCGTCACAGCGGCAAGCCGCCAGCGGCCCTGCGGGACAGGAACGCCTGACGCTCGGCAACAGGTCGAGGGCTTTGGGCGTACGTCATGCGGTGCCCGGTGAGCAGGTTCCGGCCCCATCGGGCACGGTGACATCCAGCAACCTGTCCGACAGACGGCGGACAGGCAACGGCGTGGCCGCATCTGTTGTTGTCCAGACGATGCAGTCAAGGCTGGCGATCGTAGCGAGCCCTGCCGCGCGGGTCACCCGATCAGATCGTGGTGATGGCTGCCTGTGATGTACGAGCCGGCGTCGGCGGGGGCCGTAAAGGTCCACAGAGCTGCCCGTGAGCGCGGGGGGCTCAGCCATTTACGCGTCGCCCAGACTCGTTGCCACGCCACGGCCCGCGCGGCGCTACTGCCGCTGACACTCCGTTCCTCCCTGCGCAGACAGCCGACCCCGGTGGCAACCCACCACACTTCATGTGTGGTACGTCACACCTGTGAGCTGTTACAGCGGACGTCCGACTGGTGTCTCCATTTCGCACCCACAACGCAAGGGAGACAACATGAACCAGAACGTCGAGGTAGTCGTCGTCGGTGGCGGGTACGGGGGCGTAACGGCGGCCAACAGCCTGGCACAGCAAAAGGGTGTGTCGGTGACGGTGGTGAATCCACGCCCCGACTTCGTCGAACGGATCCGCCTGCACCAGTTCGTGACAGGCTCCGACGACGCTGTCGAGGGCTTCGGCAGAGTCATGGGCAGGAACGTCCGGCTGGTGGTCGACACCGTGACCTTGATCGACGCTGCCAAGCGACAGGTGGCGCTGGCGCAAGGTGGCACGATCTCCTACGACTACCTCGTCTACGCGGTCGGCAGCGGCGCCTCAGCCCCTGACGTCCCCGGAGCGGCGGAGTTCGCTCATTCGATTTCGGATCTCGAGGGCGCGGAAAGACTGCGGTCGGCGCTGGACGAGGCGCCCGATTCGGCTCCGGTGACCGTGATCGGCGCCGGCCCGACCGGCCTGGAAACCGCCGCCGAGCTGGCAGAGGCAGGTCGCAAGGTCACCCTGGTCTGCGGCACGGTACTCGGCCCCTCCCTGCATCCCCGAGTCCGTCGACCGGTCTCCCGCCGGCTCGCCAAACTGGGCGTGACCGTTCTCCAAGGCCCCCGTACGCGGGTAACCGAGGTGACCCGCGACAGTGTTCGGCTCGACGACGGCCGCGAGCTGCCCAGCTCGGTGACGATCTGGACCGCAGGCTTCAGCATCCCGGACCTGGCAGCCCGCAGCGGGCTGCGCACCAACGCCGAAGGCCGCCTGGTGACCGACACGACGCTGACCTATGTGGACGACGAACGCATCATCGCCGCTGGGGACGCCGGAGTAATGCCCGACCACCCGTTCCGACTGAGCTGCCAGGCCGCCACGCAGCTGGGTCCCGCGGCCGCCGCCACGATCCTGCGCCGGATCGCAGGGAAGAAGGCGA
Organism: Streptomyces sp. NPDC047706; assembly: GCF_043204795.1. Classification (NCBI taxonomy): domain Bacteria; kingdom Bacillati; phylum Actinomycetota; class Actinomycetes; order Kitasatosporales; family Streptomycetaceae; genus Streptomyces; species Streptomyces sp. NPDC047706. Next base: position 9,709 of record NZ_JBIDCW010000040.1, on the reverse strand, counting down.
CGCCCGTCCGGATGTTCTTCGGCGGCCAGTGCCTCAGCCTCGGCCGGAAGGGGGGCGTCACTCAGTTCTCCTACCCGAACGACAAGGTGAACGCGCTCAGCATCAGCGGGCGGACCGGAGCCGGCGTCAAGGAGATCGCCTGCGTGTTCACCCTCAACAAGCTGGTCTCAGGGGCACGCAAAGCAACTTCCCGTGCGGTCCGCGCGTAAAGCTACAGCGGCCCCGGCACCCCGCCCGGATCACCTTCCAGCCCGCCCACAGGGCCCGATCACCGTAGGCCGCTCCCGGCAATCTCATCATTGCCGGGGCGTGGTCAACAGCGCCTACTGGTGTGTGTGAGGCCTGGCAGAGAAAGTGCAGCGCACAACATGAACAACTTGGACGGCCCCGCGACGAATGCGTTCGTCGCCCACCGCGACCTACTGTTCACCGTCGCCTACGAGATGCTCGGATCCGCGGCGGACGCCGAGGACATCCTCCAGGAAGCTTGGCTGCGCTGGGTGAAGGTCGAGATGGCACAGGTGCAGGAACCGCGCGCCTACTTGGTGCGCATCACGACACGACAAGCACTGAACCGGCTACGCACCCTCCAACGGCGGAAGGAGACCTACGTCGGCCCCTGGCTACCCGAGCCCTTGCTCACCTCCCCCGACGTGGCCGACAACACCGAACTCTCCGAGAACCTGTCGCTGGCCCTCATGTTCGTCCTCGAAACCCTCTCCCCGACTGAACGCGCCGTTCTCGTGCTGCGCGAAGTCTTCGACTTCGGCTACGACGACATCGCGGCCGCAATCGGCAGAACCTCCACTGCCACACGCCAGATCGCCTACCGCGCTCGCCAGCACGTCGACGCCCGCCGGCCCAGGACACCGGCCTCCCCGCACGAGGCCCAGGCAGCCCTGGGCGCGTTCCGGACCGCGCTCGAGACCGGAGACTTGCAAGCCCTGCTCGATATCCTCGCCCCGGACGTCGTCTTCGTCAGTGACGGCGGTGGCCTGAGGCTCGCGGCTCTGCGGCCGGTCGTCGGCGCCAACAAGGTACTTCGTTACATGGTCGGCAGTCTCTGCAAGGCCGACGGCACCTTCACCAGCGAGACAACGACGGTCAACGACAACCCCGGCCTCGTGCTGCGCCTGGATGGCGAGATCGACGGGGTGATGGCCCTCCGCATAAAGGATGCCCGTGTCACCGGCCTCTACTACGTCCGCAATCCCGAAAAGCTCGCGCGCGTCGAATCCGAGCGGCTCTCACGCCGGGGCTTTCTGCAAGAGTCCCGGTAACGGAACCGCGCGAAGGAGTCGGTCAGCAGCCGCAGCCCTCCGTAGTGGCGCAGGGCGGCGAACGCCTCGTCTCCGGAGAGTTCCTCCCCGATCATGTCCCGGGTCTGCGGGACGTGGACGGCGGTACCCATAATGTGGACGCTCCTCGTCGTAGGGCTGCTCTCGCAGGGCTGCTCCCCTCTCTGCGGTTGCCCCGTGAACGTTCCCGTGCGACCTGGTACTTCCGGCACGCTCGGCCGCGTCGCGGATTCACCTGGCCGGAAGCCGCGTCACCCGCCGGCGATCACCGATCGGCACATCACCGCACCCACCTGATTGACAGGTCCATGCCTGTTGCCTAGTTTCCTCTGCGGTCACGGTGTCGCTCAGACCCGTAACCCCGGGAGGATGGACATGGCTGCCCCGTTCGTCGCTCACCGCGCCCTCGACGGCGCGACGTATCGCCTGGAGGGCGACCTCGACCTCCGGGCACCGTGCACCTCCGCCGTCGAAGTGGTGGCCGGCGGAAGGCTGGTCGAGTTCACCTCGGGGCCCGCCACCCTGGGAGACGACGTCGCCGCCTCTCTCGGCATCGAGGCACCCGAATCCGAACTCACCTTCCAGAAAGGCACCCTGCGCATCTTCGGGTCGGTCGAGCGCGAACCGCGCTCGGGGCTCGTGGAGCGGCCGTCGCTCGTCGTGTGGCGAGGGCGGAGCCATGCGCTCGTGACCCGCCTCTACGGCCTCGGCGCTGCCGAAGTGCTCGGGCTGCTCCGGTCGGTGCGCCTCACCGAGAGCGAGGACGGACTCGCGCTCCGGCCCGGTCCGCCGGCGTCGAGCACCTTCACCCGCCCAGCGACGGTGATCAAGGAAGTGCCCGGACTCGGGCTGCTGGAGCTGTCCCGGCGGACCAAGGAGCACACCGCGCAGCTTCCGCCCTGGAAAGGGGTCGCGGTCCCGTCCGGCGAACTGTTCCGCGACACGCTCTCCGACGGCAGTCCCTTCTTCGTGCTCTCCTCCGACGAGCTCTGGGCCACCGTTGTGCCGTTGGCGTCGACATCCGTCGAGCGCGTGCCCGAACTCGTCGGGCGTCTCGCGCTGCGGCGTACCGGGTGAGCCGGGGATGAGCGGCTTCTACGGCGGGCTGACCGCCTCGATCGTGACGCTCACCCTGCTCGTGGGTGCGGGCGCCCACGCCACCCGGCCCACCGCCCTGGGCGAGGCGCTGCGGGCCCACGGGGTGCTGGGCCCGCGGACGCGCCGGTTCGCGGCCGTCGTCCTGCCGTTCGCCGAAGGGGCCCTGGGCGCGGCGGGCGCCGCCGCGCTACTGGCAGGTCACCAGCGAGCGTCGCAGGCGGTATTCGCCGCGGCGGCGGGTCTGTTCGGGCTCTACGCCGGGTACACGCGGCATGTCCTCGCCCTCGGCCGGGGCGGGCCGTGCGGCTGCTCGCGCCGGGACGTCCCCCTCAGCCGCTGGGTGACCCGCCGCGCAGCGGCCCTCGCCGGCCTCGCGCTGGCCGGCGCGGTCCTCGCCGAGGCCGGACCCTCACGGCTCGCCACGGCTGAAATGGTGACACTCCTGCTCGCGGCATTCGCGTGCACCGTGCTGCTGTGGTCGCTGCCCGCCGCCATGCACGAGCCCGCCGGGGCCGGAACTCACCGGCCGGCCACCGCCGTCGTCCGCCCACGGGCCGAAGCCACCGTGCACCGAACAGCCGAAGGAGTGTCGACGCGATGGACTTCACCACCAGCGCGCTGATCGTGTCGTGGGTGGCGATCGCGCTGCTCGCACTGGTCGTCTCGGGTCTGGTCAGGCAGGTGCACCAACTCTCGCGCGCACAGCCGCACGGCACCGGACGCGTGGGCATCGCCTCGGGTGCCTCGGCGCCCGGGCTCGACGCCCCCGCGCTGGACGGACTCCTGTCTACGGACCGCGCCACGCTGCTGCTGTTCCTCGACGCCGACTGCGGCACCTGCGGCCAGGTACTCGCCGAGGCGGGCGCCTGGACCGTCCGCCGGGGCGACGCCGTCGCGCCACGGGTGGTCGGGCTCTACGCGGGCACCGCACCGCATTCCGGCGAAGGCCCCGTCCCGGTCGTCGGGGACCGTCCGGAGCTGTTCACGGCGTACGACATCCCGGCCACCCCCTACGCGGTCGCCGTGGACCCGACGGGCCGGATCACGCGGTCGGAACCGCTCGGCTCGCCCACCGCACTGCTGCGGCTGCTCGACGACATCCACCCCGCGACGCCCAGGAGCCTGCCATGACGTCACTGCAGGACGTGCCCACGCTGCGCCGGCCGGGGACCGGCGTCCGCTCCCGGGCCGGACGCGGATCCCTGGAGTCCTTCGCGCCACGCCGGCGCACCGTGCTGCAGGCGGCCACCGCCTTGGGTTTCGCCGCGCTGGGGGTGTTGCCCGCGGCCCGTCAGGCCTACGCCGACGGCTACGACATCTGGACGGGCGCGTGCCCGGGTTACGCCTCCGACCACAACTGCTCACCGGGCTGCGGGCCCAGCACCGTCTACGCCGACGCCTGTGTGACGTCGGGGACGAACACCGGCTTCCACCGGTCGGACGGAGTCACCTGGACGCTGCGACCCAACCAGTGCTACGCCGGTACCTACGACGGCTGGCTGTGGGCGTACAGCGCGGCTTGCGGGAGCTGCGGCTGCGGTATCGAGCGGCGCTGCCACGACGGGTACCGCAAGACCGCCTCGGGCTGGGTGAAGTCCATCTGCCGCTGGACCACCGACTGCGGCTGCCCCGGCTCCGTCACCTGGCCGACCACCGGCCGCGGGGCGACCGGGCCCGACGTCCACACCGTCCAGCACCTGCTCGCCTTCCATGGCCACCCGACAGACGTGGACGGCGTCTTCGGGCCGGACACCGAGGCGCGGGTGGAGGATTTCCAGACGGCGAAGGGACTGGGTCCCACGGGCAGCGTCGGCCCCGCCACCTGGCCGGTGCTGGTCGTCACCGTGCGCCAAGGAGATGTCGGCGACGCCGTCCGGGGCGCCCAGCGTCAGCTCAACAAGCACGGCCACGCCCTGAACGTGGACGGCAACTTCGGCACGCTCACCCGGCAGGCCGCCGTCGCGTTCCAGTCCCTGCACGGTCTGACCGCCGACGGTGTGGTGGGCCAGAACACCTGGCGCACGCTGACCGGGACGGTCTAGGTGAACGGGTCCCATCCGGGCTCGGCCCCGCCGCGTGGTGTCCGTACCGTACGGGCGCGGCTCACCGATCCGGCCGTGCCTGTGGCGGCCCTGGCGGTCGCGGCGGTCGCGGCCGTACTCCATGCCCCCGTGCTGACCTGGGCGGTCACCGGTGGTCTGGCCGGATACTCGCTCTCCGGGTCCGTTTGAACGCGTAACAGCGCGTTCGCGCTGGCCTCGCCAGGTTGGCGGGCAACGTACCGGCAGGCAGTCGTCCTGGGCGTGTTCTCCGGCGGCCTGCTGGCCGGCGGGACGCTCACGGCCGGGGTGCTGTGGCTTCTGTCCGGTCTCTTCACACCCGCGCCGGCTGCCGGGCGGCAAGGGCTGATCGTGGTGGTCGCGCTGGTGGCGGCGCTGCGCGACGCGGGCAGGCTGCCGCTGCGCCTGCCGCAGAACGCCCGGCAGATTCCGCAGGACGTGCTGCGCCGCCATCTGGTGCGCGGGGCCGCGCGGTTCGGGTTCGAACTCGGCACGGGCGTGCGTACCTACCTCTCGGCGAGTGCGCCGTACGCGATGGCGGTCGCGGTGCTGCTGTCGGGCGGTTCCCACGTCCCCGCCCTGGCCGCCGGGCTCGGTTTCGGCGCGGGCCGGGCCCTCACCCCGGCTCTGCGCAGGCTCTCCGGCAACGGGGAGCACTGGGACGACCTGCTCGCGCGGCGGCTGAACGTCGTCACCGTCCTGTGCTGCGCGCTGACCGCCGCTGCCGCCTGCGCCGTGCCCGCCTAAGCCTCCTCGCGCGAACAGCACACGGCGGGCAGGTGCCGGAAAGCCCCGAGCGAACGACTGCACGGCAGCCTTTCGCACAACTGCCGTTCACTACTCGTGAGTTGTGCCGATGGTCTGGTCCTGTGGCAGATGGTGGCACTGTGGACAGGCCACGGCTCCCGGCGCCAGACTCGGCTCAGCCGCTTGCGGCTACTCATGAATCGGGACGGAGGCATGATGCCGAGACGTACGATCCGACTACTCCTTTCACTTGTCATGTTCATGGCTGCCACGCTGAGTGGCGTGCTAGCCACGGCCGGCCCGGCCCAGGCCGACGAGTGCTACACCTGGAACCGCACCCTGTCGCAGGGCATGACGGGCGCCGACGTGACCCAGCTGCAGATCCGGGTGGCCGGGCATGTCGACTACGGCGAGATCCTGTCCGTCGACGGCAACTTCGGCCCCCGCACCAAGGCCGCGGTCGCCAAGTTCCAGCAGGCCTACGGACTGTCGGCGGACGGGGTCGCAGGGTCCCAGACGTTCAGCAAGATCTACGCGCTCCAGGACCCGGACTGCACACCGATCCACTTCACCTACGCCGAGCTGAACAAGTGCAACTCCGACTGGTCCGGCGGAGCGGTCAGCGCGGCGACGGCCAAGTCCAACGCCCTGCGCACGATGTGGAAGCTGGAGGCCATGCGGCGCTTGATGGGCGACGTCCCGATCGTCGTGACCAGCGGCTTCCGCTCACACGCCTGCAACAACGCGGTGGGCGGCGCCTCGAACAGCCGGCACCTGTACGGCGACGCGGCCGACGTGGTCGGCAACCCGTCGTTCTGCCAGCTCGCGCAGCGGGGCCGCTACCACGGCTTCGGCGGCATCTTCGGCCCCGGCTACCCCGGCCACGACGACCACACCCACCTGGACGGACGCACCAGCCGCTCCTGGTCCGCGCCCAGTTGCGGGATCTGACCGGCGCATCCCCCGAGCACCGCTCGACCCCGGCACGGAGCCGGCCTGCCGTGCCGGGACGCCCTCCACTCGTCCCGGCACGGCGCAGACCTCCCCTGCCGTGACTCCCCGCTCTCCCCGCACCGAGTTGGAGTGCCCTGATGTCGTCCCGCAACCTGTGGCGCGCCCGCGCCACCACGGCCGTACTGGCGCTGCTCGCCGGTATCGGAGCGTTCTCGGTCCCCGGACCCGCCCTCGCGGATTCCCCTACCGAGACCCGGCAGACCGTCACCTACCACGGATACCGCATCGAGGTGCCCACCGACTGGCGGGTGGTCGATCTGACCGAGAACCCGCGTGCCTGCCTCCGCTTCGACAGCCCCGCCGTCTACATGGGCGAACCCGCGGACCAGAACGACTGCCCCGCCCGGGTCGTCGGCCGTACGGCGGGCATCGTCGTCGAGCCCCTCACCGCCCGCTCCGCCGGCCGGTCGACGGCGTCGACCGCGCGGACGCCACGAGGCAAGGCCACCGCCCCGGCCGCCACCTCCAGCGACGGCACCATCCAGATCGCGGTCGAGGACGCAGGAGTCCTCGTCACCGCGGCGCACACCCCTGGGACCGAGAGCCTGGTGCGCGGGGTCCTCGGCTCGGCCGAACTCACCGCGGGCGCCCGGCGCACCGAACTGCCCCGCACAGGACAGGGCTCCGGCGCCGCTCCCCTGGCGGCGGCCGGGCCACAGCCGGGCAGCTACCTGGGCAAGGGCTTCGACGCCTGCACCGCGCCCTCCCAAGCCGCCATGAACGCCTGGCAGGCCGGCTCGCCCTACAGCGCGGTCGGCGTCTACATCAGTGGCTCCTTCCGCGGCTGCGCCCAGCCGAACCTGACGGCGAGCTGGGTGACCAACCAGACCGGCAACGGGTGGCGTCTGATCCCGATCGACGTCGGCCGCCAGGCACCGTGCACCAACTACTCGCTGAAGATGTCCAACGACCCCGCCACGGCCAGGTCCCAGGGCGTCACCGCGGCAGCAGGCGCCGTGACCGCGGCGTCGAACCTCGGCATCCCGGCGGGCAGCGCCCTCTACAGCGACATCGAGGCGTACACCTCCACGGCCTCCTGCAAGGCGGCCGTACTGTCGTACCTGTCCGGGTGGACCGAGCGGCTGCACAGCAGCGGCTACCTCTCGGGCTTCTACTCCAGCGCCGCCTCGGGCATCAGGGACGCGGCCGGCGAGTACGGCAACGGGGCCTACACGCGCGTCGACCACATCTTCTACGCCTGGTGGAACGGCGCCGCCGACACCGACACCGGGTCCTACGTGCCGTCCACCCACTGGTCCGACCACCAGCGCATCCACCAGTACGCAGGCGAGGTCACCGAATCCTACGGCGGCTACTCGATCAACATCGACCGCGACTACCTCGACGTGGGCACCGGCACCCCGCCACAGCCGGGCTGCACCGGAGCGAACCTCGACTTCACCGCGTACCCCACCGTACGCGGCGGCTCCACCGGCGACCTGGTCAAAGCGGCCCAGTGCCTGCTGAAGGCCGCCGGTCACGACCCCGGCACACCGGACGGGATCTTCGGCCCCGACACCACCACCGCCGCCCGGGACTTCCAGGCCGGCAAGCAACTCACGGCGGACGGCGTGGTCGGCCCCAGGACCTGGACCGCGTTGCTGTCCGGCGGGACCACCCCGACCGTCCGCAACGGTTCGACCGGAGAGGCCGTTTCCCGTCTGCAGCGCGCCCTGACCGCCGCGCTCGGCCGGACGGTGGGCATCGACGGGATCTTCGGCTCGGGCACCACCCAGGCCGTACGCGACTACCAGTCCTCGCGTGGGCTGGGCGTGGACGGCATCGTCGGCCCCGGCACCTGGGGCGCCCTCCAGTCAGGTAGGTGAGAAGTCATGAGACAACTCGGGCGCGTCCTCGCGCTGTTCGCCGCGGTGGCCGGTCTGCTCCTCGCGGCGGGCGTCCCCGCGCAGGCCTTCCCCCAGGCCGCGTTCCCGCTGACGAGCAACGGCAACCGGGGCACCGACGTCGTCGCGCTCCAGCATCTGCTGACCGCGCACGGCCGACCGGTCACCGCAGACGGCGTCTTCGGCTCCGGCACGCGCAGTGCCGTCGTGGGCTTCCAGCAGTCCAAGGGCCTGACCGCGGACGGCATCGTGGGGCCCGCCACGTGGGGCGCGCTCGCGATCACCGTACGGCAGGGCGACAACGGCCCGGCCGTGCGGGCGGTCCAGTCACTGCTCAACGCGAAGCGGGGCGCGGGCCTGTCGGTGGACGGAGCCTTCGGGCCCGCCACTCACACGGCGGTCCGCACCTTCCAGTCGCACGCCGGGATCGGTGTCGAGGGCGTCGTCGGGCCGGCCACATGGAAGAACCTGCTGTGGCACTACGAGCACATCGACTTCGGTGCGGGAACGATGTGCGCGCAGAGTCCCGACGGCAACGCGGGCGCCCACTGGGCGACAGCCGGGGCGGTGGGCCAGCTCGAAGCGGCCGCCGCCGCCTTCGCGGCCACCGGCAACGGCAGACTGCCTGTCGGCGACGCGGGATTCGAGCACGGTGGGGACATACCCGGCCACGCGAGCCACGAGGTCGGGATGGACGTCGACGTGTGGCCGATCCGCACCGACTCGGCACAGTGCACGGCCGGACGCATCACCTGGCAGTCGTCGGCGTACGACCGGACGGCCACCCGCCGGCTCGTGCAGGAGATCAGGGCGAAGGCACCCGGCCACGTCGAGCTGATCTTCTTCAACGACCCGCAGCTGATCGCGGAGGGGCTGACCACGAGCTACCCGAACCACGACAACCACCTGCACGTGCGCTACCGGTAGCCGGCCGCGGCCGGCCTCGGCGCCGCCACGGCCTCGGACCGCCCGGAACCGGGTAACCAGGATCGGGGGCCCGCCTCCCTTCAGGGTGCGGGCCCCCGATCTGGTCCCACCGTGCCGGTCTGGCGTCGGCGTCCACCTCGCGGCGACGGGCGGCGACCGCCGCGCCGGCGCCGAGCACGAGCGCCGCGCCGGCCTGCTTGCGCTCCTCGGTCGTCGGCTTCGTCCTCGGCGCCTGGGTGGCCGGCCTCTCGTGGGCGACGGCGGGCGCGGCCGCGAGGAGACGACCGGCTCGGTCACGGAGGCGGCGACGGCGGTCACGCGAACGGAGCGAAACCTCACGGTGAACTGCTGGTCGGGCGGCGGAAAAGAATGTGTGTGGTCGCGCCGCGGAGTGCTCACGCGACGTGACGCCCCGGCAACCGCATGTCCCGGTCGGCCAGGTTCACAGCCTGCCCTTCGCGCCCCGGTAGGAACAGGCGCCGCATCCTGCGAACGAAGGGCACGGACCGCGACAGTTGCCCATGGACGCGGCGCTACTTCTGTGAGCCATCTCATGGCACCGCGCATGGCCGCCCGGCGCCGGCCGGCCGCACCGGACCATCTGGGCCGTCGTCCTGGCGTGGGGGGGGCCGGGGGGCCGCCCGCCCCCCCCCCGCGGGGCCCCGGGTTAACGGGGGGGCCCGCGGGGGGGGGGGGGGGGCCAAGACCCCCGGCCCCCCCC
>NZ_JBIDCW010000039.1:0-55954 GCF_043204795.1 Streptomyces sp. NPDC047706 | reverse complement strand
CCTCGGCCTCGCGGACCCTGCAGCGCAGCCGGCCGTGGAACTCCCGGGCCAGGCCCGCCTTCCGCCACCTGCGAAAGTAGGCATACACGCGGTCCGCGATCTCCGGCCATCTGCGGGAGTTGAGGGCACAGGTCGAGTACATCGCCGCCCGCTTCCTGGAGTTCACCACCGAGCACGTCTTCGCCCGCTATCTCGGCGGACCGCACCGTGCGACGGAGGCGGACGCGGCCGAGGCGGCGTCGCTCGTACGGCGCCTGCGGCCGCTGGCCCGTCAGACGGTGGACGCGGAACTCGCACGCGCGATGCGCGTGTTGTCGTCCCGGCACCTCCGCCGTCATCTCGGTGGCAGCACGAGCGAGGAGACGGCGGACGAGACCCGTATGGTGCGGATAGCGGCGGAGACAATGCGGGCCGTCGAACGGCTGGTTGGCGCGGAGCAGGCCGGTACGTTCGTCACGCTCGCCACCGAACGTGAGGTGCGCTCCCGCACCTTGGACCAGATGACATCAAATCGACCAATAAACCCGAATATTGGACAAGAATGCTGAATCGGCCGCATGCTTGTCCACAGCTTCGCCAATTGCCTTGTGGATAACTAGAGTTAGTTGTGGATCAAACCTCCTGGGCAAAATCAAGTGCGTGATCCACGTCTCGCCCGGCACGCTGGAGGCATGGACGAAAGACGCACCGTGAAGGTGTCGAAGTACCTCTCGAAGCACCTGCGCCATCAACCCGAGAGCATCGGGCTCACCCTGGACAAGGGTGGCTGGGTCGAGATCGAGACGCTGATCGCGGCGGCGTCCGCGCACGGGTTCCGGTTCACCCGCGACGAGCTGGACCATGTGGTGGCTGCGAACGACAAGAGGCGCTTCGCCGTCGAGGGCACCCGGATCCGGGCCAGCCAGGGCCACAGCGTCGAGGTCGACCTCGCACTACCCCAGGCGACCCCGCCGCCGTACCTCTACCACGGCACCGTGGCGAGCAACCTGGACGCGATCCGCGCCGAAGGGCTCAGGCCCATGAACCGTCACCACGTGCACCTGTCGGCCGACCGCGAGACCGCGACCCGCGTCGGCGCCCGCCGTGGCCGGCCCGTCGTGCTGACCGTGGACGCCGGTGCGATGCATCGCGCCGGCCATGTGTTCCAGGTCAGCGCGAACGGGGTGTGGCTGACCAAGGCCGTACCCCCGCGGTACCTGCGCTTTCGCGAGCAGCACTGACACCGGGCCGTATCGACACGGTGGCACTGCCGCCACGGACGGTGACTGTTTCACGTGGAACGGCGAAGGCGACTTAGGCTCGGGGCCATGAGTCTGCGTCTGAGCACTGTGATCCTCCCCTACCGCCGCTGGCACGAGGGCGGCCGTTCGGCCTGGCAGCGCGCGGAGCAGCTCGGCTTCCACACCGCCTACACCTACGACCATCTGTCCTGGCGCAGCTTCCGGGACGGCCCGTGGTTCGGCGCCGTGCCGACGTTGACCGCGGCCGCGGCCGTCACCGACCGCCTGCGACTGGGCACCCTGGTCACCTCACCGAACTTCCGGCACCCGGTGACCCTCGCCAAGGAACTGATCTCCCTCGACGACATCTCCGGAGGCCGCATCACGCTCGGCATAGGGGCGGGCGGCACCGGCTTCGACGCCACCGCGCTGGGTCAGGAAGCCTGGACGCCCAAGGAGCGCGCCGACCGGTTCGGCGAGTTCGTGCCGCTGCTTGACCGGCTGCTCACCGAGGACGCGGTGTCCTACTCGGGGGACCACTACGCCGCTCATGAGGCACGCAACATCCCCGGCTGTGTACAGCGCCCCCGGCTGCCGTTCGCGATTGCCGCGACCGGCCCGCGGGGGCTGCGGCTGGCCGCGCGCCATGGGCAGGCCTGGGTGACCACCGGTGATCCCAAGCTCTACGAGGACGGCACTCCCGCGCAGTCGGTCCAGGCCATTCGCCGGCAGACCGAGAGGCTCGCCGACGCCTGCGCCACGATCGGCCGCGACGTCTCCGGCATGGACAAGGTCCTGCTCACCGGCTTCACCCCGGACCGCGGGCGGCCGCTGGAGTCGCTCGACGCGTTCGTCGACTTCGCAGGACGCCACCAGGAACTGGGCTTCACGGAGCTTGTGATCCACTGGCCCATCCCGGACTCGGACTTCGCCGCGGAGGAGAAGATCTTCGAACGGATCGCGATGGAGACGCCGGCGCAGCTGGGCTGAGGCGGCCCGGCGGGACCGGTCCAAAACCATGCCGATTGCGGGCAACGGTGCTGGTGAGGGCAGTAGCCACTCACATGTGCGGGCTACTGCACGGCCGTGCAGGAAGGTACGCGAGAATGGCCGGGTGACCTCAGCGACTCGACAGCCCGAGACCCCGGCAGCCGCGGTTCCGCCCCGGCTGATCGCCACCGACCTCGACGGCACGCTGCTCCGCGACGACAAGTCGGTGTCCCCGCGCACGATCGCCGCCCTCGCGGCCGCCGAGGAGGCGGGAATCGAGGTCTTCTTCGTCACCGGCCGACCGGCCCGCTGGATGGACGTCGTCAGCGACCATGTCCACGGCCACGGTCTCGCGATCTGCGGCAACGGCGCCGCCGTGGTCGACCTGCACGGCGGCCCCGGCACCCACCGATTCGTCAAGGTACGGGAGCTGGCCCGGGAGAACGCGCTGGACGCCGTACGGCTGCTGCGGGACGCGGCGCCCGGCACGGTGTACGCGGTCGAGCAGACCTACGGCTTCTACCAGGAGCCGGACTATCCGAAGCTGCACATGGAGATCCCGGACAGCCTCGCGCCGGCCGAGCAACTGCTGGCGCCGGACGCGCCCGGGGCGGGCGAGCCGGTGCTCAAGATCCTCGCCTACCACCCCAAGATCGACCCGGACGGCTTCCTCACCCTGGCCCGCCTCGCCATCGGGGAGCGCGCCGACGTCACCCGGTCCAGTCCCAGCGCCCTGCTGGAGATCAGCGGGCCCGGCGTGTCGAAGGCCAGCACACTCGCCCTGTGCTGCGCCGAGCGCGGCATCTCCCATGAGGAGGTCGTCGCCTTCGGTGACATGCCCAACGACGTCGAGATGCTGACCTGGGCGGGTCAGTCGTACGCCATGGGCAACGCCCACCCGGACGTGATCGCCGCCGCTTCGGGCCGGACGGTCGCCAACAACGACGACGGGGTGGCGGTCGTGATCGAGCGGCTGCTGGCGGAGCGGGGCTGAGCCTCCCCGTGCGTCAGAGGTGGACCCCGCGTGACGCCAGCCACGGCACCGGGTCCACCCCCGACCCCAGCTCCGGGGTGACCCGTACCTCGAAGTGGAGATGAGGGCCGGTCGAGTTGCCCGTCGTGCCGGCCTGGCCGATCCACTGCCCCGGCTCCACAGCGGCCCCCTTGCCGACGGCGACCGAGGCGAGGTGCGCGTACTGCGTGTAGTAGCCGCCCGGGTGCGCGACGACGATCTGGATGCCGAAGGCGCCGCCGCAGGACACCCTCACCACCCGGCCTCCGCCCACCGAGCGCACGGGCGTGCCGATCGGGACCGCGAAGTCCTGCCCGGTATGCCTGTTCGCCCACCGCGCCCCGCCGCTGCCGAACCGCGCGGACAACTGGTACCGCTCCACCGGCGCCACCCACGCGCGGGTGGAGGACCGGTCCGGCTGGTCGAGCCGGACCGTACCCCGGCAGGCACCCGTGGCAGCCGATGAGTCGGCCTGAGCCTGCAACCTCCGGCGGGCATCGTCGAGTTTGCGCTCGATGCCCTTCTTCACCACCACGAGCTCGGCGTTCCGCTGCTCCAGCGCCTTCCACTCCGCCGCGGCTCTGGCCTCGTCCGCCGCCAGCCGGGCCTGCGCGCCACGGCTCCTGCTGATCGCCTTGTCGAGCGCGGTGTGCGCCTGCTTTCGCGCGCGCTGGCCACGCATCAGCGCCTCGGGGTCGTCCCCTAGCAGCGCGCGCGCACTGAGCGGCACGTCCCCGCCACTGCGGTACTGGGCGCGCGCGAGCCGGCCCAGGTCCTCGTGCAGGACGGCGAGCTGCCGGCGTTCGCGGTCGAGTTGTCTCTCCAGCTGATCGGCGCGCTTCCGCTGGGCCTTGGCCACGCGACGCCCCTCCTCGTACTGGCGCGTCGCCGTTGCCGCGTCCTCGTACAGCCGCGCCACCTCGGCACTGACGCCGGGATCGGCGCCGCCCCGTGCGGGACTTCTCCCTGGCGTCTCGGTGGGCCGGGCGGCGAGCACGGCAAGCGCGCACAGCAGCGCCGGAACGAGCCAGCGGGGACGGCGGGATGAGCGCATGCCAGCGATCCTGGCCCGCGCGGGCGCCGGAAGCCCTGTCGGAGTCGTACGCATGGGGGACCGACGCGGCCCGGATGGAGCAGCGGTACGACCGAACAGGGGGCGGGCGAGGGAGGTCTGACGCCTCATCGGCCGCAACACACGCGCACCGCAGCACCGCCCAGCCCGGCGTTCACAGCGGCGCCTGCCACACCACCGTCGTACCGCCTCCGTCGTCGCCGATGCCGGGCCCGTACCAGCTGCCGCCGCCCAGGGACTGCGCGCGACGCGCGAGGTTGCTCAGGCCGCTGCGCCGCCCGCCCCCGGCAATGCCGACGCCGTCGTCCGCGACGGTCAGGCGTACGCCACGCCGGCCGTCCGGGAGGCTGGCCGCCGCGTCGACGACGACTTCGATCCGGGAGGCACCGGCATGCCGCAGAGCGTTGGAGAGTGCCTCGCGCAGGGCCGCGACGAGGTTCCCGCCGGTTGTCTCGTCGACGGCGGTGTCGACCGGGCCGACGAAGCGGTGCGAGGGGCAGAAGCCGAGCGGTACCGCTGCCGCGTCCACCTCGCGCAGCACCCGCGTGCGCAGTCCTGACGGCGGCTGCGCGGCGTCCTGCCGAAGAGCGAAGACGCTGCTGCGGATCTCCTGGATGGTGACGTCCAGTTCGCCGACGGCATTGCCGACGCCCTCGCACACCTCGGGCACGGCGGACGCGTCCGGCGCGCTCTCCAGCAGCCTCGCGGTCGCGGACAGCCGCCGGGCGACCAGGTCGTGCAGGTCGCGGGCGATACGGTCGCGTTCCTCGTACACCGCGAGCCGCTCCCGGTCACGCTGCGCCTCGGCCATCATCAGGGCGAGTGCGGCCTGGGATGCGAACTGCACGGCGAGTGTGCGCTCGGTCTCGCTGAAGGCCCGTTCCCCGCGAGCGCGCGGGGTGACGAGGACACCGAGAACCCGGCCTTCGCTCCGCAGGGGCAACAGCATCGTCGGCCCGAAGTCATCTGCGAGCCCCGTGACCTCGCCGATCTCGGTGGCGGCGTCCGCCAGGAAGACGGCCCGACCGCCGAGGAGTTCGGAGACGATCGGGCTGTGTGCCGGGAGCACGGCGCCCAGGACGCTCGACGGCTGCTCCGAGGCGACCGCGGCGATCTCCAGGCCCCCCTCGCCGGTGGGCAGCAGTACCAGCCCCGCCGCCGAACCGGACAGCCGGCGAGCCTGCTCTGCCACGGACTGGAGCGCGTCGTCCGTGTCGCCGCCGGAGAGCAGGGCGGTGGTGACGGCGACCGACCCGTCGATCCAGCGCTCACGCTGCTGGGCAGCCTCGTACAGACGGGCGTTGCCGATGGCGATGCCCGCCTCGGTGGCCAGCACCTGCAGAATGCCGAGGTCGTAGTCGCTGAACTGCTCGCCGCCGCGCTTCTCGGCGAGGTACAGGTTGCCGAAGCTCTCGCCCCGGACGCGGACGGGGACACCGAGGAAGCCCCGCATCGGCGGATGGTGGGCCGGGAAGCCGCAGGAACGCGGGTCCTCCGTGAGGTTCGCCAGCCGCACCGGCTCCGGGTCCCGGATGAGCGCCCCGAGCAGACCCCGGTGCCCGTCGGGCAGCCGCCCGATACGCCGGGCGGTCGCCTCGGCCACGCCGTGGAACACGAAGTCGGCGAGACCTCGGCCGTCCTCGGCGATCACACCGATCGCCGCGTACCGCGCGTCCGCGAGCGACGCCGCCGTCTCACAGATCCGGTTCAGCGTGGCGTGCAGCTCCAGCCCGCTGCCGACGGACCGCATCGCCTCCAGCAACTGCTGAACCCGCTCCGCCAGGTCGACCGGCAGCCCCGGGGAGGGCGGCTCGGGAGAGGTAGAGGACACAGGCGGCATGTTTCGATCCTATTGATCCAGATTTGGCACCCGCTACCCCGCGCCCACCAGCAGGTCGGCCTCCGCCTCCCGCACCGCCATGGCCCGCAACGGACCTTCCACACCGGCCAGCTCCGCGTACGGCCCGCGCTGCACCACGCGCCCCTCGTCGAGCACGATCACCTCGTCCACGGCCTCCAGCCCGGCCAGCCGGTGGGTGATGAGCAGGGTGGTACGGCCCTCGGTCGCGGCCAGCAGATCGGCGGTGAGCGCGTCGGCCGTCGGCAGGTCGAGATGCTCGGCGGGCTCGTCGAGCACAAGGACGGGGAAGTCGGCGAGCAACGCGCGGGCCAGCCCCAGCCGCTGCCGCTGCCCGCCCGACAGCTGTGCCCCGTGCTCCCCGACGAGCGTGTCGAGACCGCCGGGCAGGCCCTCGGCCCACTCCAGCAGCCGCGCCCGCCCGAGCGCGTCCCGCAACTCGTCCTCGGTCGCGTCCCGCCGGGCGAGCAGAAGGTTCTCGCGCACGGTGCTGTCGAAGAGATGCGCGTCCTGCGCGCACAGCCCGACCAGCCGCCGTACGTCGTCACCGGTCAGGGCGTAGGCGTCCACGCCGCCCAGCGTGTACGCACCGGCCTCCGCGTCCAGGAAGCGCAGCAGCACCTGGGTGAGCGTCGTCTTACCGGACCCGGATGCGCCGACCACGGCGATCCGGCGTCCCTTGTCCAGCGTCAGGTCGAGCCCGGCCAGCGCGTCCCGATCCTGCCCGGCGTGCCGGGCGGTCAGGCCCTTGACGGCGACCGGGAACGGCGACGCGGGCGCCTGCCGCGGCCGCTCCGGTTCGCGCACGGGCTCGGGCGCGTCCAGCACCTCGTAGACCCGCTCGGCGCTCCTGCGCACCCGCTGCCGGAACTGCGCGGCGAGCGGCATCGCCAGCACGGCCTCGAAGGCGGCCAGCGGGGTGAGCACGACCGCTGCCAGGGCTACGCCGCTGAGCCGGCCGTCGGCGACCGCCTGGGCGCCCACCAGGGCGGCCGCCGTCACGGTCAGGCCGCAGATCAGCGCGGTGAGCCCGTCGCCGATCGCCGTCGCGGTGGCAGCCCGCGAGGTGATCCGGGTGAGCGCGGTGTCGGCCTGCCGGGTCTCGGCGGTACGAGCGGGCAGGGCGCCGGCGACGGTCAGTTCCGCGGTGCCGGTGAGCAGGTCGGCCACGCGGGTCGCGAGCACCCCGCGGGCGGGGGCCAGCCGGCGTTCCGCGCGCCGCGCCACGGCGGCGGTGACCATCGGAACGCCCGCGCCGGCCGCGAGCAGGCCGACGGCGAGCACCGCCCCGGCCTCGGGCAGCAGCCAGCCGGTGAACCCGGCGGCGGCCGCGGAGACGGCGGCCGCGGCGGCCGCGGGCAGCAGCCACCTGAGCCAGTAGTCCTGCAGGGCGTCCACATCGGCGACGAGCCGCGACAGCAGGTCACCCCGGCGGGCCTGGCGCAGCCCGGCAGGTGCCAGGCGCTCGAGCCGGCGGTAGACGGCCACCCGGGTGTCGGCCAGCATCCGCAGTACCGCGTCGTGCGACACGAGCCGCTCGGCGTACCGGAACACGGCCCGTCCGATCCCGAAGGCACGTGTGGCGGTCACCGCCACCATCAGATACAGCACGGGCGGCTGCTGCGACGCCCGCGAGATCAGCCACCCGGAGGTGGCCATGAGCCCGACGGCACTGCCGAGGGCAAGGCTTCCCAGCAACAGGGCAAGGCCAAGGTGTCCGCGCCGGGCACCGGACAGGGCACGGACACGGGCGAGGACGCCACCGCCGCTGCCCGCCGCGGGATCGGTCCCGTCCGCCTCCCGCGGGGTATCGGGGGCCAGGTCTGTCGCGGCCGGGTCCGTGGGCTCCGACGTCCGGCCGGTGGCCGGGTCGTCGGGGGAGAGGGCCTGATCGAGCCGCGCCGCCCGTTCCGCCTCGTCCAGCCGGACCACCCGGTCCGCCACGCGCAGCAGCGCCGGCCTGTGCACGACCAGTAGCACGGTCCGCCCGGCCGCCAAGCGCCCGACCGCCTCCACGACTGCGGCCTCGGTCTCTCCGTCCAGGGCGGCCGTCGGTTCGTCGAGCAGCAGCACAGGCCGGTCCGCGAGGAAGGCCCGGGCGAGCGCGAGCCGCTGCCGCTGCCCGGCGGACAGCCCGGCCCCGCTCTCGCCGAGCAGGGTCTCGGCGCCCTGCGGAAGGGCCTCCACGAACGCGAGCGCTCCCGCGTCCCCCAGCGCCTGGCGTACGGCCGCGTCGTCCGCGTCGGGGCGGGCCAGCCGTACGTTCTCGGCGATCGTCCCGGCGAACAGGTGCGGACGCTGCGGCACCCAGGCGATCCGCGACCGCCACTGCTCCAGGTCGACCTCCGCGAGATCCACTCCCCCGATTCGCACCCGTCCCCCGGCCGGACGCACGAACCCCAGCAACGCGTTCAGCAGCGTCGACTTGCCCGCACCGCTCGGACCGACGAGCGCGACCGTCTCCCCGGGCGCGACGTCGAAAGTCACGTCGGACACGGCGTCCGTGCCCCGCCCCGGATACCGGACCGTCACGCCCTCGAAGGACAGCGACCCCGCCGGCGGGGTCCGGGACCCCGATGCCGGCACGGGAGTCTCCAGGACGGCGAAGATCTCCTCTGCGGCGGCGAGCCCCTCGGCCGCGGCGTGGTACTGCGCGCCCACCTGCCGCAGCGGCAGATACGCCTCCGGCGCGAGGATCAGGATGACCAGGCCGATGTAGAGGTCCATCTCACCGTGCACGAGCCGCATGCCGATCGTCACGGCGACCAGCGCGACCGAGATCGTGGCGAGCAGTTCCAGCGCGAACGACGACAGGAACGCGATGCGCAACGTTCGCATCGTGGCCTGCCGGTACTCGCCCGTGATCCGCTTGATCGACTCGGCCTGGACCTTGGCCCGGCCGAACACCTTGAGGGTCGGCAGTCCCGCGACGACGTCCAGGAAGTGCCCGGACAGCCGGGAGAGCAGCCGCCACTGACGGTCCATCCGGGACTGCGTGGCCCAGCCGATCAGCACCATGAAGACCGGGATCAGCGGCAGGGTGCCGACGATGATGGCGGCGGAGACCCAGTCCTCGGTGACGATCCTCGCCAGCACGGCCACCGGCACGACCACCGCGAGTCCCAGCTGCGGCAGATAGCGGGAGAAGTAGTCGTCGAGGGCATCGATCCCGCGCGTGGCGAGAGCCACCAGCGATCCCGTGCGTTGCCCGCTCAGCCAGCCGGGGCCCAGCTGCGCGGAGCGCTCCAGCAGCTGTCCCCGGAGCTCCGACTTCACCGCCGCGCCGGCGCGGTGCGCGGCGAGTTCGGTGAGCCAGGAGACCAGTGCACGGCCGAAGGCAACGGCCACCAGCAGAAGCAAGGGAGTGCGCAGTTCGGCGACGGACATCCCATGCTGGAACGCGCCGACGACCGACTCGGCGATGAGCATGGCCTGAGCGATGACAAGCCCGGCGCCGACAGCACCCAGGCCGACGACCGCCACAAGGAAGAGCCGGGTGACGCGGGCGTAGCGCAGGAGACGCGGATCGATGGGTTTCACGTGAAACATGCCCTTCAGGCCCATGGGGTGTGTTTCACGTGAAACACACCCCGGCCGGACTCAGTGTGCGGGTTCGGCGATGTGCTGCGTGCCGATCCGCTTGCGGAACACCCAGTACGTCCACGACTGGTACAGCAGGACGATCGGCGTGGCGATCCCTGCGCACCAGGTCATGATCTTCAGGGTGTACGGGCTCGACGAGGCGTTGGTGACCGTGAGGCTCCAGTCCGCATTGAGCGAGGACGGCATGACGTTCGGGAACAGCGAGAGGAAGAGCATCGCGACGGCGGCGACGATGGTGAGGCCGGAGAGCGCGAACGACCAGCCCTCACGCCCGGCCTGGTTCGCCACCAGGGCGGCGACCACCGCGCCCACCGCCACCACGAGGGCGACCAGGCTCTTGCCGTTGCCGCTCTCGGCCTGCGTCCAGAGCAGGAAGAGCAGCGCCAGCGCAGCCGCTACCATGCCGACCCCCGAGGCCAGCTTGCGGGCTCGTTCCCGGATCTCCCCGACCGTCTTGAGCGCCGTGAACACCGCGCCGTGGAAGGTGAACAGCGTCAGCGTCACCAGGCCGCCGAGCAGGGCGTGGGGATTGAGCAGATCCCCGAAGCTGCCGACGTACTCGAAGTCCTGGTCGATCTTCACGCCCCCGACGATGTTGCCGAAGGCCACGCCCCACAGGAACGCGGGAATCAACGAGCACCAGAAGATCGCGTGCTCCCAGTTGCGCTGCCAATTCTCCTCCGGGCGCTTGGCCCGGTACTCGAAGGCGACGCCCCGGATGATCAGGCAGACCAGGATGAGCAGCAGCGGCAGGTAGAAGCCCGAGAAGAGCGTCGCGTACCACTCGGGGAAGGCGGCGAACGTGGCGCCTCCGGCCGACAGCAGCCACACCTCGTTGCCGTCCCACACCGGGCCGATCGTATTGATCAGCACCCGCTTCTCGGGCCGGTTGCGGGCCAGCAGCTTCGTCAGGACACCCACCCCGAAGTCGAAGCCCTCCAGGAAGAAGTAGCCCGTCCACAGGACGGCGATCAGGACGAACCAGATGTCGTGCAGTTCCATGACTGTGCAGCTCCCTCGGCCTAGTACGAGAAGGCCATCGGCTTGTCGGCGTCACGGGCGTCGCCGCCGATCTTCGTGGGCGGGTTCAGGTCGGCCTCGGTGAGTTCGGGCGGGCCGGCCTTGACGTACTTCACGAGCAGCTTGACCTCGATCACGGCGAGGACGGCGTAGACCGTCGTCAAGACGATCATCGAGGTGATGATCTCTCCTTGGGAGACGCCGGGGGAGACGGCGTCGCGGGTCTGGAACAGGCCGTAGACGACCCACGGCTGGCGGCCCATCTCGGTGAAGATCCAGCCCCAGGAGTTGGCGATCAGCGGGAAGGCCATCGTCCAGACCGCCACCAGCCAGTACAGGCGGGTGAGCCGCGGCCGCAGAGGCTTCCTCAGCAGCACCAGATGCGGCACTTCGTCCTCCCCGGTCCGCGACGCGGCCGGCAGCAGGAACTTCTTCCGCGTGAGCCACAGCCCCAGCAGCCCGATGGAGAACGACGCCATACCGAAGCCGATCATCCAGCGGAAGCCCCAGTAGGCGACAGGGACGATGGGCCTGTAGTCCCCGGGGCCGTACTTCTCCTGAAGTGCCTTGTTGGTGTCGTTGATGCCCGGCACGTACGACTCGAAGTCGCTGTGGGCCAGGAAGGAGAGCAGCCCGGGTATCTCCAGGGCGACCTTGTTGTGGCCCTTGTCGACGTCCCCGTAGGCGAACACGGAGAAGGGCGCCGGCTCCTCGCCGTCCCACAGCGCCTCGGCAGCGGCCATCTTCATCGGCTGCTGCTCGTACATGACCTTGCCCAGAGTGTCTCCGCTGACCGCGGTGAGCAGGCCACCGACCGCCACGGTGACCAGGCCGAGCCGGAGGGAGGTCCGCATCACCGGGATGTGCTTCTTGCGCAGCAGATGGAAGGCGGCGATGCCCACCATGAAGGCGCCGCCCGTCAGGAAGGCCGCCGAGAAACTGTGGAAGACCTGGTTGAGGGTGGTGTTCTGGGTCAGCACGACCCAGATGTCGGTGAGCTCCGCCCTGCCCTTCTCCTCGTTGATCCGGTAGCCGACCGGATGCTGCATCCACGAGTTCGCGGCGAGGATGAAGTACGCCGAGAGCAGCGTGCCGATCGAGACCATCCATATGCAGGCCAGGTGGATCTTCTTCGGCAGCTTGTCCCAGCCGAAGATCCACAGGCCGATGAAGGTGGACTCGAAGAAGAAGGCGATGAGGGCCTCGAAGGCGAGGGGCGCGCCGAAGACATCTCCGACGAAGCGTGAGTAGTCGGACCAGTTCATGCCGAACTGGAACTCCTGCACGATGCCGGTGACGACACCCATGGCGATGTTGATCAGGAAGAGCTTGCCCCAGAACTTGGTCGCCCTGAGGTACTTCTCCTTCTCGGTGCGCACCCAGGCGGTCTGCAGGCCGGCCGTGAGGGCGGCGAGCGAGATCGTCAGGGGAACGAACAGGAAGTGGTAGACGGTGGTGATGCCGAACTGCCATCGCGCCAAGGTCTCCGGCGCCAAAGCCAATTCCACGTCGTTTCTCCTTACATCGCCGTGGACACTGCGGCAGTTTGCCCCTTTTGCCCTACGCAACCAAGGCAACCGAGGCGAGCTTGTGAACGCGTTCACATTCACAAGCCATTATGACGCACAGATGTCCGACATCCGAAGGGGGGTCCCCCTACCCCACGTCAACCTCTTGGCGGCAACTTCAACATATTGTTGAATTGGCGGCATGAAGACACAGCGGACGCAGATCCGCATCTCCTGGCCCTCTGGGCACCTGACCGCGACGCTCGACGACACCCTGACCACCCAGGCCCTCACCAAGGCACTGCCGCTCGCCTCCACCGCACGCACCTGGGGCGAGGAGGTCTACTTCGACACGGGCGTCGCGGTTTCACGTGAAACGGACGCCCGGCAGGTGGTCGAGCCCGGCACGGTGGCGTTCTGGACCGACGGCGACGCGCTGGCACTCCCCTACGGGCCCACGCCCATCTCCCACGGCGAAGAGTGCCGCCTCGCCGACCCGTGCAATGTCCTTGGCCGGATCGACGGCGATCCGCGCATCCTGGCGACGGTCCACGCCGGCGATCCGATCCGGGTGGAGCTCGTGGACGTCTGATTACTCAGGGTGTGTGGTTTCTGAGGTGGGTGGTGCTGCCCATGGTTCGGCTGATCGCCGGCGGCCGGGTACTCGGCGAAAGCCGGCATGCGCGCACCGCCATGCAACGCCGGCGGGGCGGGATTCAGCCAAGGTAGGGGCGACCGCCCCTGGCCGTGCCGTCGCGATCGCCCCCTTGCGTCAGAGGTTCTTGAGGAAGCCTTCCGTCACCTTCAGGAAGATGTCGTTGCCCTCGGGTTCCCCGATCGTCACGCGCACGCCCTCACCGGGGAACGGCCGCACGATCACGCCCGCCTGCTCGCACGCCGCCGCGAAGGCGACCGTGTGCTCACCCAGCGGCAGCCACACGAAGTTGGCCTGGGTCTCGGGTGCCGCCCAGCCCTGGTCGCGCAACCCCTCGACCACGCGGTTGCGCTCACACACCAGCGACCCGACCCGGCCGAGCAGTTCGTCCTCGGCACGCAGAGAAGCGATCGCCGCCTCCTGCGCGAGCCGGCTCACCCCGAACGGGACCGCCGTCTTGCGCAGCGCGGCGGCCACCGGTTCATGCGCGATGGCGAACCCGACGCGCAGTCCGGCCAGGCCGTACGCCTTGGAAAACGTCCGCAGGACACAGACGTTGGGCCGCTCCCGGTACAGCTCACAACCGTCCGGCACCTCTGGGTCGCGGATGAACTCGCGGTACGCCTCGTCCAGCACGACCAGCACGTCACCCGGCACCCGGTCCAGGAAGCGCTCCAGCTCGGCCCGCCGTACGACCGTGCCGGTGGGGTTGTTGGGGTTGCAGACGAAGATCAGCCGGGTCCGGTCCGTGATGGCGTCCGCCATCGCGTCCAGGTCGTGCACGGCCCCCGGGGTCAGCGGCACCTGAACGGACGCCGCACCGCTGATCTGCGTGATGATCGGGTATGCCTCGAAGGAGCGCCAGGCGTAGATCACCTCGTCGCCGGGCCCGCTGGTGGCCTGCACGAGCTGCTGGGCGACACCGACGGAGCCGGTACCGGTGGCCAGGTGGGAGGCGGGGACCCCGAAACGGTCGGACAGTTCGTTGACCAGGTCCGTGCAGAACATGTCCGGGTAGCGGTTGAAGGACGAGGCGGCGGCCGTCACACGCTCCATCACGCCGGGCAGCGGCGGATAGGGGTTCTCGTTGGAGGACAGCTTGTATGCCACCGGGCCGTCGGCCGCGGCCGGCCGCCCCGGCTTGTAGGTGGGAATCCCCTCCAGCTCGGCGCGCAGCTTGGGGCTCGTCTCGCTCACCGCAGTCCTCCTCGCGACCACCGGC
This sequence comes from Streptomyces sp. NPDC047706, assembly GCF_043204795.1. Taxonomy (NCBI): domain Bacteria; kingdom Bacillati; phylum Actinomycetota; class Actinomycetes; order Kitasatosporales; family Streptomycetaceae; genus Streptomyces; species Streptomyces sp. NPDC047706. The sequence continues at coordinate 41,794 of NZ_JBIDCW010000039.1, read as the reverse complement.
GGCCCCTGACTGCCGCCGGCTTCCAATGCTTCTCACCTTATGAGGATTCGGCGCGGCTGCGAATGGGTGAGTCCGCACCACATCCGCACCACATACGCACCACACATGTCCCACCGGCATCAGGGGCATCGCCGCATGAAGGCGTACGAATCAGGGGGCGCGCCGCACATATATCTACGCGCCGGTGGCTCACGCCCTGGCGCGCATCGCCCGGTCAGGTGAGTTGAGACCTCTTCGAAACATCGAGGTCTTGGCAGGCCGGTGCGCGCCGACAAGTCACGTACCTCAATGAGTGAGGCCAACTCCCTTACATTTAAAGGCATTTAATGCCCTCTGGCCTTGCAGAAACGTGCCTGTCAACGGGTGCATATGCGTCCGCCCTACCCCACCGCATGAGCCCTACTATCGGCTCGCCATGACAGCAGCAGGGAAGCACCAGGTGAGCCGCGCGGAAACCTCTCGTCGAGGCAGTCGGCCGGGCCGGGCGGGCATCAGAGACGTGGCCGCCGCCGCCGGAGTCTCCATCACGACCGTCTCCGACGCCCTCAACGGCAAGGGGCGGCTCCCGGACGCCACCCGGCGCCATGTCCGCGAGGTCGCCGACCGGCTGGGGTACCGCCCCTCGGCCGCGGCCCGAACCCTCCGTACCGGCAAATCCGGACTGATCGGTCTGACGGTGACGACGTACGGGGATGAACCTTTCACCTTCACGGAGTTCGCGTACTTCGCCGAGATGGCACGCGCCGCCACCTCGGCCGCGCTCGCCCGCGGCTACGCTCTGGTCATCCTGCCCGCGACCTCCCGTCACGACGTCTGGTCCAACGTCGCCCTCGATGGCACCGTTGTCATCGACCCCTCCGACCAGGACCCGGTCGTCAGCGAACTGGTCAGGCAGGGTTTACCTGTCGTCTCCGACGGCCGCCCGGCCGGCTCGCTCCCGGTCACGGCCTGGGTCGACAACGACCACGAGGCCGCGGTGCTCGGCATCCTCGACCACCTCGCCGAGGCCGGCGCCCGCCGGATCGGCCTGCTGACCGGTACCACCACGGACACGTACACCCACCTGTCCACCACGGCGTACCTGCGCTGGTGCGAGCGTGTCGGGCAGGACCCCGTGTACGAGGCGTACCCCGCGCACGACCCCTGCGCGGGCGCCGTCGCCGCCGATCGCCTGCTCGCCCGGCCCGACCGGCCGGACGCCGTCTACGGCCTGTTCGACCCGAACGGCACCGACCTGCTCGCCGCCGCCCGCCGCTACGGTTTGCGCGTACCCGACGATCTGCTGCTCGTGTGCTGCAGCGAGTCCACCGTGTACGCCAACACCGAGCCGCCCATCACCACGCTCTCCCTGAAGCCGCGCCGGATCGGCACGGCCGTGGTCCAGCTGCTCATCGACGCCATCGAAGGTGCCGATTCGGACCAGCCGGTCGAGCAGGTCATACCGACAGAGCTGATCGTGCGCACCTCGTCGCAGCGGCGTTCCCCGCGCACCACCGTCAGCCCGCCGCGTACGCCCGAGGGGGGCTAGCGCACCACGCCGGGGTGACGGCGAACGGTCACCGGGCAAGGTAAAGCCCGGCCCAAACGGGGCGAAAGCCGCGATGATCCTGCGTCCTGTTCCGATTCACCACCCCTGGGTCATCACACGGCGCGATCCGCATTCCTATGATGGGCCCACGACACCGCGGGCCGCTGCGACCAGGCAGTCCGATGGGGTGCAGATGCGGCGCGATGGTGGAGGGGTCGATGACTCAGGGGGCCGGTCAGGGACCCGAGGTGGAGCGGACGGCAACGCTGCGTGACTTCCGGGTGCCCGCTTACGTCCACGAGACCGGCCCGTACGTCCACGGCACGCACCCCGGTGAGGTCACGAGCCCCGTCGCCGATCCGGTGGACCATCCGGAGGCGTACACGCCCACGGAGCGCGACCTGCCCGTCATCAACCGAGGTGACACGGTGCAGGTGACGGTCGATCCGTCAGCCCTGCCGGAGCAGCAGCCGCAGTCCACCAACGGTCCCGGACCTCTGTACGTCGTCGGCGACGTACACGGCTATTTCGACGAGTTGCTGGCCGCCCTCCGGGCCAAGGGCCTCATCGACGACGCCGGCCAGTGGTGCGCGGGCACCGCGCGACTGTGGTTCCTGGGCGACTTCACCGACCGCGGCCCCGACGGCATCGGCGTGATCGACCTCGTGATGCGGCTGTCCGCCGAGGCCGCCGCGGCCGGAGGCTACTGCAAGGCCTTGATGGGAAACCACGAGCTGCTGCTGCTCGGCGCCAAGCGGTTCGGCGACACGCCTGTCAACTCCGGCGCGGGCACTGCCACCTTCCAGGCGGCCTGGCTGCTCAACGGCGGCCAGAAGACCGACATGGACCGCCTCCAGGACCACCATCTGCAGTGGATGGCCCGCCTGGACGCGCTCACCGAAACCGACGGTCACCTGCTCGTCCACTCGGACACCACCGCGTACCTCGACTACGGCGACTCCATCGAGGCCGTCAACGACAACGTCCGCGAGGCCCTCACCCGTAACGACGCGGACGAGGTCTGGGACCTGTTCCGCAAGTTCACCAAACGCTTCTCCTTCCGCGACGAGGGCGGCGCCGACGCCGTTCGCTCACTGCTCGATACGTACGGCGGTACCCGCATCGTTCACGGCCACAGCCCCATTCCCTATCTGCTCGGCGAGGTCGGCTCCGAAGACGGCGAGGACAGCACCGGTCCGGTGGTCGACGGGCCGCACGTGTATGCCGACGGCCTCGCCATCGCGATGGACGGCGGCGTGACCATGGCCGGAAAGCTGCTGGTCCAGCAACTGCCGCTGGATAACTGAGCTTTCCCTGGGCAGGCGTACCCGGACGGCGGGCCGGCGCACCACCGCGCGGGCCAGGTGCCAATTTCTGGAAACCCCCTGTCACGGCGCACCGTCACCGCTCTACCATCGCCTTATCCGTAGCAGGCTCCCCTCCGTTTCTGCCCGACGGCTCGTCAGCGTGCGAGCCCCAAGCCCTACGGAGCATCGGGGGATGCACATGAACAGCGTTCCGCAGCACCTGTTGAGCGAGGACCGCCAGGATTACGAGCGGCTCCTCGACGAGGCGCTGCGCTCCGCACACCACCGGCCCGAACTGGCTGCAGTGGGACAGCGGCTCAACCCGGAACAGCTGCGCACCATGGCGCTCAACGCCACCGCACTCATCACGGCGGCCGCGGCGACCGAGTACCAGCATTACGTGAAGGTCCGCGAGGAACTGCGCCGCCCGGCGCCGTCCACCCCGGCGGCCACCCGCGAATCCGGCTCCAGCGAGCCGGGCACGGGTGGCGTGGGGCTCGCCACCACCATGGGAGAGGCCGCCGCCGAGACCGTCGGCGCGGGCGCCGTGGCCGTCATCGCGGTCCTGGCACCCGTCCTGGCCGGAACGGCCGCGGCGATCTTCCTGCTCGTCGGCTACACCCTGAAGATGCTCGACCCCGAGCCGGGCATCGCTCAAACAATGGTCACCACCGGGTGGGTGTTCGGCGCCGTGACCGCGGTCGCCATCCTGCTCGCCGCCGTCGGCCTGTTGATCACCGCTCTGAGCAACAGGCCGACGCTGAATTCCGGACCGTACGACGAACTCAGCCAAGAGGTGGCAGGCGCCAGGGAGGCCTGGCGCCGGGCTTTGCTGGAGAACGGCATCCTGCCGTTCCTCCGGGAGGCCCTCACCACCCCTGATCCGGCCGCGCTGCGGCGTGCGGCCCCGACGATCCCGACCAGTCGGATGCCGCACCTGGGCTACGACCGTCCGGGCTTCACCAGTCCCGGTGACGGCCCGTCGGGCTCACGCCCGAGCTTCACGAGCCCGGACTACTCCAGCCCGGACTTCGGAGGCCCGGACCACAAGCCGGAATGACCTCCGGCTTGCGCCCCCGTGGTGCGCAAGCCGGAGGTCCGGCGCCGGCGTGCTGTCGGGTGCGGGCTGGACCGAGACGATGACGGGGCCGCAGGCCAGCGCCCCCGTCCCATCGGCCGGGTCAGTCCGCGATCGGCAGATACACCCGGTTGCCTGCCGCCGCGAACTCCTTCGACTTCTCGGCCATGCCCTGCTCGATCTCCGCCTGCGTGCCGCCGTGTTCACGGCGGATGTCCTGGGAGATCTTCATCGAGCAGAACTTCGGTCCGCACATCGAGCAGAAGTGTGCCGTCTTGGCGGGCTCGGCCGGGAGGGTCTCGTCATGGAACTCACGGGCTGTGTCCGGGTCGAGGGCGAGGTTGAACTGGTCCTCCCAGCGGAACTCGAAGCGGGCGTCGGACAGCGCGTCGTCCCATTCCTGCGCACCCGGGTGCCCCTTGGCGAGATCGGCCGCGTGGGCCGCGATCTTGTAGGTGATGACGCCGGTCTTGACGTCGTCACGGTTGGGCAGGCCCAGGTGTTCCTTGGGCGTGACGTAGCAGAGCATGGCCGTGCCCCACCAGGCGATCATCGCGGCGCCGATACCCGAAGTGATGTGGTCGTACGCCGGCGCGATGTCCGTCGTCAGCGGGCCGAGGGTATAGAACGGAGCTTCATCGCAGATCTCCTGCTGAAGGTCGATGTTCTCCTTGATCTTGTGCATCGGGACATGTCCCGGGCCTTCGATCATGGTCTGTACGTGGAAACGCTTCGCGATCCGGTTGAGTTCCCCGAGAGTGCGCAGTTCCGCGAACTGCGCCGCGTCGTTGGCGTCCGCGATCGAGCCGGGCCTCAGGCCGTCGCCGAGCGAGTACGTGACGTCGTAGGCGGCGAGGATCTCGCACAGTTCCTGGAAGTTCTCGTACAGGAACGATTCCTTGTGGTGGGCCAGGCACCACGCCGCCATGATCGAGCCGCCGCGCGAGACGATCCCGGTCTTGCGGTTCGCCGTCAGCGGCACATACGCCAGACGCACGCCCGCGTGGACCGTCATGTAGTCCACGCCCTGCTCGGCCTGCTCGATGACCGTGTCCTTGTAGATCTCCCAGGTCAGCGCCTCGGCCCGGCCGTCGACCTTCTCCAGAGCCTGGTAGAGCGGCACCGTGCCGATGGGGACGGGGGAGTTGCGCAGCACCCACTCGCGCGTGGTGTGGATGTTGCGGCCCGTGGACAGGTCCATGACCGTGTCGGCGCCCCAACGGGTCGCCCAGGTCATCTTCTCGACCTCCTCCTCGATGGAGGACGTGACCGCCGAGTTGCCGATGTTGGCGTTGACCTTCACCAGGAACCGCTTGCCGATGATCATCGGCTCGATCTCCGGGTGGTTCACGTTCGCGGGCAGAACGGCCCGCCCCTCAGCGATCTCCTCACGCACGACCTCGGGCGAGACGTTCTCCCGGATGGCCACGTACTCCATCTCGGGCGTGATCTCCCCCCGTCGTGCATACGCGAGCTGCGTGACCGCCTGACCGTCCCGGCTGCGACGCGGCAGGCGCGGGCGGCCCGGGAAAACAGCGTCGAGGTTGCGCAGCCCGCCACGCGGCGACGTGTGCTTGATCCCGTCGTCCTCGGGACGGACGGGACGGCCCGCGTACTCCTCGGTGTCGCCGCGGGAGATGATCCAGTTCTCCCGCAGCGGTGACAGACCGCGGCGGACGTCGGTTTCGACGAGTGGATCGGTGTACGGGCCTGATGTGTCGTACAGCGTGACCGACTGCCCGTTGGTGAGGTGCACCTGACGGACCGGCACATGCAGGTCGGGGCGGGAGCCCTCGACGTACGCCTTGTGCCAGCCGATGGACTTCCCGGCCTCCCCGTTGATCGCGTCCTCGGTCGCGTTCTGGGTGGAGGCAGGCGTGCGTGCGTCCTTGTTGGCCATGAGACCGATCTCCCTACGCCGGCATTACCCGGTAACAGGTTCGGCGGTCGACGCAGCGGTTTCCGTCTGTCGGCGTTTCATGGGAAACATCACTCGTGCCGAGTCACGTTCCACGTGAAACATCGCGAAGACGGAGGTCAGCGCCCTCTCAGCCCGGTGCTCCGAGCTCCCGCGTTTACAAAGGTGCCCCCACGCTAGCGTCAATTCGGGCGCGGTGAACAGAGGGCCCCAGCCGTTCTTGCGATGATCGGTCGGTGACCTCGAATCAGCAGCCCCCGTTCCCGCCGCAGGAACCGCCGCGCGGAACCGGCTCCGGCACGGGGTCGGAACGCGGCTCAGATGTGGTCGGGGGTGGCACCGCTCCGGGCAGGGGGCCCGATATGGGCCGAGGTGCGCCTGGGGCGGGGCGGGGGGACGCTTCTGGCGGTGGCCGGGGCGGTGCCGCCCCTGGCATGGGGCAAGGGAATACTCCGGGTCGTGGCCGGGGTGGTCCTTTCGGCATGGGTGTAGGTGGCATCGGCGTGAGTGACATGGGCGTGGGTGGCGGATCCGGCTCGGGTCCGCGTGAGCGGGCTGACTTCGGACCGGGCTTCGGGCCGGGGGGCGGGCCTGGCGACCGGTCGGGCTACGGGCCGGGGGGCGGGCCTGGCGACCCGTCGGGCTACGGTGCGGGAGAGGGGTCACGGTTCGGCTCGGGTGGCGGACCCGGCTTCGACTCGCCTGGTGGGTCGGGCCTGGCGTCGGGTGGCGAACCCCGCTTCGGCTCAGGAGGGGCTCCCGGCTCGGGTTCGGATGGCGGGTCGGGCTTCGGGCAGGATGGATCCGCCTCCGGAGTGGGCTCGGGTGGCCGGCGCGAGCACGGGGCCGGTGCCGGGGGCGTGCCCGGGCAGGGCCCCGGTACCGGGGACGGACTGGAGCGTGCTGCTGCCGCGGATGGTGGCCGGGGCCACGGGTTTGGAGAGGCCGGTGGCTACGGCCACGGCGGTGGTTCTGACCAGGGCAGTGGACAGGACTGGGGCAGTGATCAGGGCCAGGGCAGTGGACAGGACTGGGGCAGTGATCAGGGCCAGGGCAGTGGACAGGACTGGGGCAGTGATCAGAGCCAGGGCAATGGACAGGGCTGGGGCAGTGATCAGAGCCAGGGCAATGGACAGGGCTGGGGCAGTGATCAGAGCCAGGGCAATGGACAGGGCTGGGGCGGTGGGCACGGCCACGGTGAGGGTCGCGGCCACTCCGGGCCGGGTGGAGACCGATCACACGGCCTTGGGCCCGGCGGCGGCCAACAAGGTTCGGGCAGCGGACAGGGGCCCGGCAGTGGCCAAGGACGCGGCCACGGGCACGACGACGGCCCGGGACACGGCTCCGGCGGTGGACAGGGTCACGGCCACTCGCACAGCCACGCCCACGGCCCCGCGGCCCCCGTATCCATGCACCTGCGCAAGGTCATCGCGGCGGTACTCATTCCTTTCGCCGCCGCTGTCGTGGTCGGCCTCGCCGTTCTGTGGCCCGGCGGTGCTCCGCCGCACGAGCGCACGGGCGTCGGCTTCGACCGGCAGACCCAGCAAGCCACGGTCACCAAGATCGAGGAGCTGCCCTGCGACCGCGTCAACGGCTCGGCGAACACACCGAACGGTGACACGTCCACCGCCGAGGGCTCCTCGGCCCAGCAGCAAGCGGTCGGCACCTGCAAACGCGCGACGATCCGGATCGACACCGGCGAGGACAAGGGCCGCACCTTCACCGAGATCGTGCAGCCCGACCAGTCACGGCAGTTGCACGAGGACGAGAAGGTCGTGGTCGCCTACGAGCCCTCCGCGCCCGAGGACCTGCAGTACTCGGTCACGGACGTGAACCGCCGCCTCCCGATGACAGTCCTCGCCGGCATCTTCGCCCTGGCGGTCGTGGCCGTCGGACGGTTGCGCGGTGTCATGGCGCTGATCGCGCTGGCCATCAGCTTCCTGGTGCTCAACTTCTTCATCCTGCCCGCGATTCTCCAGGGCTCGAACCCCCTCGTCGTGGCGGTGGTAGGGGCGAGCGCCATCATGCTGATCGCGCTGTATCTGTGCCACGGCCTCTCGGCCCGAACATCCGTGGCCGTGCTCGGCACACTGATCTCGCTCGTGCTGATCGGCATCCTCGGTCTGGTGTTCATCGACTGGGCGGCGCTCACGGGCAACACGGACGACAACACCGGGCTCATCCACGGCCTGTACCCGTCGATCGACATGAGCGGCCTGCTGCTGGCCGGCGTCATCATCGGTTCGCTCGGCGTCCTGGACGACGTGACGGTGACCCAGACCTCGGCGGTCTGGGAGCTGCACGAGGCCAACCCGACGATGGGCTGGCGCGGGCTGTACCGGGCGGGCATCCGCATCGGCCGCGACCACATCGCGTCCGTCGTCAACACCCTGGTCCTCGCCTACGCGGGCGCCGCACTGCCGCTGCTCCTGCTCTTCTCCATCGCTCAGAGCAGCGTAGGCACGGTTGCCAACAGCGAACTGGTCGCCGAGGAGATCGTGCGCACCCTGGTCGGCTCGATCGGCCTGGTGGCCTCGGTGCCGGTCACCACGGCGCTCGCGGCCCTGGTGGTGTCGGCAGACCGGCCCGGCCAGGCGCCGGGCGCAGCGTCGGCCGCCGCCGGTGGCGGCGAGGCTCTGGTTCCGGCCCGCACAGGAAGGGGGCGGCGGCGCAAGCGTTGAGCGCCTTCGGTGCAGCCATCCACGGCACCGCTTCACGCCCCGAACCCCGCCTTCACGACCGGTATCCGCGCTTCACGCCCAGTGTCCCGGCTTCACGACGGTGTCCGCGCTTCACGCCCCGTATCCCCGCCTCACGACCCCGGCTTCACGACCCGTACCCGGGAGTCCCTCCGGCCCATCGCCCTCCGGACACCCGGCATAAGCGTCCCTGCCCGGCGGGTCCACAGCCGTAGCCGCAACTACCGCGTGTCCCCCAGCCGCCTGCAAGCCGGCCGACCATCCCGGCCGCCGCAAGCCACAGCCCCGGTCTCAGCCACACGTAGCCTCACACAGCTACACGAAGCCTCACACAACCGCACATCCTCAGCTGGCCACACCGACCCCCCTCACCTCAGGCGAAGCGTTACACCACGCTCTCCCACCGGGCGGCTCACCCCGCGCTCTGCTCCTCCGCCAGAATCCGGTCCAGCGCCTCGTCGAGATGCGCGTCGAAGTCGGCGAGAGATCCCTCCTGGCCCAGCGGCACGAGCTTGTCCGTGCGGTCCAGGAAGGCGACCAGCGGGGCCGTGGAGGAACGGAACAACGCCTGGTCGCTGCCCACCTGAAGCCGGATCAGCACATCGCCCAGCGACTCGGGTTCGACCGGTGAGACCCGCACATCACCCTCCCCGCACGGCCGCCCGACCCCGTCGATCAGCAACTCCCGGCCGAAGGCCCAGGTCACCGGGGCATCCCCGGGCAGATGAAAGGTCAGCCGCACGGCGTAGGGATCGCACGTCTCGTAGCGCAGCTCCACAGGGATGCGGAAGGAGAGCTCCTCCGAAACGAGAAAGCTCATCATGACCTCTGCCTGTACGGACTCGCGCATCGCCTACCCCGTCACTTGCCGTTCGATTGGCCGGGAATGAAACCTCTGATACCTGGTGGCATCTTGCTGAAAGTACACACCAGATCACAAGGAGTGAGTTTTCAGATACTGATAGAGATCGCGAGTGACCCGAGCGCACGGCCCACCTCGCTCTGCAACTGCCGTACCGCGGGCAGCAGTCGGTCCGCCTGATTACTGGGAAGGGAGATGGCCATCGTTCCGGCCATGTCACCCACAGTGATCGGAATCGCGGCGCACACCGTCCCCAGCGCGTACTCCTGGCGTTCGGTCACCGGTTCCATCCGGCTCGTGCGTTCGAGTCGTTGCAGCAGGGTTGGGCCGTCGCGGACGGTGTAAGGGGTGATCGACTGCACGGGATGGCGAGCGAGATGGTCCCGGCGGATGTTCTCGTTCAGCTGGGACAGCAGGCACTGGCCGATGGCGTGCGCGTGGCCGGTCTCGCGGAAGTCGGCCCACTCCTCCACCGCCGGGTTGCCGGGGGTGTCGGAGACACACATGATCTCGATCTCGCCGTCGCGGTAGATCGCGTAGTAGACGGGCACCCCGATGGAATCCCGCCAGCGGGCCATGGTGTCGGTGACCGTGCTGCGACGTTTCTGCGCAGCTCCGCTGCTGCTCAGCCTCTCGGCCGCCTCACCGAGGAAGAACAGCCCTCTCTCCCGGCGCAGATAGTCCTCGTGCGCCAGAGTGCGCAGCAGGTGGTACGTCGTGGGGAGTGCCAGACCGGTCTCGCGGGCCAGCTGCTTGGCGGGGGCGCCGTACTCGTGCGCGGCGACGGCCTCCAGCAGGCGGATGGCGCGCTGCACGGAGCCGATGAGGGTGGCGTTGTGCTGGGACGTGGGGGGTGAGCAGGGGTCTGCGGGTGCGGTGTCTGCCGTGGCCAAGGGTCACTCCCGAAGCGCGAGGGGGGGGGGGCAGCCCGTGCAGGGGTAACACGGGAGGGGGTGTACGCGTTGTACGCCGCTCGCGGGGCACTCCCCGCGTCGAGTTCCGGACTCTATTGGCCTGCCACCGCTCGCAGACTCTTCGCCCGGGAAACTTCCCTCCCCCGAGGGAACCGGCAGTTCTTGCTACCGGTTCCCGTCACCCACTCCTCTTACCAGTCGCCACGCGAGGAGGAGCCTGCCGTGAACTTCCTCACGACGTAGATGAGTCCGCCGACCAGTGCGACGAAGACCAGCAGCTTGAACAGCAGTCCGATCACGAAGCCCACGACGCTGGCGATCACACCGCCGAACACGACCAGAGCGATGACCGGCACCGCGATCCACTTCACCCACCACGGCAGACCCGCGAAGATCTCTCGCATCGCTCTTGTCCCTCTTTCTGCCCGTCGGCCGCATGGCTCCCACTGAGCCCTGCGGTCCCGCCGGGTCCTTTGGTGTCCTGCCTCGATGCTATGGCCGGCAGGATGCCGGACGGGGGCCTCGCAGCCCTTGTCCTCCCCTGACCGATCCCCTAGGGAATCCGGTGTCGCGGGAGCCGGAAACCCCTGCCGCGCACGTCGGTTCGAGGCCCACGGTCAGGTCTCGGGCGGGGCGAAGACCACGACTACCCGCAGGTCCTCGCTGATGTGGTGGAACTTGTGTGCCACTCCGGCCGGGACGTACACCACACTGCCCCGGGCCACCTCGGTGGTCTCCAGACCGACGGTGATCGCTGCACGGCCGCTGACGACGAAGTACACCTCGTCCTGGTTGTGCGGTTTCTGCGGGTCGTGCTCGCCCGCGTTGAGCGCGTACAGACCAACCGACATGTTCCGCTCGCGCAGGAACTGGAGGTAGGCACCGTCGTTGGCGGCGCGCTCCGCCTCCAGTTCGTCCAGCCGGAATGCCTTCATCGCTTCGTCGCCCTCACACCCGTACTCGTATCCGATCTCGTCTGCCACGATCAGACACATGATGAATTTTGTAGTCAAGACGATTGCCAACGCGGCCGCCCTGGCGGTCGCCGTGTGGCTGCTCGACAAGATCACCCTGACCGGGGACAGCACCGGGAAGAAGGTCGGCACGCTGCTCGTGGTCGCGCTGATCTTCGGCCTGGTGAACGTTCTGGTCAAGCCGGTCGTTAACCTGCTGAGCCTGCCGCTCCTCATCCTCACGCTCGGCCTGTTCACCCTGATCGTCAACGCCCTGATGCTGTTGCTGACCTCATGGCTCGCCGACAAGCTGGACCTGAGCTTCCATGTCGAGGGCTTCTGGACGGCCGTCCTGGGCGGCCTGATCGTCTCGATCGTCTCCTGGGCTCTCAACGTCATCCTGCCCGACCGGGACTGAGCACATGACCTACCGCATCTGCTTCGTCTGCACCGGCAACATCTGCCGTTCCCCGATGGCCAAGTCCGTCTTCCGCGCGCGGTTGGCGGAGGCCGGGCTGGACGGGCTCGTCGAGGTCGACAGCGCCGGTACGGGCGGCTGGCACGAGGGTGAGCCGGCGGACCCACGCACCGTGGCCGTGCTGGAGGCACACGACTACGACGGTGCGCACGTCGCCCGGCAGTTCCAGCCGTCGTGGTTCTCCCGGCTCGATGTCGTGATCGCACTCGACACCGGCCATCTGAAGGCGCTGCGCCGCCTCGCGCCCACCGAGCAGGAGGCGGCGAAGGTGCGTCTGCTGCGTTCCTACGACCCCGCCGCCGGCGACGATCTCGACGTCCCCGACCCCTACTACGGTGCAGGGGAGGGCTTCGAGGAGGTCCTTGAGATGGTGGAGGCGGCGAACACGGGCCTGCTCGCCGCGGTTCGCGAGCACGTGGAAGGAAGGGCGGCATGAGCGATTCGGCAGGCGGCACGGGAGCGGGACGGACCTTCGGAGAGGGCACGCGCGCGGTGCGGGCAGGGCTGCCCGAGCCGGTGAAGCACGAGCCGACCCTGCCGGGCCCCGTGTTCGCCGCCCACTTCCATCTGCCGGGCGACCCGACGGGAGGCTACGCCTACGGCCGGGACGAGAACCCGACGTGGACGCACCTGGAGCGGGCGATCGGCGAGCTGGAGGCGCCCGGCACGGACGGCGCCGAGACACTCGTGTTCGCCTCCGGGATGGCCGCCATCTCCTCGGTGCTCTTCTCGCAGCTGCGCGCGGGTGACACGGTCGTACTGCCCAGCGACGGCTACCAGGTGCTGCCGCTGGTGCGACAGCAGCTGGAGGCCTACGGCATCGAGGTGCGTACCGCGCCCACCGGCGCGGACGCCCAGCTCGGCGTCCTCGACGGGGCGAAGCTGCTGTGGATCGAGACCCCCTCGAACCCCGGGCTCGACGTGTGCGACGTCCGGCGCCTTGCTGACGCGGCACACGCGCGTGGTGCCCTGGTCGCCGTCGACAACACGCTCGCCACACCACTCGGGCAGCGCCCCCTCGAGCTGGGCGCGGACTTCTCCGTGGCCAGTGGCACCAAGCAGCTCACGGGGCACGGCGACACACTCCTGGGCTACGTCGTCGGCCGCGACGCCGAGGCCATGGCCTCCGTACGCCGCTGGCGCAAGATCGTCGGCGCGATCCCGGGACCGATGGAGGCCTGGCTCGCGCATCGCTCGATCGCCACGCTCCAGCTGCGCGTCGAGCGGCAGAACGCCGGTGCCCTGGCGGTGGCCGAGGCATTGCGGGACTGGCCCGAGGACCTCGGTGTGCGCTACCCGGGGCTGATGAGCGACCCGTCTTACAAGATCGCCTCGGAGCAGATGCACCGCTACGGGTGCGTCGTGTCGTTCACGCTGCCCACGCGCGCGCGTGCGGATCGTTTCCTGGACGCGCTGCGGCTCGTCGACGATGCGACCAGCTTCGGCGGGGTGCGCTCCACCGCAGAGCGCCGGGGGCGCTGGGGAGGGGATGCGGTACCGGAGGGCTTCATCCGGCTTTCGGTCGGTGCCGAGGACTCCGATGACCTCGTCGCGGATGTGCTGCGCGCACTGGCCGAGTCCGCGCCGTGACCGCTTTCCGGACACTCTGCGGAGGTCCGCCTACGTAGACCGGACGGTCCGAGCCTCCCCCCTCGTGGCTCGGACCGTCCGCGGTCCCGTGGCCAAGAACCGCGTGACCAAGGCTAGTTGACTGCCTGTCAGTGTCCAATCACAGTAGCGACAGAGACCTATCGACTTATTTATAGTTGGGCCCTGCTTCAGGGCTGGGAGCAGGGCACGGAAGGGGTGGGCGCGCCATGGATCTGGCCTTGCTGCGCACGTTCGTGACCGTGCACCGGGCCGGCTCCTTCACCCGTGCCGCCGCCCTCCTGGGTCTTTCCCAGCCGGCCGTCACCTCCCAGATACGAACGCTCGAACGGCAGCTGGGCCGCCCCCTCTTCCTGCGGCAGGCGCGCGGCGTGACGCCGACGACCACCGGCGACGAGCTCGCGCACAAGGCCGCTCCGCATCTGGATGCGCTGGTCGAGATCGCCGAGAGCGGCCTCGACGACGAATCCTCACTCCGTACGTTGCATCTGGCCGGTCCTGCGGAGTTCACCGCCGAGCGGGCCCTGCCCGCGCTCGTGGAACTGACCGGCGAGGACGGCCAGGGGTTCGCCCTGCGCGCCTCCTTCGGCAACGCGGAGGAGACGCTGGAGGGGCTGGCCGCGGGGCATCATGATCTGGCCATCAGCACCGCCCGGCCGCGCGGCGCCCTGCTCACGGCGACTCCGCTCTGCGACGAGGAACACGTCCTGCTCGCCGCCCCGCGCTGGGCGAAGGAGATCGACGCCGGGATCCTGCGCCGCACGGGCGCACCCGCCCTGGAGAACCTCCCCGTGGTCGAGGTGCACGAGTCGCTGCCGTTCGTGGCCCGCTACTGGGCCTCCGTCTTCGACTCCCGTCCCGCCGCGTCAGCCACCGTGATCGTCCCTGATCTGCGCGCCGTCCTGGCCTGCGCGGCCGCGGGGGCAGGGCTTGCGGTGCTGCCCCGCTATCTGTGTGCCCGTGCCCTGAAGCGCGGCGATGTGGTCGCGCTGCACGAACCGGCTGTGCCGCCCCTGCGCACGTACTTCCTGGTCGTGCGCACCGGAACCCTGGCCATGCCGCACATTGCGCGGGCGCATGAATGGCTTCAGCGGGCAGCTGCCGACTGGTGCTGAGGGGTGCTGAGGGGTGCTTCACCCGCCTACCGCGGTCGTGCGATTGACCGGTGTCGGCAGGGACGCCGAGCATCTTCACTCATCGGGTCCGCAAGGTGACAATCCGCGATGTTTCACGTGGAACATCGCGGGCCACATTTCTCCCATGACCGTCCGACCCGTGGTCAAGCGCACCGCCCGCGCCGTTCTCCTGGACGGTGACGACCTGATCCTGATCAAGCGCACCAAGCCGGGCGTCGATCCCTACTGGGTCACTCCCGGCGGCGGGGTCGAACCGGGTGACCCAACCGTCATCCACGCCCTGCACCGCGAGGTGTATGAGGAACTGGGCGCCAAGATCACCGATGTCGTGCCTTGTTTCGTCGACACCGTCGAACACATCGGCGAGGACGGCGGCGCCACCGGGGTGAAGGTGCAGCACTTCTTCGTCTGCCGGCTCGAATCCATGGATCCGTCCCTGCGGCACGGTCCCGAGGTCGAAGAGCCCTCGGGCGAGTACGAGATCGTGAGAGTCCCGTTCACCCGCGTCGGCATCGCCTCCGTGCACCTGGTGCCGCTGTCCCTACGGCACTACCTCGACGGAAACATCGAGGGCGTACGCGCCATGCACGCCCCCGACCTGGGCTGAGCGGCCCCTGATCGGTGCTCGGCGGGTACTGCCGTCTTCCCTCCTGGCGCGGCGGTCAGCTTCCGGTGACGACGAGTTCCTCAACGGAGTCGTGCCGTATGCGCTCCAACGGAATGCCCACGTCCCTCAAGGCGTCCACGCCGCTGCGGATCATGCCGGGCGGGCCGGAGAGATAGGCGTCGTATTCGTCCCAGGGGCCGTACTGCCGTACGGCGTCGGGGAGCTGGATGTGCGACTGCTGGTCGATGATCGCGCGTACGGAGAGCCACGGGTGTGCCTGCTGGAGCCTGAGCATCGTGTCGATGTCGTACAGGTCGTGGTCGGTGCGGGCGCCGTAGAACACCTCGACCGGACGCCGCTCGCCGTGCTCGGCGACGTCTTCGACCAAGGCCTTGATCGGCGCGATGCCGGTGCCGCCGCCCAGGCAGAGCAGCCCGCTGTCGGTGGTGTGGTCCACGGTCATCGAACCGGCCGGCGGGCCGAGGCGGATGACGTCGCCGGGCCGGGCGCGGTGGACCAGGGCGCTGGAGACCCAGCCCGCCGGGACCGCCTTCACATGGAAGCTGAGCAGGCCGTCGGACCGGGGTGACGAGGCGAAGGAGTAGTGGCGCCAGACGCGCGGCCACCACGGTGTCTCCAAGCTTGTGTACTGCCCCGCCAGAAAGGGATAGGGCTGGTCCGGGCGGACGGTGACGACCGCGACATCGGGCGTCCTGAGGTCGTGCGCGACGACCTCCGCGTGCCACCAGGCCGGGGAGCGCAACTCGTCCGAGGCTGCCGCGTCGATCATGATCTGGGAGATCGTGGTGTACGTCCGTATCCAGGCCGCCTCCGTCTCGTCGTTCCAGACGGACTCGGCATACCGGCTCAGCGCGCCGAGCAGACACTCGCCAACGGCCGGATAATGCTCGGCCCGCGTGCCGTACTTGCGGTGTCCACGGCCGAGGTTCTGCAGGTAGGGGACGAGCACATCGGTGTTGTCGATGTGCTCTGCCGCGGTGAGCAAGGCCTTGAGCAGGCGGTCCCGCTGGGCGTCCATCGCGGCGGGGAAGAGGGGCCGAAGATCCGGGTGGCGCACGAAGAGCAGTGCGTAGAAGTACGAGGTGACCTTGTCGGCGACGGGGGCCACCGTCGACATGGTGCGCCGGACGAGGAGGGCGTCCGGGGAAGCACCGTCCTGCGCCACAGCGGTGGCCGGCTCGGCGTGCGGCGCCGGGCTGGGAGGTGCGGGCTGCTCGGCGAGGAGACCACCGGGTGGGGCGTCCGTGTGCGAAGCCGGGGTGGGGTGGCCGGGCGTGGGTGAGGCCGAGGCGGGGCGACTCGCGTGCGGGGCCGGAGCCGCAACGGGTGCCTGCACTTGCGCGGCGCGGCTCGACCGCTCCGTGTGCAGATCCGCAGAGGACTCGGCCTGTGGGGCCGGAGCCGTGAATGACGTGCCGCCGGTGGTGAAGAGGGACCTCTCTGCGTGGTCCGCGTTGTCTGCCGGGGCGTGGCGCTGGGCGGGCACACGGTGCGGGACAGGCGGTGCCTCGGTGGTGGCTGTTCCGCGCTGGTCGTAGGGGCGCGCTTCGGTGCGGGTCGAGGGCGGCGCGGGTGTGGACGCGGCCGCCTGGCCTATTCGCCCGTGGTCAGTCGCGAAGGCGGGGACACCGCTCCGCGTGTCGTGAGCCTGTGACACGGCCACGCCCCCCGTGGGGCCTGCCTGCGGGGCTTGCGCTTCTTCGGGCGGCTGTGGCTCGTACGCTCGTGCGTGCGGCTCAGAGGGCCGTGCTCCGGTCGGAGCGCCCGAGGTCGCCCCCGGCTCGCGCATCCATGAGGACGTCCCCGTACCGCGTGTCGGTGGTCCCGGCTCGGTGTCCGGCACATGACCGGTGGCTGGGCCCCCGGAAGCCGGGGTGCTCTGACCGCCGGCGGCCGGATCCGGTGCGTGCGGCCGGGAGAGTGCCTCCGTGACGTACGGCCGGGCAAGCGGCACGTCGGCTTCGAGATGCTCCTGCGGCTGCGTGTGCGGCGAGTTGGCGTAGAGGGCGTCCTCGTCCACGGGGGCGTTGGAATCGGCCCCGGGAGTGGCCCTGCCCACCGTACGCATGCCTGCCAGGCGGCTGCCCTCGGCGGCCTCCCGCTCGGTCCCCTGCGTCGGCGCCGGCTTCTTGCGCGGCGTGAACCAGCCGCCCCCGCCGTCCGAAGTGCCGTTGTCGGCCGACGTGGTGGCCGGAGCGTCCATGGTGTGCCTCGCCTCGAACATCTTTCGGTCGGTCCACGCACTTCCTCGTCGGAAGATGCCTGCTTCCTCCGCAGCCGGTTGCTCTTCCCGTTCGGCGTCGCTGCCAACGCAGCCACAGTCAACCCTTGTTCCCGATGCGTACGGACAAGTAGGAAGAGAGTGTGACATTAACCGCAGTGTTCTCGCCGAAGCGTCCCACTTCCTCTGGACGTCCGGTCGCTCAGCCGAGAATGCGGGTCTTCGATCTCTCCGTCCCGTTAGGCTGCATTGCCTTACTCTCGGCCCCGACGGGAAGGATGCTCCGCCTTCCGTGCGGGAACCGGAGTCGACCCTACCGGCCCCCGCCCCGCACACAAGTCCCCCCTTGCACGCCCACGATTTTGACTATGGGGCGATCCAGCGATTCCCCCCAATTACCGGGCGTGCCGCACCAATTCGTAGGCATCCCACAGATCCTTCCCGGCGTACGAGTGGGTCGCGAGGCCGGTCAGATGCCGGTCGGCATTGACGGCCACGGAGACCGGAACTACCCCGAAGAGTTCCAGGTCCGACGACGAGTCCCCGTACGCGACGCAGTCCGCTCGTGTCACTCCGAATTCCCGGCACAGGCGGTCGGCGATGAGCACCTTGGCCGTGGCGCTCAGCACCCCGGCGGGGTCCAGAGGCTGGGTGAACGGAACGGCGGGGAACAGCGAACCGTGCGCCGCATGCGCGCCCCAGCCTCTGAGCCGTTCGACGAAGAACGAGGGGGACAGCGACACCACCGCGCAATAGTCGCCCTGGCGCCTGATCTCCGCCCAGACTTCGCGGATTCGCCTCAGCCAGGGCGCTGCTTCGAAAGCCGCAACCACGTGCGTCTCGGTGAGGCCGGCCCACAACGCGTGTACTCGGTGCGCGTACTCCGGCGGTCCGATCAACCCCGCGGCAATCTCCCGTTCCAGCGCGATTGTTTCGGGCTCCACCCCGAGTTGCCGGGAGATCTCCAGGGGAGCGGAGGTGCCGTGGAGCAGCGTGCCGTCGAGATCGAAGAGATGGAGTCTCGCCATGACAAGGGAGACTAGTGCGACATGCGTCGGGCGCTTCACTGGCACGCTCGCTCGACGGAACTGTTGGATGCTCGTCGTTCGCCGATGTTTCACGTGAAACACCACGCGTTTGTCCCCGCGTCCAGCCGCACTTGGCCCAGTTGGCCAAAAGGACGTACGTCTCTGCCGAAACAGGTGGACGTCAAGGGCACCCGTCAGACAGCCTGACCTGCGTGCCTACTCCTTCCCTCGCTGCTCTGCCGATCCGCCGCCTGACCCGTCGCGACCTCAAGGCCTGCGCCGACTTGTCCGAGGACCGGGGGTGGCCGCGCGAGGAACACAAGTGGGGCTTCCTCCTCACCGCGGGGAAGGGATACGGCATCGACGATGCCAAGGGAGGGCTCGTGGCCGCCTGTGCGGTCACCGAGTACGGGCCACCGGAACGCCCCGAACTCGGAGCCGTCGGCATGGTTCTGGTCGCCGAGCGGTATGGACGGCAAGGAGTCGGGCGTCGGTTGATGCGGCACGTGGTGTCGATGATGGGCACCACACCGCTGACCCTGCATGCGACGCCGAACGGTCGGCCGCTCTACGAAGAACTCGGCTTCAAGGTCACGGGCCGCGCAGAGATGCTGCGCGGCTTCTTCATGCCTGGCGGCCCCGAGCCAAGGGTGAGCACCCGCCCCGCGACCGGCGAGGACCTTTCCACGATCCTCCGTATCGACTCCGAGGTGTTCGGCGCCGACCGCACGCACATCATCACGCGTCTGCCCGCCTTCGCCGACCACGTGCGTGTCGCCGAGGAGGACGGCCGGATCATCGGCTACGCGGCCGTCTGGCCCAACATGGAGACCCATGTCGTCGGCCCGTTGATCGCACGGGACACGGAGGCCGCGCAAGCGCTGATCGCCTCGCTCGCCGCCCAGACGCAACGCCCTTTGCGCACCGACATCGACGTCCGCCACGAGGAGCTTCTGATGTGGGCGAAGGAGCGCGGCCTGGCATCGGTCGCCTTCAACGCGGTGATGACGTACGGGGTGTCAGAGCTCCCCGGTGACTGGAGCCGGCGCTTTGCCCCGCTGACGGTGGCTGCGGGCTGAGGACCGAACGGAGGACGCCGGTCCCCCCGGGGACCGGCGTCCTGCTTGGCGCGGGACGGCTCTCAGGCAAGCCTCTCCACGGCGGCCGTGGCGAAGCCGTGGTCCTGCTCCGGGGCTCCGCCGCCCACTCCGATCGCACCGATCAGGCGGCCGTCGCGGTGAATCGGCAGGCCGCCCGCGATGAACAGCAGCGGCCGGTCGAGCGCGGTCTGCAGGGAGTGGAACGGCCCGTCGGGCTTCACCAGGTCGACGAGGTCGGCGGTCGCTGCGTTCAACTGGAGGGCGGTGTACGCCTTGCGGGTGCTCGTCTCGCCCGAGATCAGCACGGCCTGGTCGTCGCGCCGGAACGCCAGCAGATGTCCGCCGGCGTCCACGACGGTGACGCTGACGGTCACTCCGGCTGCCTCGGCGGCGCCACGGGCAGCGGTGACGAGAACCTCGGCCTCCTGAATGGTCAGGGGCGCGACGGTGGTGGTGCTCATGTCGGTTTCTCCTTGGACGTGGTGCTGGTGAGGGTTCCTGCCGGGCGGCGGGGAAGCGGCCCTGGCACCGCGCGGGCCCGGCTCCCGGTCGGTGGCGAGCGGACGGTTCGAGCGTTTCGACGGGCCTTACTGCCCGTCCGGCAGGTCAGGGTCAGTGCTGGACGGCGGCGCGCTTCTCGGCAGGGACACCGGCCGCGACGACGGCACTGGGAGTGCTGTCCCGACGCTCCAGAGCGGCCGAGAGGGCGGCGAGGAGCAGAGCCACGGCCGCGAGGATGGCGCCGACCCAGTTCGGGGCCGTGTAGCCGAGGCCGGCCGCGATGACGACGCCGCCCAGCCAGGCGGAGAGCGCGTTGCCCAGGTTGAAGGCACCGATGTTCACCGCGGAGGCGAGAGTCGGGGCGCCGTGCGCCTGGTCGAGGACGCGCTTCTGCAGCGGCGGTACGGTCGCGAAGCCCAGGGCGCCGATCAGCACGATGCTCACGGCCGAGAGGATCTTGTCGTGCGCAGTGAGTGTGAAGAGCGCGAGTACGACCGCGAGGGCGCCCAGGGAGATGTAGAGCATCGGCATCAGGGCCCGGTCGGCGAACTTGCCGCCGACGAGGTTGCCGCCGACCATGCCAAGGCCGAAGAGGACCAGCAGCCAGGTGACGGTCGGGAGATCTTGGTACCGAGCACGGTCATCAGCGGTGCTCCGAACATCACGCCGAGTGCGTAGCCGGTCACCAGGAAGCCGGCTGTCGGGATGGAGACCCCGAAGTCGGTCGCGACCTCGGGCAGCAAGCCCATGATCACGAACTCGGTCGTGCCGATTCCGAAGGCCCCGATCGCGAGGGCCAGAAGCGCGAGAGGCATGGGGGGATAACCTTCCCAGAGATTGCAGGAGCGCTTTACGTGCCTTCACAATAGTTGCGGACGCGGCTTACATGCAACCGAATGCTATTGCATGGGTGCTCTATCCTGGATTCAGCCGCTCCGGGACGGAGGAACCAATGACAGCGACGGACCCCGCGCCCACCGCCCTCGCTCAGGGCTGGTGCGCCCTCTCTCTGCTGCACGGGAGGATCGAGGCGCACATCGAGCGCGCCCTGCAGGCCCGGCACGGCCTGAGCGTGCGCGAGTACTCCCTGCTCGACGTGCTCAGCCGGCAGCACGACGGTGACGGTGGGCATCTGCAGATGAAGCAGGTCGCGGACGCGGTCGTACTCAGCCAGAGCGCCACCACGCGACTGGTCACCCGCCTTGAGGACCGCGGTCTGCTGGCGCGGTATCTGTGCCCCACCGACCGCCGCGGCATCTACACCAACGTCACCGAGGCGGGCCAGAAGCTGCTTGACGAGGCCCGGCCGACCAATGACGCCGCCCTGCGCGAGGCACTCGACGAGGCGGCGAAGAGCCCTGAGCTGGCTCCGCTGGTCCGGGTCGTGGAGTCGGTGAACGTGACCGCATAGGGTGCGAGGATGGGAGATCTTGGAATACGCGCCGCGGTCCCGGAGGACCTCCCCGTGATCGTCGGCATGCTCGCCGACGATCCGCTCGGCGCGCAGCGTGAGTCACCGGATGATCTGACCCCCTACCGGGCCGCGCTGGAACGGCTCGCCGCCGACCCGAATCAGCGCCTCGTCGTCGCCGTGCGGGGGGATCGTGTCGTGGGCACGCTTCAACTCACGATCATTCCCGGCCTCTCCCGGCGCGGAGCCACCAGGTCAATTATCGAGAGCGTCCGTATCCACAGCGACGAACGCGCTGGCGGACTCGGCACCCAGCTCATCGAGTGGGCTGTCGAGGAATCCCGCCGTCGGCGCTGCCAGTTGGTCCAGCTGACCTCCGACACCTCCCGCGTGGATGCCCATCGCTTCTACGAACGGCTCGGCTTCACGGCCTCCCACGTGGGTTTCAAGCTCCACCTCTGAGGCTCGGGAGCACGACGGACAGTGCGCATCGGCACTGGCCATCGGAGGTGCGCCACACGCTCAAGGGCCACGTTTCACATGAAACATGGCCCTTGCTGCACTCCTGAGCGTGGGCCCCTAACCGATCCCCCGCCATCCGTCCGGGTCCACTCCACCCGGCACGTCAGCCGTCTCCTCGTACGGCTGGCGTGTGAACACGAACGACCCGAGGTCCAGGTGGCTCACCGACCCGTTCGCCCGCCGTACGGGCCGCAGCAGCTCTCCCGCGTAGTACCCCTCCAGGCCCGTCCAGGTACCGTCCCCGTTGGCCCGGAATCGCGCGCCGCGCCCCTTCCCGGAGAGCGGCTCAAGCGACACTCCACCGCTTCCCGTCAGGCGCAGCCCGAAGGCGTAGGTCCCCCAGTACCACTGGCCCGCCAACTCCAGCACGGACCGGTCAGCTTCGGGGAGCGGGCGCCACGGTTCGGGGATCCGCGGCTCGGCCTCGGCGACGGTGCGGACGAGGTCGGCCCCCACCATCGAAGGAAGCGGACCGGAGGTGCAATTGGCAAGCACCACCGCGGCGACGTCGTCCGCGACGCTGAGGGTGAGGTTCGCGAGGAAACCGGGCAGCGAGCCGGAGTGGCCCACCAGCAGCCGACCGTACCGGTGCTGAATCTGCAACCCGAGTCCGTACGCCGCCCCGTCGGCCAGGTCCGTGGCTTCGGCCGGTGCCGCGGGTACCCGCATCTCCCGTACGGTCTGCGCACTCAGCACCCGTTCATCGCCCTCCGCGAGGAACACGGCGAATCGGGCCAGGTCTCCCGTGGTCGACCAGAGCTGACCGGCGGGCGCCATCCGGCCCAGGTCCTCAGCAGGCTCCGGCAGCACCACATCGGCCCAGGGGTGAACCGCCCAGCCAACGGCGTGCGGGGCAGACGGCTGCCCACTCGTCCGGTCGAGCCCCAGCGGTTCAAGCACCTCATGTCGCAGCACCTCCTCCCAGGGAGCACCACGGAGCTTCTCCACGAGCGCGCCCAGGAGCGTGTAGCCGGGGTTCGAGTAATGGAAACGCCGTCCGGCCGGATGGAGGAAGGGCCGGTCACCGAGCACGTCGGCCAGTTCCGGGCGCAGCGATCCCGGGCTGCGCTCCCACCACGGCGCGGGGGACTCGGCGGCCAGCCCACTGGTGTGCGCCAGCAGTTCGGCGATGGTGGCCTCGCCGGCACCCGAGCCTGGCAGATGCTTCTCCAGCCGGTCACCGAGGTCAAGGAGGCCCTCGTCACGCAACCGCAGCACGAGAACCGCGGTGAACGTCTTGGTGATGGACCCGATCCGGTACTGCACGTTCCCGTCCGGCAGCTCGCCGTCCACCGACGACCGCGCCCCTTGCCAGACGGTCCGCCCGCCCCGTACGACCGCCGCGACCATGGACGGGGCGCGCCCCTCGGACTGGGCCACCGCGAGGCGGTGCAGCAACGCCCGGCGGGTGCCGGGGAGCAGTTCTTCCTGAGCTGTAGTCATGCCCCCAGTCCATCCGGCCGGACGGCGGACGTCGAGCACATTCTGGGACTTGATCGCATCGCTTCAGTAGAGGCAGAGCTCGTTGCCTCGATGTCCTGCCTCACAAGGCACGACTCGTTGTGGTCATCGGCAGTCAGGTGGCGCACTGGTACGTGTCGAGTGCCGGATGCGCGGGGATCAGGTCTGGGCCATGTCCACGAACCGCGAGTAGTGGCCCTGGAAGGCGACTGTGATCGTGGCGGTCGGACCGTTTCGGTGCTTGGCGACGATCAGGTCTGCCTCGCCCGCACGGGGCGACTCCTTCTCGTAGGCGTCTTCGCGGTGCAGCAGGATGACCATGTCGGCGTCCTGCTCGATGGAGCCGGATTCACGCAGGTCTGAGACCATCGGCTTCTTGTCGGTGCGTTGCTCGGGACCACGGTTCAGCTGTGAGAGCGCGATGACCGGGACTTCCAGCTCCTTGGCCAGGAGTTTGAGGTTCCGGGACATGTCAGAGACCTCCTGCTGACGGCTTTCGGCGCGCTTGGAACCGCCGGACTGCATCAGCTGGAGGTAGTCGATGACGACCAGCCGGAGGTCGTTGCGCTGCTTGAGGCGGCGGCACTTGGCACGGATCTCCATCATCGACAGGTTCGGGGAGTCGTCGATGTAGAGGGGGGCTGCGGAGACGTCCGGCATCCGGCGCGCCAGCCGCGTCCAGTCCTCGTCGGTCATCGTGCCGGAACGCATGTGGTGCAGCGCGACACGGGCCTCGGCGGAGAGCAGGCGCATCGCGATCTCGTTGCGCCCCATTTCGAGCGAGAAGATGACGCTCGGCAGGTTGTTCTTGATAGACGCCGCCCGGGCGAAGTCCAGCGCCAGCGTCGACTTGCCCATCGCGGGACGCGCGGCGATGACGATCATCTGGCCCGGATGAAGACCGTTGGTCAGAGAGTCGAAGTCGGTGAATCCAGTGGGTACACCGGTCATCTCACCGGTGCGTGACCCGATCGCCTCGATCTCGTCGAGTGCGCCCTCCATGATGTCGCCGAGCGGCAGATAGTCCTCACTGGTGCGCTGCTCGGTGACGGCGTAGATCTCGGCCTGCGCCCGGTTGACGATCTCGTCGACGTCGTCGTCGCCCGCGTATCCCATCTGCGTGATACGGGTGCCGGCCTCCACGAGGCGGCGCAGTACGGCCCGCTCGTGGACGATCTCCGCGTAGTACTCGGCATTCGCCGCGGTCGGCACGGTCTGGACGAGCGTGTGCAGATACGACGCGCCGCCGACCTTGTTGATCTCGCCGCGCTTCGTGAGCTCGGCGGCGATGGTGATGGGGTCGGCCGGCTCGCCCTTCGCGTAGACGTCGAGGATCGCCTGGTAGATCGTCTCGTGGGCCGGCTTGTAGAAGTCGTGTCCCTTGAGGATCTCCACGACGTCGGCGATGGCGTCCTTGGACAGCAACATGCCGCCCAGAACGGACTGTTCGGCATGGAGATCCTGCGGTGGAACCCGCTCGAAGGAGGCACCTCCGCCGTCCCAGCTGTCGTTCTCCCGGCCTCGCTCATGCTGTTCTTCTCGGCCCCGGCCGCTGTCCGCACGGCGGCGGGAGGGCAGACGATCGCTGGGACCGCTGTCGGCCCACGGGTCGTCCAAGGGCTCGGAAATGCTCACCGAGCCACCTCCTCCCGTCCGCCGAGCGGACCTCGCCATGCCCCTCATTTCTACGGCACGGCACTGACAACTAAGAGGCCCGGCTCCGGTTCTGACGCGTCGGTTTTGTGACGGTTTCACGGGCCGGCGGAGGGAGCGGGCGCCGGACCACGTTAGGCCCCCGGGCACCGTCAGCCAATCTGGTTATCCACAGGCCATGTGGACGACGGGCCTGATGCTGTGGAGAACTCCGTGAAACCTGTGCACGACACAGTGGACAGGGCTGTGAACAAGCCCGCATCACTTCACCAGAATGCGCTCTGACCTGCTAGTTTCCCATCCACTGGCTGTGCAGAAGAAAAACTTTCCCAGTCGGCCCAAGATCGCTTCGAACAGTGCGCGACACTACACTCTGCAACGAGACGAGTAAGGGTCGCCATTGCTTTGCGTCTCTTACCTGTGGAAGATTAGATTGGTGCTCATGACACAGGCTCCCGCGACCTCCAGGGTTGGCCGGCGACATCACGATCGGGAGATCGTCTCGCTGGCCGTCCCAGCCTTCGGCGCACTGGTCGCCGAGCCCCTTTTCGTCCTGGCCGACAGCGCGATCGTCGGCCACCTCGGCACCGCCCAACTCGCCGGACTCGGCATCGCCTCGGCGCTTCTCACGACCGCAGTGAGCATCTTCGTCTTCCTCGCCTACGCCACCACGGCGGCCGTGGCCCGGAGGGTCGGCGCCGGGGACCTCCCGGCAGCGATCCGCCAGGGCATGGACGGCATATGGCTGGCGCTCCTGCTCGGTGCCGGCGTCATCGCCGTCGTCCTGCCCACGGCACCGCTTCTCGTGGAACTCTTCGGCGCCTCGGACACCGCGGCCCCCTACGCGACGACCTATCTGCGGATCTCTTCCCTCGGCATTCCCGCCATGCTCGTCGTCCTCGCAGCGACCGGAGTGCTGCGTGGCCTGCAGGACACGAAGACACCGCTCTACGTCGCCGTCGGAGGCTTCGTCGCCAACGGCGTCCTCAACGTGGCCCTCGTCTACGGTGCCGGCCTGGGTATCGCCGGCTCAGCCTGGGGAACCGTGATCGCCCAGTGCGCCATGGCCGCGGTCTACCTCGTCGTTGTCATCCGTGGGGCCCGTAGACACGGCGCCTCACTGCTTCCGGACGCCGCCGGGCTCTGGGCCTCCGCGCAGGCCGGTGTGCCTCTCCTCGTCCGCACACTCTCGTTGCGGGCAATCCTGATGATCGCGACGGCTGTGGCCGCCCGTCTTGGTGACGCCGACATAGCGGCACACCAGATCATTCTCTCCTTGTGGAGCCTGCTGGCCTTCGCGCTCGACGCCATCGCCATCGCCGGGCAGGCCATCATCGGACGCTATCTAGGTGCCGACGATCCCCAGGGAGCGCGTGATGTCTGCCGGCGCATGGTGCAGTGGGGCATCACGGTCGGCCTTGCACTCGGCGCCCTCGTCATCGTGTCCCGACCGGCCTTCCTCCCCCTGTTCACCAGTGACTCCGCCGTGAAGGACGCCGCTCTCCCCGCCCTCCTGGTGGTCGCACTCTCCCAGCCGATCTGCGGAGTGGTTTTCGTCCTGGACGGCGTCCTGATGGGAGCCGGCGACGGCCCCTATCTCGCCTGGGCGATGCTTCTCACTTTGGTGATCTACACCCCCGTGGCGCTTCTCGTGCTCGCCGTCGGTGGCGGGCTCACCGCGCTGTGGGTGGCCATGACGCTGATGATGACCGTCCGCATGCTCACCCTGTGGCTGCGCACCCGCTCGGGTCGCTGGCTCGTCACGGGGGCGACCCGTTGAGCAGGCGCCCGGCGGGTTGGAGGGAGGCGGACCCGTGCCCACCTCGCTGTTTCACGTGAAACATCGGCAAGCAGACGCTGTTTCACGTGAAACGCCACCCCGGACGACCGACGGAGCTTCGACATGGGAGTGGGGCCGCACCCCTGAGGGACGCTGTTGGTCTATTCGGCCCCGCTGCGTGACGTCGGTCCCCATGACCCGGTTGTGGTCATGGGGACCGACGTTGTTGTGTGGGGGTGGGTGTCGATGTCGATGCAGCCGAAGGGGCCGGGGGAGATTCCGGCGGAGACGGCCCGGGTGGCCCGGGCCGCGTTTTTGAAGGGGAGCCTGGCGATCCGGGTCCGGGACGAACTGGGGCCGATCTTCCGCGACGATGACTTCGCGGATCTGTTTGCCTCACGAGGCCGGCCCGCCTGATCACCGGCCGGGCTGGCGCTGGTGTCGGTGCTCCAGTTCGTGGAAGGGCTGACCGACCGCCAGGCCGCGGAGGCGGTGTGAGCGCGGATCGACTTCAAGTACGCGCTCGGGCTCCAGCTCGACGATCCCGGCTTCGACTTCTCGGTGCTGTCGGAGTTTCGGAACCGGTTGGCCGGTGCCGATGGCGGGCGCCGAGTCATGGACGGTGTGCTGGCCGCGGCCCGGGAGAAGGGGCTGCTCAAGAGCACGGGCCGGGCTCGCACCGACTCCTCGCACGTGCTGTCGTCGGCGCGTGAGCTGTGCTGGCTGGAGCAGGTGGCCGAGACGCTGCGGGCGGCGTTGAACGCGCTCGCGCAGGCCGCTCCGGAATGGCTGTCCGAGATCGCGGAGCCGGACTGGTTCCTCCGCTACGCCACCAGGGCCGAAGACTCCCGGTTCCCCAAGGCCCGCGCGAAGCGGGACGAGGTGGGCCTGCGGATCGGCCGGGACGGGATACGCCTGCTGGAAGCGGTCTTCGCTGCTGATACCCCCGCAGCACTGCGTGCACTGGACGAGGTGGAAATCCTGCGCCTGGTCTGGGTCCAGCTTCCACCGGGTGGACGGCGAGGTGACGCGCAGGGGCGCCCAAAAGACCGGCCGCCGGGCGCAACGCGCCTGGTCAACCCCTATGACCCGGAAGCCCGTGTCGGCGTCAAACGGGACACCATGTGGGACGGATACAAAGTCCACCTCACCGAGACCTGCGGCGAGACGGACGTTCCGAACCTGGTCACCACCGTGGCCACCACCGTGGCAACCGTCGCGGACAACGCGATGAACGAGGAGATCCACGCCTCCCTCGCCGCCCGCGACTGCCTGCCCGCCGAGCACTGGGTGGATGCCGGCTACCCCACTGCCGCCCACGTCCTGGCCGCCCGCACCCAACACGGCGTCGACCTGCACGGGCCACTGGTCGCAAACACCTCGGCCCAGGCCAAGGGCGCTTTCGGGCTGGACGCGTTCACCGTCGACTGGGAACACCAGCAGGTGACCTGTCCCGGCGGGGTCACCGCAACGGACTGGTATCCCCGCAACGATTCCAAGGGCCTGCCGGTCATCCGCGTCAGGTTCCCCGCCAGCAGCTGCGGCCCCTGCCCCCACCTGCGGGACTGCGTCGGCTCAGCCACCGGCCGCCGCCGGGAACTCATGCTGAGGCAACAGCAGGCCCAGCACGACGCCATCCGGCACATCCGCGCTGAACAGCAGACCGATGCCTGGAAGAAGCGCTACAAGATCCGAGCCGGTGTCGAGGGCACCATTTCCCAGGCCGTCGGGCGCTGCGGCTTGCGCAGATCCCGCTACCGGGGCCTGACAAAGACCAGCCTCCAGCACCAGCTCACCGGCGCCGTGATCAACCTCGCCCGCATCGACGCGCACCTCACCGGCACGCCCCGAGCCCGCACCCGCACCAGCCACTTCGCAGCACTGTGCCCCGCCGAGCTGACGCTCGACGGGGCACACGCAGGGGCCGAATAAACCAACGGCGTCCCCTGAGGGTACGGCCCCACTTTCTGCTTCAGCAAGCGCAACGCTTACGCAGCGATGACCTCGATGCTGACCTTGGCGGCAACCTCGGGGTGCAGACGGACGGACGTCTCGTGGGCGCCCAGCGTCTTGATCGGCGTACCGAGTTCGATGCGCCGCTTGTCGACCTCGGGGCCACCGGCAGCCTTGATCGCCGAGGCGACATCGGCCGGGGTGACGGAACCGAAGAGACGGCCGGCGTCGCCGGAGCGAACGGCCAGACGGACCTTGACGCCCTCAAGCTGGGCCTTCACCTGGTTGGCCTGCTCGATGGTCTGGATCTCGTGGATCTTGCGAGCACGACGGATCTGCTCGACGTCCTTCTCGCCACCCTTGGTCCAGCGGATAGCGAACTTCCGCGGGATCAGGTAGTTGCGAGCGTAGCCGTCCTTGACGTCGACGACGTCGCCCGCGGCACCGAGGCCGGAGACCTCGTGGGTGAGGATGATCTTCATGAGTAGGTCACCCTTCCCTTATCGCGCGGTGGACGTGTAGGGCAGCAGCGCCATCTCACGGCTGTTCTTCACGGCCGTGGCGACGTCACGCTGGTGCTGCGTGCAGTTGCCGGTCACGCGGCGGGCACGGATCTTGCCGCGGTCGGAAATGAACTTCCGCAGCATGTTCGTGTCCTTGTAGTCCACGTACGTGACCTTGTCCTTGCAGAAAGCGCAGACCTTCTTCTTCGGCTTGCGCACAGGCGGCTTCGCCATGGTGATTCTCCTGTGTGATCAAGAAGTGTGGGTGCGGCCCACCCTCGGCCGTGAGGCCTAGAAGGGGGGCTCGTCCGAGTAGCCGCCACCGCTGCCGCCGGAGCCACCGCCCCAGCCGCCGCCACCGCCGCCGCCCTGATTGCCACCGGCGGGAGCGCCGGTCGCCCACGGGTCGTCGGCGGGCGCGCCGCCACCCTGCTGGCCGCCACCGGGGCCACCGCCCCAGCCGCCGCCACCCTGCTGGCCGCCACCGCCGCCGCCGTAACCGCCCTGGCCACCTCGGCCGGTGGTCTTGGTGACCTTGGCCGTGGCGTTGCGCAGGCTGGGGCCGACTTCATCGACGTCCAGCTCGAAGACCGTGCGCTTGACTCCCTCACGGTCCTCGTAGGACCGCTGCTTCAGCCGGCCCTGCACGACGACACGCATGCCTCGCTGGAGCGACTCGGCGACGTTCTCCGCCGCCTGGCGCCAGACCGAGCAGGTCAGGAACAGGCTCTCGCCGTCCTTCCACTCATTGGTCTGACGGTCGAAGGTACGGGGCGTGGACGCGACACGGAACTTCGCGACCGCCGCACCGGAGGGGGTGAAGCGCAGCTCGGGGTCGTCGACAAGATTGCCGATGACCGTGATGACGGTCTCGCCTGCCATGGGGGAACCTCTCGGCGGGTTTGCTGCTGGCTGCTGGTGGTGCTACTCGAATCCCGGGATCAGCTGAGCGGAAGCTCAGTGGGTCTCGGGACGGAGGACCTTGGTCCGGAGGACCGACTCGTTCAGGTTCATCTGGCGGTCGAGCTCCTTGACGACCGCAGGCTCGGCCTGCAGGTCGATGACCGAGTAGATGCCCTCGGGCTTCTTCTTGATCTCGTACGAGAGACGACGACGGCCCCAGGTGTCGACCTTCTCGACCTTTCCGCCGCCGTCACGGACGACAGAAAGGAAGTTCTCGATCAGCGGGGAGACAGAGCGCTCCTCGAGATCGGGGTCGAGGATGACCATCACCTCGTAGTGACGCATGTGGAACCCACCTCCTTTGGACTCAGCGGCCACGGTCGATCCGTGGCAGGAGGGTTGTGATGCGTACGCAACGGTATCGGCCACCACTGACATTCGGAGGCCCTTGTGAGGGCTTCCTGACATGGCCTGGGCAGACACCGGTGCAGACGGTACAGACTACCCGCACACCGGCTTCCGGTTGAAATCCGTCCGGGGTGGCCGTCAATCTGTACACGTCGGGTGTGTATGGCGCTACGATGCGCCGTTTTCCGCAGGAGGTGCCCCATGGCACAGGCATTGCGACCCAACACCGCCGGATCCCTTCTCGCCACCGACGGGCGGCGTCATCCCGTCCAGGACGCGCTGCTCGCGGTGACCCTGCTGCTCGGCGTCGTCTCCTTCATCACTGCGATGTTCCACAGCCTTCATCTGATCAGCTCCTGGACCGGCCTGGTGGGAATCCTCACCGGGGCGTACGGCCAGTGGATCTCGGAGACGACCCGAGAACGCTTCGGACTGGTGCTGGGGCTCGGTGCCTCGGCCGTCGGCTTCTTCCTGGGCATGGCCCACGGTGGGCTCTTCGGCGGACTCTTCTGACCCGCCTGGGCACACTCTTGCGACACCGCGCCGAGCGCCTTGGGGCCCGGCGCGGCACGCCACGGCCGCGACAGGCCGGGACGAAGGACCCGTGCGCCCAGTGAGGGCGCTCGTGGGGCGCAGTAGGCTTCGGCGCGAGAGCCGGAGCCCCTGAACCCATGGGGACACACCAGCCCGAGGAGCGCCCCGAATGAGTCTGACCCTGAGGACCATCAGTCGAGAGCAGCATCTGGCCTATGTCCAGAGCCTGCCGTCGGCGAGCCACATGCAGGTCCCGGCATGGGCGGACGTCAAGGCGGAATGGCGCTCTGAGAACCTCGGCTGGTTCGACGAGCGGACCGGCGAACTGGTCGGCGCGGGACTCGTTCTCTACCGCCAGCTGCCCAAGATCAAGCGCTACCTCGCCTACCTGCCCGAGGGGCCGGTCATCAACTGGTTCGCGCCGAATCTGGACGACTGGATCCAGCCGATGCTGGCCCACCTCAAGCAGCAGGGCGCGTTCTCCGTGAAGATGGGCCCGCCGGTGATCATCCGGCGCTGGGAGGCCGCGTCCATCAAGAAGGGCATCCAGGACCCGGACGTCAAGCGCCTGCGGGACATCGAGGCCGACTTCATCGAGCCGCGCGCCTTCGAGGTCGCCGACAAGCTCCGTCGTATGGGCTGGCAGCAGGGTGAGGACGGGGGCGCCGGATTCGGCGACGTACAGCCCCGCTATGTGTTCCAGGTGCCGCTGGCGAACCGGTCGCTCGAAGAGGTCCACAAGGACTTCAACCAGCTGTGGCGCCGCAACATCAAGAAGGCCGAGAAGGCCGGCGTCGAGGTCGTCCAGGGTGGTTACCAGGACCTGGAGGAGTGGCAGCGGCTGTACGAGATCACGGCTGTGCGCGACCACTTCCGGCCCCGCCCGCTGGCGTACTTCCAGCGCATGTGGACGGCCCTCAACAGCGAGGACCCCAACCGCATGCGGCTGTACTTCGCCCGCCACAACGGCGTGAACCTGTCCGCGGCCACGATGCTGATCGTCGGTGGGCACGTCTGGTACTCCTACGGCGCCTCGGACAACATCGGCCGTGAGGTCCGGCCCTCGAACGCGATGCAGTGGCGGATGCTGCGTGACGCCTACGCGCTCGGCGCCACCGTCTACGACCTGCGCGGCATCTCCGACTCGCTGGACGAGTCGGACCACCTCTTCGGTCTGATCCAGTTCAAGGTCGGCACGGGCGGGCAGGCGGCCGAGTACCTCGGCGAGTGGGACTTCCCGCTCAACAAGCTGCTCCACAAGGCCCTGGACATCTACATGTCCCGCCGCTGAGCAGGGCCGGCCCCGGCCGTTGCTTCGACAGCTCCGATCGCTTCCACACCTCTGATACACCGCAGCCACCAGAAAGGTTCCAGGTCCGGCCATGGCGCTCACGCTCTACGTCGACACCGCGCGCTGGCGGGCGCACCACAAGCACGTGCAGGAGCAGTTCCCGGGCCTCGTCCCGGTCTGCAAGGGCAACGGCTACGGCTTCGGGCACGAGCGCCTGGCGGAAGAGGCCACCCGGCTGGGCTCGGACGTCCTCGCCGTGGGCACCACGTACGAGGCCGCGCGCATCAAGGACTGGTTCGGCGGTGACCTGCTCGTGCTGACGCCGTACCGGCGGGGCGAGGAGCCCGTGCCGCTGCCCGACCGCGTCATCCGCTCTGTCTCGTCGATCGACGGCGTCTACGGCCTCGTCGGCGCCCGCGTGGTGATCGAGGTCATGTCCTCGATGAAGCGGCACGGCATCAGCGAGCAGGACCTGCCGCAGCTGCACTCCGCCATCGAGAACGTCCGGCTGGAGGGCTTCGCCATCCACCTGCCGCTGGACCGCACCGACGGCTCCGACGCCGTCGAGGAGGTCATCGGCTGGATGGACCGGCTGCGTGCCGCCCGGCTTCCGCTGCACACGATGTTCGTCAGCCACCTCAAGGCCGAGGAACTCGCCCGTCTGCGGCAGCAGTTCCCGCAGACCCGCTTCCGCGCCCGGATCGGCACCCGGCTGTGGCTGGGGGACCACGACGCCACCGAGTACCGCGGCGCGGTCCTGGACGTCACCCGTGTCTCCAAGGGCGACCGTTTCGGCTACCGGCAGCAGAAGGCGGCGTCGGACGGCTTCCTGGTGGTCGTGGCGGGCGGTACGTCGCACGGAGTGGGCCTGGAGGCCCCCAAGGCGCTGCATGGCGTCATGCCGCGCGCCAAGGGTGTCGCCCGTGCCGGCCTCGCCACGGTGAACCGGAACCTCTCGCCGTTCGTCTGGGGCGGCAAGCAGCGCTGGTTCGCCGAGCCCCCGCACATGCAGGTGTCCATCCTGTTCGTCCCTTCGGACGCCTCGGAGCCGAAGGTCGGTGACGAGCTGGTGGCCCATCTGCGCCACACCACCACGCAGTTCGACCGCATCGTCGACCGCTGACGGCACCGGCCTTCCGCTGACAGTCCGAAAGGCCGTGCACGGCGTCCCCGTGTACGGCCTTTCCCTTGGTCTGCCCTGCACCTACGGCATCCTGAAAACCTGTTCGCTCACAGCGAACCCTCGCTCGTCTTCCCGTTGCCCCACTCCACCTGTGGCCCTTCGAAGTGGGCCGCGTGCCGGGGTGGATGGGCAGCGGTTCCGAGAACGAACACGTCCTCCGCCCCGTCGAGCACACCTCCGGAGGGGTCGTCCTCGCCGTTGCGGCGCACCAGGTCCCGGTCCGGCATGAGGATGTCCCGCACGACCAGGACACACAGATACAGGGTCCCCAGCAGGTGCACGCCGATCGCCCAGTGGTAGCCGTCCGTCGGCAGTCCCTTGTGGGCGTCCCCGCTGGTCGTGTACGCGAGGTACATCCAGATCCCCAGGAAGTACGCCACCTCGCACGCCTGCCAGATCAGGAAGTCCCGCCATTTCGGCCGGGCCAGGACAGCCAGCGGGACCAGCCACAGGACGTACTGCGGTGAGTAGACCTTGTTCGTGAGGATGAACGCCGCGACGATCAGGAAAGCCAGCTGGGCGAAGCGCGGCCGGCGCGGCGCGGTGAAGGCGAGTGCCGCGACACCGACGCAGCACAGCAGCATCAGAAGCGTGGCGAGCGTGTTGACCGTCTCGGTGCTCAGCGGGTCACTGGAGTTCTGGACCAGGATCAGCCAGAAGGATCCGAAG
The DNA here is from genome assembly GCF_043204795.1 of Streptomyces sp. NPDC047706. Taxonomy (NCBI): domain Bacteria; kingdom Bacillati; phylum Actinomycetota; class Actinomycetes; order Kitasatosporales; family Streptomycetaceae; genus Streptomyces; species Streptomyces sp. NPDC047706. The sequence goes on along the minus strand of NZ_JBIDCW010000039.1, from coordinate 7,564 downwards.
TCGACGCCTCGCTCCTGGCTGAACGTGTAGAACTTCGACCAGCCGTCGAACGCGAAGAGCATCACCGGAAGGTTCACGACCAGCCAGGCGACGGCCGCACCCGCCAGCCCCTTGCCGAGATCCCGCCACTTGCCCGCACGCCAGCAGAGGACGAACAGCGGCCCCAGCAGAAAGAGCGGATAGAGCTTGGCGGCCGTGGCGAGCCCCAGGAGCACTCCGAAGGCGACGGAGCGTCCCCGGGACCACATGAGCATCGCCGCGGCCGTCAGAGCGACCGCCAGCAGGTCCCAGTTGATGGTGGCGGTCAAGGCGAAGGCAGGCGCCAGGGCGACCAGCAGACCGTCCCAGGGGCGCCGGGTGTGCGTCCGGGTCACGCAGACGGCGATGACCGCCACGCAGACCATCAGCATCCCGGCGTTGACCATCCAGTACCACTGCTGCTGGTCCTGGATGCCGCCGCTGCCGGGCGTGATCCAGGAGGCGACCTCCATGAACACTCCGGTGAGCACCGGGTACTCGAGGTACTCCATGTCGCCGGGCAGCCTGTCGAAGTACGGCACCAGTCCTTCGGCGAAACCGCGGCCGCTGTACAGGTGTGGAATGTCCGAGTAGCACGCGTGCGTGTACTGCGAACTGGCACCGAAGAACCAGGCACCGTTGTAACAGGGCGCCTTCTGGACCAGCCCGAGGGCGAACATGCCGATCGCGACGAGCACGATCACGCGCACCGGGGTCCACCAGGACGCTCCGAGCAGGGCACGCCTTCCGAGGGGACCGCCGATCAGCTCACTGCCACTCGCGGCGACCTCGTCGGCCGTAGTGGGCCGCACCACGGCCGGCTCGCTCCCGCTCGCTTGCGTCGTCTCTGCACTGGGCATGGGGCACATCCTGCCGTACGTGTCTGGGAATACGACGAGGGCCGCCACACCTGAGCGGTGCGGCGGCCCTCGTTTCACGTGAAACAACCATCTTGTTTCACGTGAAACACCCGTCGTGGGCGATATCGCGGCTAATCATCCGGGCCTCCGAAGAGGCCACCTCCGTTGCCGTTGCCGCCGTTGCCGTTGCCGCCGTTGCCGTTTTCCTCGCCTGTCTCCGTCGGCCCGGGCGATGCGGTGACGCCGCCATCGGTGCCGCCGACGTCCGTGCCTCCGTTCTCCGAGCCACCGATGTCCTCGCAGTCCCAGTCGAAGGGCTGACAGGTGTCGCTCGGCGAGGGCGAGGGGATGGTGTCGGACTCCGTGGGCGTCGGTGTCGGCGAAGGACTCTCCTCCTCTGTCTCCGTGACCGTCGGCGTCGGCGACGGCAACGGCTCCTCGTTGATCACCTCACCGATGGGCTCGGGAACCGGGAACTTCTCCGGCTTCTGACCCTTCAGGGCCTGCTCCATGTAGTCGTGCCAGATCTCCGACGGGAACGAGGCACCGTGGATCGACTTCTGGTTGCCCGTTCCGTACATCTCAAGGAATGTGCGGTTCTTGATGTTTTCGTCGTCGGGGTACCGGAACATGCTGATCGCGGTCGACAGCTGCGGCGTGTACCCGACGAACCAGGCGGACTTGTTGCCGTCGGTGGTACCGGTCTTGCCTGCCACCTCCCGGCCCGTCAGTGCCGCGTTGGTGCCGGTGCCGTCCTCGACCACGGTCTTCAGGACGTCGGTGACGTTGTCGGCCACGATGGCGTTGAAGGCCTGCTGGGCCTTCGTCTCGTGCTCGTAGAGCGTGCCGTCCTTGTCCGTGACCTTCTGGACGGAGTACGGGTCATGCCTCTTGCCGCTGGCCGCGAAGGTGGCGTACGAACTCGCCATGCGGATCGCGCTGGGGTCGGAGATGCCCAGGGAGAACGACGGGTAGTCGATGCCCGCCAGGCTGGTCTCCAGGACGCCCGCGTCGACGGCCGCCTCCTTCACCTTGTCCAGGCCGACGTCCATGCCTAGCTGCACATAGGCCGAGTTCACCGAGAACTGCATCGCCTCGCGGAGGTCGATCTTGTAATCCGGCGCGTCGCCATAGGTCTTGTCACCGTCGTTGACCTGCAGCCACTCCTTGCCCTTGTCGTCGTGCCAGACCGTCTTGTCGTAGTTCTCGATCTTGAGCTTGTTCTTGCCGCTGTACAGGCTCTTGGGTGAGACGACGGTGCGCTCGTCCTGGGCCTGCGTAGGGCCCAGGTCGGGATCGCGGACGCCCCACTTCATCGCGGCCGCGAGCACGAACGGCTTGAACGTCGAGCCGACCTGGGCACCCGTCTCGTTGGCGTTGTTGGTGAAGTGCTTGGTCGCGTCCTCACCGCCGTAGATGGCCACGATGGCGCCGGTCTTCGGATCCACGGAAGCGCCACCGAACTGGACGTGTGTGTCCGTGTCAGGGCGCTTCTTCGGATCGATGTTGGCTTTCTGGACCTTCTTCACCGACTTCTCGAGCTGGTCGATCTTCTTCTTGTCGAAGGTCGTGTAGACCGAGAGACCGCCCTCCCGGAGCTTGCGCTCGGTGACGCCGGTCTTCTCACTGTTGTTGACCAGATAGCCGTTGGCCAGGTCGACGAGGTAACCGATCTGCCCGCTCAGCGCCCTGTTGGCCCGAGGGTTCTCGACCTTCGGGAGCGTGGTGTGCTTCGCCCGTTCCGCGGCGTCCAGATGCCCGTACTCGACCATCTTGTCCAGCGTGTCCTGCATCTGCCGCAGGGCCCGCCTCTTGTTGGCTTCCTCGGTGGCGGCGGGGTCGATGGACGTCGCGCCGGCCGGATCGAAGTACGTGGCGCCCTTCAGCATGGCTGCCAGGAACGCGCACTCGCCGGCGTTCAGGTCGACGGCGTCCTTGTTGAAGTACGCGCGGGCGGCGGCCTGGATACCGAAGGCGCTGCGACCGTAGTACGCGGTGTTGAGGTAGCCCGCCATGATGTCGTTCTTGCGGACGGAGGCGCCCACCTTGATGGAGACGAAGAGCTCCTTGAACTTACGGGTGACCGTCTGCGACTGGTCGTCCAGCATGGCGTTCTTGACGTACTGCTGGGTGATGGTGGAACCACCCTGCGTCTCGCCGCCCCGAGCCATGTTGAACACCGCACGGGCGATGCCCTTGGGGTCGATGCCGCTGTCCGTCTCGAAGGTCTTGTTCTCCTGCGAGATGACCGCATATCGCATGTTCTTGGGGATCTGCGACAGATTGATGATCTGCCGGTTCGTCTCCCCGCCCGTGGACACCATCTCGGAGCCGTCGGCCCAGTAGTAGACGTTGTTCTGGGCCTTCGCCGTATCGGCGACGTTCGGGACAGCCACCATGGCGTACCCGATGCCCGCCACGGCCACCATGCTGCCGAGGAAGCCCAGGCACATGCCGGAGACGAGCTTCCACGACGGCACCCAGCGACGCCAGCCGTACCGGTCGGCGCGCGGATAGTCGATGATCCGCTTCTTGCCGGAAGCCACTGCACGCCCCCGGCCCGGTCCAGCCGCACCCGCGCGCCGACTGCCCCGGCCGGGCTCGGCTGCTTTGCGGCGGCTGCCACCACTTCTCTGTGCCGCGCGGCGTGCTTCGGCGCGGCCGCCGTACGGCCGCTCCTCGGCTCCCGGCCCAGAGGTACCCGACCCGTACGCGTCGGAAGGAGACCCGGTGGCGCCTCGCGGAGCCGCACGGCGGCCGGGGGACGAACCGGACTGGCCGCGTCGGGCCGCGGCACGTCCGCCTCCCTGCGGCTGCGGCGGTTTGCGACGGTGCTCGCTCATCGAACGACTACTCCTAGGGCAGGCGCACCCTGGCGCGCCTGGAAACGGCGGCTGGTTTCCGGTCCCCCCGAAGTACGGATGTGGTCGGTTCCGCATTCACCCGTACTGCACCGGGGACAAGGACGCCCCCAGAGGCAACTTGGTTCCCGGTGGTGTGCATGCCGCACAGACTACGCAGCACCAAAACGCACCTAGTCCAGAAGTTCACCCCAAAACAGGCAAGTTGCTTCCCACGAATCAGTGATGTGACGCCGTTCACGATTCCCCCTCTTGTCGCAATCGGGGGACCGTTCTATCGTCGTGATGTATCGAGTCGATACATCAGCTCGACATAAGGACCGTGACGGCACGACCGCAGCAGAGAGGAGGCGACCATGAGCCGGCGCTCCGGGATCCTCGAGTTCGCCGTACTCGGCCTGCTCCGCGAATCTCCGATGCACGGCTACGAGCTGCGCAAAAGACTCAACACGTCACTGGGCGTGTTCCGGGCGTTCAGCTACGGGACGCTTTACCCCTGCCTCAAGACGCTGGTCACCAACGGCTGGTTGATCGAGGAGCCGGGGAACACCTCCGAGGACGCCCTTGCCGCTCCCCTCGCCGGACGCCGCGCCAAGATCGTCTACCGGTTGACGGCGGAAGGTAAGGAGCACTTCGAGCAGCTGCTCGCGCAGACGGGCCCGGACGCGTACGAGGACGAGACCTTCGCCGCCCGCTTCGCCTTCTTCGGCCAGACCTCCCGTGACGTGCGCATGCGCGTGCTGGAGGGACGCCGCAGCCGGCTGGAGGAGCGCCTGGAGAAGATGCGCACCTCCCTGGCCCGCACCCGGGAGCGCCTCGACGACTACACCCTTGAGCTCCAGCGCCACGGGATGGAGTCCGTGGAGCGCGAAGTGCGCTGGCTGAACGAGCTCATCGAGAGCGAGCGGGCCGGGCGGGACCTTCGCGGTTCCGCCACCGGGGGGTCCGCTCAGCAGGACACCACATCTGGAGCGTCGGGCGACCTGCCCCGGCCCGGGGACACCTCCCGGCCGGATTCGCCCGGCGACACCGCCATGTGAGGTCCCCGTCAGGGCCTCACCGAGTACACACAGGGAGCAACCGGAATGGGTTCGGTTCGCGTAGCCGTCGTCGGCGTGGGCAACTGCGCCGCGTCGCTGGTGCAGGGAGTCGAGTACTACAAGGACGCCGACCCGGCGTCCAAGGTCCCCGGCCTGATGCACGTCCAGTTCGGCGACTACCACGTCCGTGACGTGGAGTTCGTCGCCGCGTTCGATGTCGACGCGAAGAAGGTCGGCCTCGACCTCGCGGATGCCATCGGCGCCTCCGAGAACAACACCATCAAGATCTGCGACGTGCCCAGCACGGGCGTGACGGTCCAGCGCGGCCACACCCTGGACGGTCTCGGCAAGTACTACCGCCAGACCATCGAGGAGTCCGCCGAGGAGCCGGTCGACGTCGTCCAGGTCCTCAAGGACAAGCAGGTCGACGTCCTGGTCTGCTACCTGCCCGTCGGCTCCGAGGCCGCGGCGAAGTTCTACGCCCAGTGCGCCATCGACGCCAAGGTCGCCTTCGTCAACGCCCTCCCGGTCTTCATCGCCGGCACCAAGGAGTGGGCGGACAAGTTCACCGAGGCCGGTGTGCCGATCGTCGGTGACGACATCAAGTCCCAGGTCGGTGCCACCATCACGCACCGTGTCATGGCGAAGCTGTTCGAGGACCGGGGCGTCATCCTGGACCGCACGATGCAGCTGAACGTCGGCGGCAACATGGACTTCAAGAACATGCTCGAGCGCGAGCGCCTGGAGTCGAAGAAGATCTCCAAGACGCAGGCCGTCACCTCGCAGATCCCCGACCGGGAGCTCGGCGAGAAGAACGTCCACATCGGCCCGTCCGACTACGTCGCCTGGCTCGACGACCGCAAGTGGGCCTACGTCCGCCTCGAGGGCCGTGCCTTCGGTGACGTCCCGCTGAACCTGGAGTACAAGCTCGAGGTCTGGGACTCGCCGAACTCGGCCGGTGTCATCATCGACGCCCTGCGCGCCGCGAAGATCGCCAAGGACCGCGGCATCGGCGGCCCGATCCTCTCCGCGTCGAGCTACTTCATGAAGTCCCCGCCGGTGCAGTACTTCGACGACGTGGCCCGCGAGAACGTCGAGAAGTTCATCAAGGGCGAGGTCGAGCGCTAACAGCTCACCTCATTCCGGGCAGAGGGTCCCCGAGGCAGTGTGCCCGGGGGCCCTCCCCGTATGTGAGGCTGTGCCCATGGCCGTCGTACGCGATCTACGCGTCCTGCTCCGCTTCCGGGACTTCCGGCGCCTGCTCGCGGTGCGGCTGCTCTCCCAAGGTGCCGACGGCGTGTACCAGGTCGGGCTCGCCACCTACGTCGTGTTCTCCCCGGAGCGGCAGACGTCTCCCGCCGCGATCGCCTCGGCCATGGCGGTCCTGCTCCTTCCGTACTCCCTGGTGGGCCCCTTCGCCGGCATCCTGCTGGACCGCTGGCGCCGCCGCCAGGTCTTTCTGTACGGCAACCTGCTGCGGGCCCTGCTGGCCGCGGCGACGGCCGTCCTGATGCTCAGCCAGGTCCCGGACTGGCTGTTCTACGTCTCCGCCCTGTGCGTCACCGCCGTCAACCGCTTCGTCCTCGCGGGCCTGTCCGCGGCGCTGCCCCGTGTGGTCGACGCGGACCGCCTGGTGATGGCCAACTCCCTCTCCCCGACGGCGGGGACACTGGCCGCGACCGTCGGCGGCGGCCTCGCCTTCGTCGTCCGACTGCTGATCGCGGACTCGGACGCCGCCGTGGTGCTCCTGGGCGCCGCGTTGTACCTCTGTTCGGCGCTGGCGTCGCTGCGTATGGGACGAGAACTGCTGGGCCCCGACCAAGTGCCGCTGCAGCCGGGGCTGAGAGCCGCGTTCTCCGGTACGGTGCGCGATCTCGCGGCAGGCCTACGTCATCTCGCCGCGCCCGCACGGCGGGAAGCCGCGTGGGCGCTCGCGTCGATGACGCTGATGCGGTTCTGCTACGGCGCCCTGACGGTCATGCTGCTGATGCTCTGCCGATACGCGTTCAGCACGAACACCGACGAGGGTCTCGTTCTGCTGGGTCTGGCGGTGGGGGTCTCGGGGGCCGGCTTCTTCGCGGCGGCGCTACTGACCCCGTGGTCCGCGGGACGCTTCGGCCCCGGGCGCTGGATCGCCGTCTGCGCCGCTTCCGCCGCCGTCCTGGAACCCGCCCTAGGGCTCCCCTTCGCCATGGAGCCCACGCTGGTCGCTGCCTTCGTCCTGGGCCTGACGACGCAGGGCGCGAAGATCTCCACGGACACCCTCGTACAGTCCTCCGTGGACGACGGCTACCGGGGCCGGGTCTTCTCGTTCTACGACGTCCTGTTCAACGCCGCCTTCGTCGCCGCCGCCGGTGTGGCCGCCCTGATGCTGCCCCCGGACGGACGCTCGGTTCCCCTGGTGCTCACGGTCGCTGCGATCTACGCCGCGGTCGCGACGGCCATGGCCCGCTGTGAACACCGGTAGGTGTCACATCCGAGACACAGAGTCACTCACTCCTGGGTTCGGCGCTGTCAGTGGGGGCTGCAGCTCACGTGGGCCTTACGCGCGGCAGCCGCGCAGAACGTGGTCCTCGTCATCGCGGCACGGCCGGCTCTGCCTCGGGGCCCTCTGATTCGACCCGAGCGAAAGAGGGGCGATGTTTCACGTGAAACATCGCCCCTCTTCGCGTCCTGACGCCGCGTGGCGGGGCGGGGGGTTAAGTGTAAAAAACCCCCCCCCCCCCCCCGGCGCGCGCTTTGCCCCCCCCCCCCCAGCACGCCCCCCCCCCCCCCGCCATCGGCC
>NZ_JBIDCW010000038.1:0-66183 GCF_043204795.1 Streptomyces sp. NPDC047706 | reverse complement strand
TGCCGACCCTGGTCGACCTCGGCTACGAGAACGCCGGCGACGGCTTCCGCCACCCGCACAAGAAGCCCGCCGGAGGCGAGCTGACCGAGGAGCAAGCGTCCTCCGGCACACCGAGCTCATCGGTGTCGTGCACGGCCACCTTCCCGAGCCGACCGGCCACCGCGAAGGCGAGGGTCGTCTTGCCCGAGCAGCTTGACCCAGTGAGCATGAACAGCATGGCGTCAGGATGCCGCAGGGCGTTCTTCTGATCCCGCCGGATCCACGACCTTGCCGACCGCGCGACCGATCCGTTCACGAATCTCGTGTGAGGTCACGTACGAGAGGGCCTGTTCCACCTGCTCGGTGGCGGCAGCGAACTGAACCGCTTGGTGGCGCAGGTGGGTGTCGAGGAAGGGTGCGACGGCGTCCGTGGCGCTGTGCCGAGCCTCTCGTGTGTAGAGCACGGTGAGGGCGAACGCCCAGCACGCATGGAGGAATCCGAAGACGGGACGGTCAGTGCTTCGCCAGGGCGAGAAGAAGGTGACATCCGTGGGGAGGCGCACGTCGTGTGCTGCGAGGGCGTCGTTGAGCCAGTTGTGGGCGGCCTCGTGGATGAGGTCGCGGGCCAGGACCTCGGGGTGGGCGGTGTAGTCGGTGAAGACGGTGCCCGGGAGGCGGGTGAGGGCCCAGCTGTGGAGGGTCTCGTCGAGTCGACGATGGTTGAGCAGGCAGATGACGGGGGCGTGCTGGGTGAGCAGGTTCCCGAAGCCGTGCTCGGTCGCGGAGGCGGTGGCGGCACGAACGAGGCCATGGGCCTCGGGTGAGGCAGGGCTGCTGTCGGGGCCGACGAGGTAGTACGCGGTTTCGGAGATCTCCGAGCGGAGCATCTCCGCGCTGCGCGGGTTGAGCACGATGTGCGGGCTGGCCGACAGATGGGTCAGGTCTCCCACCGTCGCGCGGCGGTACCAGGCGAGACGGTCCGCGTCCCGGGCGCGCGCCGCGTGTTCGGCGCCTTCGAGCAGGTGGTGGGCCACGGCGTAGTCGAGGGCGGACGAGCCGAGGCGGTTGGCGAGTACGGAGGTGATACGGCTGGTCCGTAGGCGCTGATGGTCAGCGATGCCGCCGAGGGCGACCAGGGATTCCGAGGAGAGCGCGCTCATCTGGGGCTCCGGTGGTGGTACGGGGCCGGACCCGGACGGGCCCGGCCCCGTTGCGGGTCAGGACTCGGTGGTGGGCTCAGCGGCGTCGTGCTGCACCGTGGTGGCCAGCCAGGTCTCGGTGGCCGCGTTGGAGGTGTGCGCGGTGGTGCGCACCGGGTCGCTGTCGCGCAGGGACGCGACTGCCTCCAGGAACTCGTCGAACGTCTTGTCTTCTGCCACTGCTCGCTCTCTCCTCTGGTCGGGGCTGTGGGTTGGGGGAGTGGCTGCGGGGCGGGCCGCGGGGACCGGTCATGGCGGGGAAGCCTCCTACTCGGAGACGAAGAGCGTGAGGAACTTGCGAACGCGGCTGGCGCGGACAGGTTCGGTGCCGTGGACGAGCTGACTGCCGAAGACCACGAGCGTGCCGGGAGCGGGTGCGACGCTCCATCGGGTGCGGGGCATGGTGCGGAACCAGGGGGAGGACATGTCGGTCCCGTCGTGTGCGAAGCGCATTCCCTGGGCGTAACCCGATCCGACCGGCGCCTCGTCGGCGGTCCAGACGGCGTCGCTGCCTGTGGTCTCTACGTAGAACGCGCCGCCGGTGTCGTGGATGTCTGTGAGCGTGACCGTCGCGGCGGCGATCTGGCGGGGACGGGTGAGGGGATCGGGGGCGATGCCATCGGCATGCGGGGTGATGTACTGGCCGGGGCCGTATTCGAGGTAGATCCACGGCCGATGGCCGGTGATCGACGGTAGCGTGCGCATGATCGCGGCCATGTGGAGCTTCAGGGCCTGGTCGAGGAGGGTGGTCGCCTCGTACGGGATCTCGGTGACCTCGATCCGACCCGCTGGCTCGTAGACGTCCTGCGCCTCGGCGGGTGAGTGACCGGGGATCTCATGGATGGTGGTACGGCGGGCCGTGCCGTACCGGTCGCGCCCGATGGAGCTGAGCGTGTCGTCCATGACGAGGTTGAGTCGCTCGATCTCGTCCGGCTTGAGGAAGCCCTCCACGGTACGGGTGGACAGAGTCTCGGCTATGTGGATCACTGATCGCCTCCGCATGCGCAGAGGGTGGAGGGCGGGGCAGAGACGGCTTCGGTCAGGGCCTCCGTGAGTACGTGCACCGCTTGGGCGAGGTCCTCGAAGTACTCGGCCGCCGTGGTGCCGGCAGCGGGTACGACATGGAGGTCGAGCGCCGGATACACCCGGCCGGTGGTGCGGCAGGCGAGTTCGCTGCGACCGAGGACCAGCGAACACGCGCCCGGCAGGGAGGACTCGGCTCGGCTGGCGGCACGGCACAGGCGTGCAGCTGTACGCGCGTACTCGGCGCGGTCGCGCGGCAGGATGCCGACCGAGAGGAACCGGGGCTCGGCTCCGGAAAGGTCGGCGTAGGCGTGGCCCTGGCAGCTGTCGTACGTGACGGCGTTCCAGCCTGAGGTGAGCACGTCGACGACCGGGCGGATGCCGGGTTCGATGCCCTCGTACCACTGGGGATGGTGAGGGTCGAGATCATCTGCCTCGTGCACGCCAGGGAGGCCGACCGTGTTGATGTTCCCGTTGGCGCTGACCTGGAGACGCGCGGGCGAGCGGGGAACAGTGGGGTCGTCCCAGCGGGCCAGGAAGGCGGAGACGTGGTGCATGTTGTTGGGGCGGACGGGACGCCAGCGCAACCGGGAACATGAGGCACCGGGCGGGAGGTCTGGCTGGGCGAGGAGGGTGGCGACGCCGTCGATCAGGCGCATGCGGTGGTCGCAGTACGTGTCTTCGTCGCCCGCGGCGGCGAAACGGAGGCGGACTGCCGGGCAGCCTGCGCCGCAGGTGTCGCGGTAGTCGCAGGTCGTGCACTTCGTGATCAGGGAGCGTGCCTGCTGAAGCAAGGGAGAGCTGCCCTGGGCGCTGGCCACGTCTGCCTCGGTGTGGACGTCGCCTAGGGAGGCGAGGCCAGCCTGCGGCCAGGGCAGCTCATCACAGCTTCCCAGGCGGTCATCGGGATAGAGGGTGAGGACGTGGTCGCACTTCAAGTCGGAGAAGTGACAGGAACGGGTCCCCAGCCCCTTCAGACGGCGGATGACGGAGACGACGGGCTCCAACTTGACGCGGCGGAACACTCCGTCGGCGACCCAGTGGTGGGCGGCCTCCAACACGAAGTCGGCGTACTGACGAGGCGTGACGGCCCAGGCCGGGCCGGTGGGTCCGATGGCCCGTCGCTGGAGTGCCCGACTGGTCGGCGCACGGGTTCCGACCACCGTGGTCGACCGTGTGACCGCCGCGTCGAAGCACGGCACCAGGCTGACCGTCGTCACGGCGGGAAAGGAGGCGAGGTGCTTCATGACCTCGGAAGCCCGGCCGAGGACGTACGGGGTGACGGCGCAGATGACGCCGACGCGGCGTTCCCGACGGCCGAGGAGCTCCAGGGCTTCGACCACTCGCGGGTACGTGGGGCGGCCGTCGTAACCCACGCGCCACGAGTTCCCCAGCGCGTCCCCGTCGAGGGAGATGCCGATCTCCAGCTCCGGACAGTGCCGCTCGAACAGGTCCAGCCAGGCGTCGTCGAGCTGAAGACCGTTGGTCTGGAGGCTCACGCGGATGACGTTCGGCTGTGCGGCGAGCGCGTCCAGGATCTCCGCGATCCGTTCCCGGCCGGCGGTCAGGGGCTCCCCGCCGTGGAGTTCGACGCTGAGTGGACGCCCGGAGAAGATCGAACCGAGGCGGTGGACCTGTTCCGTGCTGATACGGGCGCCGCCCGGTGACTCCTTGCGCTTCTCGAAGCAGTACAGGCAGTCGATGTCGCAGGTCTCTCCCCGCAGCTTGAGGATGACGGAGACCGCCGTGTCCGGCCCGGTGCTCGACAATGAGGCGTAGAGACTCTCCAGGTCCGTGGGGGCGGTGCGCGTGACGGGCATCAGAGACCTCCCGAGGAGGAGAGGCGCGGTTTACGCGCCATCGGTGGAGACCGTGGACAGCCACCCGAGAAGCTGTCCGCCGGTGATGGGGATGTGGACGTCGCCGCGGCGAAGGAACCATCCGTCGGCATACCGCTGGGGCAGCCAGCCGGCGTCAGGGGCACCCAGGTTGGGGGGCGTCCGCAGCGGGTCGTTGACGGGCCAGCAGCCCAGGAGCGCTCTGGTCACGCGTCGCTGAACTGGACGGAACCACTCCCACGTTCCTGCGCGCGCCGGGTCGATCGGCGGACGGGATGGAGCGCCGGCAAGAAGCGGCAGCCACTTGTCGCCCAGGACCGGATGCCCGGCAGTCGCGCACTCGAGCGCGGCGAGACAGGTCTCCAGCTTCCGGCACACGACGCCGGCCGATTCGGCCAGGCCGTCCTCGACGAGGCCGGTCAGGTCTTCGGCGAGGCTCGCCGCGACCTCGGCCTGGTCGGCGACCGCCCAGCGTCGGTAGCCCTGGCGCTCCCCGGGATCGAGTACCGGATCCCAGCGTCCGGAGCCGTACGAGAGAGCGGTGCGCAGGCTCATGAGGTCGTGCATCGAGGCGCGTACCTGGCGGAACGATCCGAGGTCGTCGCGGCAGACGTCGAAGGAGCGGAGCAGGTGACGGAGTTCCTCCGCCCGCTGTGGGTCCGTCGCTTGGAGGTCGACACGGACGCCGTCCACGATGCGTGACTCCCATGCCGGAAGGGGGCCGTCCACAATGCCACGCAGGTCGATGTCGCTCGCCGCGTGGGCGAAGCCGCAGGCGAGGGCTCCCTCCAGCCAGACCTCGCGGGCCTCACCGGATGCGAGCAGCGCCTGGGCGACTCTGTCGGCGATCTCCCGGCGCCGTCGTGCCGATGGGTTCACCGGTGGCCTTCTTCGATCAGGATCTTGTCGTCGGCGGTGATCTCCCTGAGGAGATCGACGGCCCATCGGTCGAGTGCGCCGCGCACGTCGGAGCGCTGGGCGCCGATGTGGGGCGAGGCCAGGAGGTTGAGCGGTGGCGTCGTGGAGCCGGTAAGGAGCGGCAGGTGCTCCCGCTCGACCGGGTCAAGGGCGAGACCCGAGAGCCTCCCGTCCGCTAGTGCCCGCAGGCAGGCGGTGAGGTCGAGGGTCTCCAGCCGCCCTGCGCAGATGAGCAGAGGCCGCTGCGGAGCAACGCGTTCGAGGAAGTCCTCGCCGAAGAGGTTTTCGGTCGTGGGGCGCAGCGGCAGAGCGATCACGTGTACTTGCGACTGCTCCATGAGCGCTGTCTGCGACAGCTCACGCAGACCGGGAGGGTTCGACGGCCACGCAGCGAAGGCCGTGCGGCCCACGTAGGGGGCGAGGGCCCAGTCGGCGGCCAGCCCCACCGGGCCCGCGCCCCAGATCCCTGTGGCCAGGGTGCCGAGTGAAGCGCCCATGCATGCCTGCTTCTCGTGCTGGCCGAGCAGCAGCGCGTGCTGCCCCAAGGGGATCCGCCGGGCCAGTGCGAGGGCAGCGGCGAGGACCCACTCGCCCACGGCGCCCGCGCCGGCCTCGGCATTTCGGTGCAGAGTGATGTCACGCTTCCTGAGGGCGCTCACGTCGATGTGGTCGATGCCGGAACCGGTCCGTACGACGTGCCGCAGACGAGGGAGCGCGTCGAGCTCCCGCTCGCCGAGTCGGACGCCTGAACGCAGGACGATCACGGCCGTGTCGGCGGGCAGAGGCGAGTTCAGGTCCAGTAAGTCGTGCACAAGAACGCCGGGCAGCGCGCGGCGGATCGCCCCTGAGTCCGCCGCACCGCGCACCACGAGGACTGCGCTCATCCGAGAGACTCCGGCTTCTCGTACCTGCCGAAGGCGAGATCACCCTCGCCGACGACGACGGTCACGGGCGACGGCGCGCCGAAGTACGCGTCGCAGGCGCGCTTCACCCCGGGGAGCCCGTCCCAGGCCCGCGGATTGACCGCAGTGTCCGCGTAGTCGTCGACGAGCAACACACCCGTCGGTACCAGGCGGGTGACGCAGTGCGTGAGTCCCGTGAGGGTCGAGTCGTAGAAGTCGCCGTCCAGGTAGACGAACGCGATCTCGTCGGGCAGCTCCTTGGGAAGGGTCTCGTCGAACCATCCCGGATGGATGACCGGCGCCGGCCTGCCCCAGGCCGCGTGCGTGGCGCGCACGTCGTCCGGGGACGACCGGAGCTCGCCCGCCGCCAGATGGTCCGAGTCTTCGGCGCCGGGCGCGGGCATGCCCTGGAAGGAGTCGAAGACGTGGATCGCGCGGTCGAGATCGCCCAGCGAGTCGAGCACGCTACGCATCCAGAGGGCCATCGCACCCCTGTAGCAGCCGAGTTCCACCACGGCGCCCGGTAGACCGCGGGCGCTCAGGTCGGCGAGCTCGCCGGCGATCACGCTGAGTCGGTCGGCACAGACCGTCCCGGAGTGCTCCCGCAGCAGCCACTCCCGCAGATCCTTCAACGTCGGATCCATGAAGGTCACCACCTGTCCACGAAGGGGTCGGGGAGCTCCCCGTTCAACGCCGCCGATAGCGGGCGGTTGATCCGGGGCAGCAGGTACACGTCGCTCAGACGTTCCAGCGGAACCCACTCGAAGCCCACCTGGATCGGGTCCGGAGGTTCCGGCATGCGCGGCTCGGCGTCGTCCACCTGCTCGGCGAGGAAGTTGAACTGAACCTTCTGTACGTCTCCGAACTCGCCCTGCCACGACTCGGGGACGTACTCGACGACGCACAGCAGACGCCTGGCCACGACCTGGAGGCCGGTCTCCTGTGCGACCTTGCGGTTCACGGCCTGACGCAGGTCTTCGCCGACCTGGGCCTTGCCACCCGGGAGGTTGTAGTGGAATCCGGCTTCGTCGTCATACGACAGCAGCAGGACGGTGCCGTCGCGCACGATCGCCGCCTTCACGGACACACTGATCCGAGGCAGCTCGGGCGTCAGAGGCACGACAGCGCCTCCGGTTCGCCGACGCGCAGCAGGTCGCCGACCTCCGCCAAAGAGCCCGCGACGGTGGAGCGGAAGCTCCCTCCGCGCTGGAACTGACGAGCGGCGGTGCGCATACCTGCGAGGGCGGCACGGCTGAGCTGGTTCGCGTAGATGCAGAGGCGGAAGCCGGCCTCACCGAGTTCGGCGGCGCTCAGGTCGGGGAACGCCGTGGGCACGCTGACCAGCGGCACGCCGTGACTCCACGCACGCCCGATGGTCCGCGCCTGATCACCGGTCGCGTCCTTGGAATGGATGAGTACCGCATCCGCTCCGGCCTCGGCGTACGCCTCGGCACGGGCCATCGCCGTGGCCATGTCCTCGCCGGCGATCAGGGCCTCGGTGCGGGCCACGATCACGAGTCCGTCACCGGCGACCTTCCGTATGCGGCCCACCTGCTCGCACAGCAGGTCCCGGTCGGCGAGGCTCTGAACACGGTGGGCCGCGAAGCTGTTGCACTTCGGGTACGCGCTGTCCTCGACACACACCGCAGCGGCTCCGGCGCGCATCAGGTCGTACGCGAACCGCTCCGCCGTGCGCCCCGAGCCGCCCGCGTTGTCGATGTCCACGATGACGGGCAGTTCGGTGACACGGCCGAGCGAGGCGACCACGTCGGACAGGTCCCGGGGGCCCAGGACGTTGGCGTCAGGCAGCCCAGAGGCTGCCGACACCTCCAGACCGCTCACCCACAGGGCGTCGAAGCCCGCCTCCACCGCGACGTGCGCGGCGAGCGCGTTCACCGCACCGATCGCCAGGAGCGGGTGCTTCCGCTCGCTGTCGGCGAGCGCCTCACGCAGATGCGTCGCCTTCGTGCCGTCAGCCATGGGTCTCTTCTCCTTCCGCGTGGGCGGCGAGCGACGGCACCAGTTGCCGTTCGCGCAGTACGTCCCAGGCGGCGAGCAGCACCTCGGACCGGGGCCGGCGGGCGTCCAGGCGGACCACGTCGCCGAGGAGCGGGAACTCGTCGGGCTTCGTGACCACGGCCTCGTAGGTCTCGCGAACCCGGCTCTGGACGTCGTGCACATCCCAGTCGGCCCGGACGGCGTCACCCTGGCGGGCCTTCGCCCGGCTCATCGAGGCGTCGGTCTCCAGGTTTAGGACGAGCGTGAGATCGGGGGCAGCGGTGAGGTGCGCGGCCAGCGTCTCGTATGTCTCCGGCGCCCTCACGCCGTGCTTCACGCCGAAGAAGGCCAGCTCGCTGAGGAGCCAACGATCCGCGATCACGGGCCGGGCCGGCCGCTGGGGGAGCACGAGGCGATCCAGCGTGGCCCGCTTGTCTGCCGCGATCGCGGACAGGTAGGCGTCACGGTTCCCGGCGTTCGGCTGGTACTTGCCGGTGACGATGGCGGCGGCCTGGTCGGCGGCGAGGAAGTTGGTGGTGAGCACGCACAGCGGGGTGACGCCGTAGAGCCCCTCCCAGAGCCGGAACAGACCCTTGCGCAGCGTCGTCTTGCCGGTGCCGTCGAGCCCCTCGATGACGATGAACGGATAGCGGTGGTTCATTCGACCTGCCCCGCCCCCGTGCCGCCGGCGTACTTGATGAAGCGGCCCCGCCAGCGGGCCGTGGTGGATACCAGGTCCACTAGCCGCAGCTCCGCCAACTCGTCGATGAGGCGGGGCAGCTCGGGCTCGGCGCAGATGCCCGCATCGATGGCCCGGCAGTACGCGGCGCGGAGCGCCGGGTCGTCGGCGGAGTTACGCAGCGCCGTCTCCAGCACCCGCGTGGCCATGCCGTTGGCCACGACGCTAACCGCGGTGCCCAGGGCCTGTTCGTGGAGCGGGCCCGGGTGCGGTTCCAGCGTGATGTGGTGTACCCCGCGGTGGCGGATGACCGCGAAGAAGCCCACCCACCATGCGGCGGCGGCGCTGGCGGCGGTCACGGCGTCGGACCAGGCAGCCCCGGACTGCTCCGCGAGGACGTTCTGGGCAGCGGTGTCGGCGGCGCGGTGAAGTGCCCCGTGCTGATTCCGAGACTCCGCTCCGTGCCGCTGGGGCAGCTCCCACCAGAAGTCGATGCCGACGTCCTCCAGCAGCGCCCTCGCGGACTCGTCGCCTGCCGGCAGCGGAGAGGGGCACTGGGCCAGCACGGAGACATCGGCGCCCGCCACGTCCGGCAGCGCCTTCTCCTCGGCGACGGCAGTCCGCCATTCGTCGAGATGGAGATGGAGCCGCTGGGTCAGCAGCCCGTCCGCCAGCGTCTGCCAGGCATGGGCCAGCGGCGGCGAACCGGGTGGCGGGGGCGGCAGGGTCAAGGAGGTCACAGGTCGGATCCTCACGTCCGGGGAGTCGCGGCACGCGGCTCCGGTCGGTGGTGCTCCACCACGATGGCCGCGACGAAGGCCCACGCCTATGAGTGTTTATGAGCCCTGCCAGCGGAACGTGTCCCGGTGGTCGCAGAGCGAGGGAGAATGCCGACCATGGTCGACAGCGGACAGCGGCGGTGTACGCGCTGCGGTGCTCTCCTCAGTCGCTTCAACGCCGGTACTCGATGCGCCTCGTGCCAGGACGGGTCGGCCGCCCGACGGGCCGACCCTGCCTTCTGGCGTGATCCGACGGTTCGGCGAGCCGTGGCCGCATGGGAACTCGGCACCGTCGTCAAGCTGTTCAGGAAGCACACGGGCCTCTCCCAGGCCGGCGTGGCGCGGATGGTCAGCATCGACCAGGCCGAGGTCAGCCGGCTGGAACGCGGGCTCAAGCAGATCCGCGACCGACGGCAGTTCGTCCAGTGGACCGATGCGTTGGGAGTTCCGGAGGAACTGCTCGGGCTGCTGCCCACGGCCGAGCCGCACACCCCGGACGCCACGGGCCGCCCGGGAACGGCGGACACCGGAGCCCGTGGGTACGCGGCGTTGCCCGAAGGGCCGGGCCAACTTCTCTTACCCGCTGGCCGGTCCATCTCGACGACGGCGCTTCCCGTGCTGACGCTTCCTGCGGCCTCCTTCCTCGGGGACAACTTGAGACTCGACTCCCGCCCGGAGCTGGGTGCCTGGCGCACCATGCCGATGCGCGCGCTCGTCGTCGCGAACCGCACGGTGGACGGGGCGGTACGCCAGTTCGTCACGGATGCCCGATCGAGCGGCCTGAGTGCCACGGCATCCGACCCGGTCGACATCCCCGCCGCGTACGAACTGGACGACCTCACCTACGGCATCCTGTGGGCCGTGTCGGGATTCGAGGCGGCACTGCTCGGCGACGACCAGCCCCTGCACACCTCGCTGACATCGCTCACCGTTTCCCCAGGCGCGCCGATCGCCGCCAACCAGGCACTGACCGAGGTCTCCCGGATGCTCATCGGCTCGGAGACAGCAGCCCGGTACATCCTGGGCAACCGTGACCACCTGGGCGACGCACCCGTCTTCTGGACCAGGGAACAGCGTGGTGAAGAGGCCGCCACATGGCTGTTCTTCCGGCACAAGTACCGATACCTCGAACGAATGGCCCCCCGACGTCCGGGCGACACCAGCGGCCGGGGATTCTGCCTCCCCGAGACCGCGATCGCCTCCTCGCCGGCGTACGAGCGCGTTCTGCTGTTCCTCGCCATCGCGCTCATGGAGTCCTTTGGCATCCGTACCTGGGTGACCGACGACGGAGGCTTCGCACACACAGACGGTTTCGCTCTCTCTCCCGGATGCCGGGCTGTCATCGCCTCCTGGGTACGGACCGAGGGAGCCTCCCACCTCGCGGTCACCGCGCGGCCGGGAGCCCTGCGGACTTTCGCCGATGTGACTGGCCACGTCAGCCACCACTCGGCCACAGCGGCCGAGCAGGCCGGACAGCGCCTCGCAGCGACGGCGGAGTACCTCGGCCTCGACGCCTCCTGGCTCGGTCGCCGGTGCGCCCAGTTGTCGGCCGCCAGCACGGAACGGCTCGCCCGGCCGCGCAGCCGGTTGCTCGGCCTCGAAGGGCTGGAGGCTGCCTGCCGGTTCGTGGCCGAGCAGCTAGTGATCACCCCGCGTACCCGGACGGCGCCGACCCGATAGCCTGCGTGAACCACTCGTGAGGCCGTGCTCGGCGGCGTCCGGACAGGGGAGCAGGGGATATGACGGAGTCGGTCAGGAACGTGGCGGTCTTCTCCCTCGGCGGCACGATCGCCATGACCACGGATCCCGCCACCGGAGGTGTCGTACCCGCGCTCTCGGCCCACGAACTCCTCGCCGCGGTACCTGCTCTGGCCACGAGCGGCATCGGCCTCAAGGTGCGGGACTTCCGGCGTCTGCCCGGCGCCTCCCTGACCTTCGATGACCTCGCCGCACTGTCGGCCGCGATCACGGCGGAGCTGGAGGCCGGTGACGTCGACGGCGTCGTCATCACCCAGGGCACCGACACCATCGAGGAGACGGCCTTCCTGCTCGACCTCTACCACGGCCACGAGCAGCCGGTCGTCGTCACCGGCGCGATGCGCAATCCCACCCTTCCTGGCGCCGACGGACCGGCCAACATTCACGCCGCCGTCCTGGCCGCCGCCGACCTTGGCCTGCGGGGCGCCGGCTGCCTCGTCGTGCTTGGCGACGAGATCCACTCGGCCCGGACCGTCCGCAAATCGCACACCACCAGCCCTGCTGCCTTCACCTCACCGGCGTGCGGCCCGATCGCGCGGATCGCGGAGAACCGGGTGCGGATGGTGGGCGGCCTGCCGTGCCGTGGACCGCTGGTCGGTGCCCCCGACCGTGAGGCGCGCGTCGGGCTCTACACCGTCACCCTCGGCGACGACGGAGCCCTGCTCGACCTGTGGGACGGCAACTGCGACGGGCTCGTGGTCGCGGCCTTCGGCGTCGGCCACGTCCCGGAGCGCCTCGTCGAGGGACTCACCAAGCTCGCGTCCTGCATCCCCGTGGTTCTTGCCTCCCGCATCGGGAACGGCCCCGTCCTGTCCGACACTTACGGCTTCCCCGGCTCCGAGAAGGACCTCCTCGGACGAGGACTCATCGGCGCCGGAGACCTCAGCCCGTACCAGGCGCGGCTCCTGTTGCAGGCCCTGCTCGCCCAGGGCGCCGACGGGGCGACGGTCCGCGAGACCTTCACCACCGCCTCCGCCCGCTGATTCCACCTCGTCAGGAGACACCCGCACATGCGTGCTCACGAGCTGACCGTCGGCCGTACCTTCGGCGTCACCTTCGACCACGGGGAGGACTTCTTCGAGGCGCTGTCCACCTTCTGCCGGGACAACGGCGTACGGCAGGGCTACATCCCCTCGTTCATCGGGGCCTTCGCGGAGGCCGAGATCGTGGGCGCCTGCGAGAAGCTCGCCGACCCGGACGCACCGGTCTGGGCGAAGACGTACGTCACCAACGTCGAGGCGTTCGGCGCGGGCACGCTCGCCCACGACCCGGCCACCGGCGGGATAATTCCGCACATCCACGTCTCCGCCGGCCTGAAGGCCCAGTCGGCCGACGGCAGGACGAGCCATCTCCTCAGCGCCAAGGTCCAGTTCCTCAGCGAGCTGCTGATCGTGGAGGTCACGTCGCCCACGATGACCCGGCCCCGGAACCCCGACCTCTACGACGTTCCGCTGCTCACGTTCGGCTGACCGGAAGGAGCCGGCGAAGCCAGGGGTGGTTGGGCGCGATCACCTTGATCGCGTCTGCCAGCCAGGCACGTGCCGGAGCGTCGAGTAGCGGCAGTACCGCTTCGAAGTCGGTCTCGTCCTTGTCCCGGGTCGCCTTTGCCTTGTAGAAGAGCTGCACCTCGGGCGCCAGATACGGGATGCCCGCCTCGCCCGTCCGCCCGAGCTGGTCGATCGGGAGCCGGATCTCCGGGGTGCGTCGCGAGACCCACTGGGTGCCCTCGGCCTCGTCCAGCATGAGCTGCACCGACCAGGGCGCCTTGGAAGTACGGCGGCACCAGATGTCGTGGAGCGGCGGCCGAAGGACCTCTCCAGGACGCCACGGTCGCAACTCCCCCTGGCCGGGCGGATCCGCCACGTGCAGGTCCCAGTCGGCCAGCAATTCATGTACGAGGGCCTGGTCACGCCGGAGGACGAGGACGTCGAGATCGCCGTGTGCGCGCAGCTCGCGGCCGACCGCGAGTTCGATCGCGTAGCCACCGGCGATCCACCACAGGAAGTCCGCCTTGGCGAAGACCTCGGCTACATCCTCGGGTCGATCCGGTACCCAGCGTCCAAACACGTCAGCACTCACCCACCCATACTCTCAGTGACCAGACGAGCGGAGGCGAAGGCCGACAGCGGGTCGGCGGTCTCGCTGGAGTGCCCTGTCGCCCACTCGCACCCTGCGCTCATAAACGCCCATGAGCATCAGGGGCATCGGCAGCCATCGTTGAGCGAGTGACTCGCGACCGGTCTCGTTGCCGGGTGCTTGAGCCACGACTCTCCCAGGGGTCGGACACACTCGATACCGATTGCTTTCTGAGGTTTCGTAAGCCTTTCGGTGTCGTACCCACTGCCGTGACTACTCCGGAGCCCTGGAAGGAGGCCACCGACGTCACTCACAGGAGGTCCGCCGCCCGATGATCAGTGCGCCGTCTGCCGCCCTTGTGTACCGCTGGACCGACCACACCATCAACCCGCCGGGCGAAGCCCGCTCGGTCCTGCGACGTGTTCTCAAAGATCTGGGCCTCTCCGACGACGTCATCAGTGACGGAGTCTTGGCGGTCTCGGAACTCGTGGCAAACGCGCACGAGCACGCGTGCGGCCCCTACGAGGTGCACCTTCGCTCTGTTGCCGGGAAATACATCTGCGAGATCCACGACGGGAAACCTCTGCTTCCTACGGGCCTCTACCTGGCTGCAGTGGCCTCGCCGGAAGCCACCGCATCGGAGGCAGTGAGTGGGCTGCTCACTGAGCACGGACGGGGACTGCACATCGTGAACGAGCTGACCCAGGGACAGTGGGGGTTCCAGGTCACGGACTGGGGAACCAAGGCCGCCTGGGTGGTTCTGGCGGAGGCTTCGGCGGCGAGGAAACCAGAGGCAGCCAGACGTGACGGCCGCGCCGAGGAAGCCCGGCTATCAGATGTCCTAACGAAACAGTCCTCGTAGACCTTGGTCAAGGCCGCGTCTGAGCCACGGGGCGCACCACGAAAGCCATCGGCGATCAAACACCGGAGCTACGTGAGCGGTGCTCGCTTCTTTGGGTAAGCCTGCCCGTGCATTTCCCAGTTCGCCACAGGCAGACACGAAAGATCCAGGAATGACTGGTGCGCAGCTGTGTAGCCATGTCAACCTGCAACACCTTGCCGGAGGACCTGGTCAACGAGGCGATACCGGTGATCCTGCACGGCCAGTGTTCCACCCCACGAGCCCATGGAGGCGCCCCTGCTCCCGCACCACTCCAGACCAAACGTGCCGGACCCGGTGTACTGGGTCACCCCGCGTCATCTGGCCGGTGACGACGGTGTGCTCGCCGAGCGGATCGACGACACCTTGTCCGACCTCGGCTGGCGCATGTGGCCCACCTCCCGTCGCACCCTTCTCTACGCAAGCCCGGACGGGCTGCGTGGGGCCGAGTGGGTCCTTGCGGCCTATCCGTTCGAGTTGGGCGGTCTGCCCGTTGCCTGGCAGCTGAGCGCCCGCGGCCATGCCGCCTCCGCGATGCCGGAGTGGAACGCGTACTTCACCACGGACGTCTCCTACGAGGCGCTTGCCGATCTCCTCGTGGCGATCGACGCCCGTGAGGCGCCCGACGCCGGCTTCGAGGAGCCCGAGACGGTCCTCGACGCGCTGAGTGCCCGGGGTTGGATCCGTGACGTGGACCGCCCCCGCACCACCGCTACGGACCCCGGGTTCTCCTCCTGCGTCTCCCTGGGGATGCTGCCGCCGCTCATCGAGGACGCCGACCCGCGGCCGGACTTGGTGGGTTGGCAGGCGTGGGCGGAGCCCGCGCTCGGCGCGCCGTATCTGTGGTGTGCCAGCTTCAGCGCCAGCGTCCCTCATGCGCTGGTGGCCGCGTTCGCGTCCTCGCTCGCCTCCCCGGTCCCGGTGCCCCGCCGCACCGTGCCCGAGATCGCGGAGGGGCGTCTCACTGTCGTCCGCTGCAGCTGACGACGCTCCATGCCAGAGGCGCCGCTGTGGTGCAGCTCGTCGCTGATCTCCCGAGTAGTAGCAGGTCAGGCGGGGTGCGACCCCGCACTCGCCCGATGACAGAGAAGGAGAGAGCTTTGTTCTTTCGACGGGCTCGTGAGGACCGTGCATTCCGTGAAGCCCAGCGTGCGGGCTACGAGCTGCTCCTGCGACTGCAGGCCACCCAGCCGTGGACCGACTGCCCCGAGCCGACCCCACAGGACCCTGTCGCGGAGGAGGCGGCGGTGCCCGACTTCCTGCCGCCGGAGTTGCGGCTGCCGTCGCGCCAGGAGGTGGCCGGGGTAATAATACGCTGGCTGCAGCCGCTCCTCGTCGACGGCGAGGTCCGTACGTGCCCCGGGTGCGGCGTGTACCGGGACTGGATCGTCTTCTGCATGCGCGACGACTCGGTGTGGCTGCGTTGTCGGGCGGGCCACGAAACGAAGGAGCCCGGCCTGGATGCGGCCTGGTTCAACCGTCACTCCGGTCCCGTCGACCGTTCCACCCCACTCTCGAAGAGGGCCTGCGCCACCTCGGTCATTGACCTCCCGAAACCCCTGCCCCTTCGTACTGCCGGCACCAGGAGGGCCGGCCTGGTCAGACCGTCCGTTTCGCAGGCCACAAAGGGGTTTCCTATGCGCGTTCACACCACGACCGTCCTCAGCCTCACCGCCCTCACCGTCATGGCCCTGGCGGGCTGTACCCATGGCAGCGCCACCTCCCCCAGCCCGAGGTCGTCCACGACCGTCCCGGTGCCCCCGGACGGCCAGAGTGCCCCGGCGCCTTCTCCCCTGTCCTCGACCGCACTGGCCAAACGGCTCCTGGACGAGAGCGACCTCGGCGAGGACTACACCCGCATGCCACAGCGCACGGCGGCGCACGACGACGTGACCGTGATCGGCTGCCCGGCGCTGGCCAAGCTCGGCGACGCCGCGGTGAACGGCGCAAGTCTCGCCCTCCCCCGCAAGGCCAAGGCGTCCTTCACCTACGCCGGCGGCAGCGACTCCGAGCTGTCCGAGGAGCTGTACAGCAACGCCGAGGACAAGCTCTCCCGGAGCGTGGACCGGATCTTCGAGGCGATGACCTCCTGCCCTACTTACCAGGTCCTCGCCGGCAGTACGCCCGTCACGGTCACGACTCAGAAGGTGCTCGTCGCCCGTCGGCTGGGCGACGAGCAGTGGAGCCAGTTGCTGACCTTCGCCGCTGGCGGGCGCAGCAGCGTCGTCAAGCAGACGGCCGTCCGCACCGGGATGGTGCTCGTCGTGGTCTCCGGTAGCCCCGGCCTTGTCGATGCCCAGGTGCGCAAGGCGGTCGCCAAGGCCACGGTGGTCAGGTCTACGGGGTGAATCGGCAGCCGCTTCGGTTCTGCCGCAACGGCGGCCCACTGGGTGGGCCGCCGTTGGTGTGCATCCGGTCAGTTGTCTTCGTGCTCGGCGCGGTACTCGAGGCCGGTTCGTGCGGCGACGATCTTGACCAGGCGCTCGTATTCCGCGTAGTCCTCGTCGGTCATGGTGGCGTAGATGTTGCTGCATGAGCCGTCCGGGAGTTGGTCGACGTACTTCATGAATAGGTCGACGAGGGCCTTCTGCATCGCGTGGGTTTCCCGCGCCCACTCGTTCTCAAGCCGTCGCTGCGCGTTCGCGGCGGTTATCTCTGCCGGGGTGGCGGTGCAGATCAGGTCGTGTTCGGCGGTGGTGAATAGGGTCCCATTGCGGCGATACAGGAGCGATGGGTCATCGGGGCGAGTGCTGTCCACTTCGGTGAGGAGGACGACGAGGTTAGGGCGAACAGAGGAGGGCATGGGCGGTTCCTTGTGTGGTGTCGCGAGTTCGGCTTTTGCCGAGGCGTTGGATGCGCCAGGTGAGGGTCCTGGCCGGGGACGTGGCGTCGTCCAGCGAGCGTCGCCCTGCTGCGTGGTGGAGGAGTTCGGCCGGGTCGTGCCCGGCTGCCTCGGCGGTGGCGAGGGTGGCGGCCAGGGCCTCCCAGGCGGGTTCGGCGAGGATCTGCTCGGCGTAGGCCGGAACAGCGTCGCGGACGTGCTGGACGTACCGGCGGACGGTATTGGCCGGAGGCTTGTGGGCGGCCATGGTGGCCAGGGGTTCGGGGGCTGTCTGGTCGTAGGCGGCCCGGAGGTGGAGCAGGGCTTGGCGGGCGGCGGCGACCTGCCGGTCGTGGTGCCGCAGCGCGTTGTGGCGCTGGACGGCGGTGACGACGAGGATGGCGGCGTCCAGGAGCATCGCCAGGCCGCTGCCATCGGCGGGGTGGTGGCGCATCGCCTGGATCGCGCCGCGCAGCGCGCGAGCGTGCTGGTGGTCGACGCGGGCACGGGTGTGGGCGGCGTGCTCGAAGGCGACGGCGGCCCGGTGGAGTTCGGCCTTCAGATGGGCGGGGGCGTAGAGGGGCAGGGCGTAGAGGGTCTCACCGAAGGCGACCAGGTGGGCCTGCGCTACGTCGGCGGAGCTGTGGTCGATGTGGTGGCGGATGCGTTCGGTGGCCATGGCGGCCTGGTGCCACGGGTTGAATCGGCGCCCGGCCGGTGAGGGTTCGGTGGCGGGAGCTTCGGCGGCGGTGAGACGCTGCTGTATCTGAGGGAGGGAAAGGTCGGTGGCGAGGCTGGAGCCGGAGTAGAAGACGGGCTCGCCGTTGTCGTTGGTGTCGCCGGGCAGGGCGACCTTGTAGCCCTGCAGGTCACCGGAGGGCAGAGCGCGGGTTTCGACCTGGAGACCGGCGTCGGCGAGCAGGTTGAAGAACTCCTGAAGGTCTTCGGCGCGGGCGAGCGCCGTGCGGACGACGTGGCGGAGTTCTGCGCGTGCATCCTTGCTGCGGCCGGTGCGCTTGGCCTTCTCCTGCTCGGCGCGGGTGGGGCGCTTGGCGGCCGGGGTGCGGGCGGCGGCCTGGCGTCCGCGGGCGACGCGGGTGAGGCCGAAGTCTTCCTCGATCGCCATGAGTTCGGTCATGGCACGGTGGTAGTCGTTCCAGTTGCGGGGCGGCCGCAGGTCCCCGCGCATCTTGGTGGCGACGATGTGGATGTGGTCGTCCGCGTGGCGCACCGCGATCCAGCGGCAGCCGTCCGGATCGCCGGTGGGGGCGATGCCGGTCGCGTGCACGATGCGGCGCGCGATGTGTTCCCATTCGGCGTCGGTGAGGATGCGGTCCTCGGGCGCTGCGCGCAGCGAGCAGTGCCACACGTGCCCCGCCGGGGCCTGGTCGCCGGCCTGCTTGACGCGCAGGTCGAGAGCCTTGACGAGCTGGTCCATCCGCTCTTCGTGGCCAGGGCTGCCTTCGGGGCCGGGGTCGGGTACGAAGCCGTCCCAGGAGGCGACGATGTGCTGGTCGCTGTGCACGGTGGCTTTGCCCCGCCCGAAGAGGTACCTCAGTACGCCGCGGGTGTTGCTGCCCGGCTTGACGATGTTCGCGATCACGCCCGGCCCGCCTTCTGCCCGGCGGCCCGGAAAGCGGCCTCGTCCACGGCCTTCATCGCGTCGCGGGCAGTGGCCAGGAGGCGCTCGGCCCGGTCCAGGACGGCGGCGTCCACAGGGTGTGGATCACCGCCGGAGTTGAGACGGCGCGCTATCTGGTTGGCGTTGGTGCCGATCCGGGCGATCTCGGTACGCAGAGCGGCGAACTCGTCGATGGCATCGTCGTAGACGGTGCGCCGTTCGGGCAGGTGCGTCTCGCCGTTGACGAAGGCCATGACGACCGCGCCGACCAGGTGGGCGCCGGCGATGCCCATCGCCTTGGCCCTGGCCACGATCGCGGCCTTCTCGTCGTCGCTGTAACGGGCATCGACACGGGCCTCGCGACGACCGTCGTCACAGCGTTCGCGGCGGCGCAGGACACGATAGAGCGCGGCTTCGTCGGCAGCGCGTACGACAGGTGTCTGCTGCTCGGCAGCGACGTCTTCGCCCGCCCCCGACTCCTGCTCCGGCGCGCCCTCGCGCCGGAGCTGATCCTCCGCGACCCCCGGCGCGGAGGCGTCCGCGTTGGACCGGCCGATGGACGGTCCAACGCCCTTGCTTGCTGCGCCGTTCAGGCCGGTGGTCATCTCCTGCTGACGGGTGGCGAGTTCGCGGTGCGGATCGTGCATGGAACGGTTCTCCGTGGGGTGCTGGTGTCGGGTGCTTCGCTTTGCGCGGCCTCGTGCTCCGCGCTTGTCTGCGCGGGGCACGGGTGAGCCGGAAGGGGGCGAAGGTGCGTTTGCGGGGGTCGGGCGGTGTCGAGTTCCCTCTGCCGCTGGGGCGCGGCTTCGTCGAGTCCGTCGAGAGGCTCGGCCTCGAAGTCGTCGTACGCGGTGGGTTCGGCCTGGCTGGTGCGCTCGGCCTGCAGCTGGTCGCGCAGGGCGCGGGCGCGTTTCTGGCCGATCCGTAGTTCGCTGCGCAGACGCTCGGCGGTCAGCCGGTCGTCGCTCCAGCTGGCGGTGAGGAGTCGGGCCTCGTCGAGGATGGCAGCGTCGGTGCGGGTGCGGTCGGCGGTCGACTTTGCGGTGGTGCGGACCCGACCGGTCGCCCGACGCGGGGCGGCTCCGGTCGACTCCATTGCGGTGGCCGACCGGGGCGGTCGGGTGGCGGGGGCCGACTCCTCGGCCTTGGTCGGCCTCGTCACGGCTGCTTCGGCGACCTTCACGGGGGCCGACTCGGTCAGCTGCTCGGGAGGCGATTCGGCCTGGTCAGACCTCGACCGTGCGGCCTGCCCGCCGGCTTGCCGACTCTCCGAGTGGGCAGAGGCTGCTTCGGCGGAGTCGGCCGACTCGGGGTTGTGGTGCAGCACCTTCGCCACGAGGTCGGACCCGAAGTAGATCGACCCGACCGGGAGCGAGGTCGCCAGCAGCACAAGGGCCCAGTTCGCGGGGTCCCAGTCGGCCAGTCGGCCCCACTGGACCGACTCGGTGTGCAGGGCCGGGATGAGGCCGTGCACGTAGTTCAGCAAGAGGCTGGCGATCGTGTAGGTCGCCAGGACCCGCAGCGCGAACTTACGGTCGTTACCGGTCAGCACGAGCGTGGCGACCAGCGCGAGGGCCATCAGCCCGTCGATGACGATCGGGTAGAGCAGGGCGGCGGTGGGGTCGGCGCCGATGGCGCGGGCCACGTCGGACAGCGCGTTCCACGAGACCCGGAAGGCCATGAGGACGACCGCCACCAGGCCGACGACGAGGGTGATGCGTCCGTTGCGTTTCACGCGACGACCTCCAGCGGGTGCGTACGGCGCCCACCGGCCTCGAGACCGAGGTGGTTGAGCTGGTCCTGCCGCACGGCCGCTCGGTCAGGCGGCGCAGGGTCGAGGGTTACGCGCTGCCTGTCGCCGTCGCTGTCTCCGCCCTGGCCGATGCGGAGCCGACGCACCCTTCCGCCGCCGCCTGGCAGGCCGCCACTCGCTTCGCGCTGCGGCTGCTCGCCGAGGGCCGCGTCCACCCGGCCCTCACCCCGGCCGGTCACGACACCTGGCAGGTGGGCCCCTTTACCGCCGCCCAGCGCCGGACGCTGGACGCCCTGGCCGCCGCCTTCCCGCCCCACGCCCACTGCCTCCCCGAGCCTGGTCCTGCGCCGGTACGGATCGCCGAACCGGCTGCGCTGGTGCGCCGGTTCTGCGACGCGGTCGCCGATGATCTGGTCCGTACGCCGGCCGCGCCGCTCGCCATGGGAGCGCTGCCGTACGCCTGGCGCGAGGCCCGTGCCGTGCCCGCCCTGCGTGAATGGGCGGAGGAAACCCAGGCGTCGCTCACCTCCGAGGTCAGTGTCTCCCTGCGCGTCGACGTACCCGAAGGACGCCGACGGCAGTTCCGGGCCGTCC
This sequence comes from Streptomyces sp. NPDC047706, assembly GCF_043204795.1. Taxonomy (NCBI): domain Bacteria; kingdom Bacillati; phylum Actinomycetota; class Actinomycetes; order Kitasatosporales; family Streptomycetaceae; genus Streptomyces; species Streptomyces sp. NPDC047706. The sequence continues at coordinate 45,365 of NZ_JBIDCW010000038.1, read as the reverse complement.
TGCAACTGCACACCGCGGCGGACCCGGCGCTCGTCATCGAGGCCGCCCAGCTGTGGAGCGAGCCGGCCGAAGTGGAACGGCTGCTCGGCCCACGCGCAGAGACCGAGACCCTGCTCGCCCTGCGTCGCGGCGCCCGCGCCTGGCCCCCGCTGCGGAGGCTGCTCGACGATGCCGCTCCCGATCGGCTCCGCTTGACCGACGACGAAGCCTTCGAGCTCCTCGGGGACGCCACGGACGCGCTGCGCGCGGCCGGTGTCGACGTGCACTGGCCGCGCGAGCTGGTCAAGGCGCTCACCGCGACCGCGGAGATCGGGCAACGCACGGCCCCCGGTTCCACCGCGGGCGGCCTGCTGGACACCGAGGCCCTTTTCGACTTCCGCTGGCAGGTCTCCCTGGGCGGCGAGCCGCTCACCGAGGCCGAGATGGATGCCCTCGCGGAGTCACGCCGTCCCCTCGTCCGGCTTCGCGACCAGTGGGTGGTCGCCGACCCGAAGCTGGTGGCCCGCGCCAGGCGCCGCCGGATGGAACCGCTCACCCCCATGGAGGCGTTGAGCGCCGCGCTGACCGGTGAGGCCGAGCGGGACGGTGACCGGGTTCCCTGTGCGGCGGTCGGTGCGCTCGGAGATTTGGTCACTCGTATCCGCGACCCCGAGTCCCGTACCCCCGTGCCCCGCCCGCCGCGCTCAAGGCCACCTTGCGCGAGTACCAGAAGCGGGGCCTGGCCTGGCTGGCCGAGATGTGCGCACTCGGCCTCGGCGGCTGTCTCGCCGACGACATGGGCCTGGGCAAGACCATCACCTTGCTCGCTCTGCACCTGCACCGCCAGAGCGACCCCACCACCACGGGCCCCACCCTTGTCGTCTGCCCGGCCTCCCTGCTCGGCAACTGGCAGCGCGAGGCCGCCAGATTCGCACCGCTCACCCCGGTACGCCGGTACCACGGCGGCGACCGCCACCTCAACGACCTGGCCGCCGACGAGGTCGTGCTGGTCACCTACGGGGTGCTGCGCCGCGACCGCGAAGTACTCGCCGAGACAGCCTGGTCGCTGGTGGCCGCCGACGAGGCCCAGCACGTCAAGAACCCCTACGCCGTCACCGCCCGCGAACTGCGCGCCCTGCCCGCCCGCGCCCGCGTCGCTCTCACCGGCACGCCCGTGGAGAACAACCTCTCCGAGCCGTGGGCCCTGCTCGACTGGACCACCCCCGGGCTCCTCGGCACGCTCACCGCCTTCCGTGACCGGCATGCCCGCGCCATCGAGGCGGGCGAGGATCCCGAGGCGGCCGAGCGCCTGTCCCGTCTCGTACGTCCCTTCCTGTTGCGCCGCAAGAAGTCCGACCCCGGCATCGCGCCCGAACTGCCGCCCAAGACGGAGACCGACCGCGTCGTCCCGCTGACGGCCGAGCAGGCCAGCCTGTACGAGGCGCAGGTCCGCGAGACCATGGCGAAGATCGCGGAGTCGGAGGGCATGGCCCGGCGCGGTCTGGTGCTCAAGCTGCTCACCGCGCTGAAGCAGATCTGCAACCACCCCGCCCAGTATCTGAAAGAGCACAGCCTGCGGCAGTCCACTCCCCTGCGGGGCCGCTCCGGCAAGCTCGACCTGCTCGACGAGCTTCTCGACACCATCACCGCCGAAGGCGAATCCGTGCTGGTCTTCACGCAGTACAAACAGATGGCGGCTCTGCTGGAGAAGCATCTCGCAGAGCGTGGCGTCCCCACTCTCTTCCTGCACGGTGCCACCCCCGTCGCGCGGCGCGAGGAGATGGTGGACCGCTTCCAGCGCGGTGAGGTGCCGGTGTTCCTGCTGTCGCTGAAGGCGGCGGGCACCGGACTCAACCTCACCCGCGCCACCCACGTCGTGCACTACGACCGCTGGTGGAATCCAGCCGTCGAGGACCAGGCCACCGACCGCGCCTACCGTATCGGGCAGGAAAAACCCGTCCAGGTACACAAGCTCCTCGCGGAGGGAACCGTGGAGGACAAGGTGGCGAAGCTGCTCGAAGCCAAGCGCGCCCTCGCCGACGCCGTAGTCGGCTCCGGCGAGGCGGCCCTGACCGAACTGTCCGACGCCGAACTCGCCGAACTCGTCGCCCTGGGAAGGCAGTCATGAGCCCCGCTGTCCCCGGCCCGCGCCGTGCGCCCGCCCGCGGCAGGCGAGCCTTCGCCTCGACCTGGTGGGGCCAGGCATGGGTGGCCGCCCTGGAGGACTCCACTCTGGACGCCGGACGGCTCTCGCGCGGACGCACCTACGCCCGCAACGACATGGTCGGCCCGGTCACGGTCGCTGGTATCCCCGCACTCACTCCAAGGGCCTGCCGGTCATCCGCGTCAGGTTCCCCGCCAGCCGCTGCGGCCCCTGTCCTCACCCGCGGGACTGCGTCAGCTCTGCCACCGGCAGCCGCCGGGAACCATGTGGCGGCAACAGCAGGCCCAGCATGACGCCATCCGGCGCATCCGCGCTGAACAGCGGACCGATGCGTGGAAGGAGCGCTACAAGATCCGTGCCGGTGTCGAGGGCACCATCTCCCCAGCAGTAGGGCGCTGCGGCCTGCGCAGATCCGGCTACCCGGGCCTGACAAGGACCAGCCTCCAGCACCAGCTCACCGGCGCCGCGATCAACCTCGCCCGCATCGACGCCCACCTCGCCGGCACACCACGGGCCCGCACCCGCACCAGCCACTTCGCAGCACTGTGCCCCGTCGAGTCGGCGCTCGACGGGGCACAGCAGGGGCCGGACAAACCAACGGCGTCCGCGAAGGTCCGGCCCTCCGGCGTTTCCAGTGGCGTGCGCGTGGGCCCATACTGAGGACGATGACAAAGCCCGATGTACCGAAGCGTCATTTGCCTACCAGCCCCTTCAAGGCCCCCGTCACCCGCGTTCCCGAGCACTTCGCGGTGGGCGACCAGGTCACTCACGACATGTACGGCCTCGGCCGCGTGATCGGCATCGAGGACGGAATCGCGGCGCTCGTCGATTTCGGCTCGGCGCAGATGCGGATCCTGAGCCCGTACTCCAAGATGACCAAGCTCTGACGCCGTTGTGCCCGGTCCCGGGCACAACGGCACCCCAAGGGACACGCGACACCCCTCCGTGGCCCGTGACGAAAGTGAGACCTCTCATCGATTCGACCTCGCTGTTCTCCGCCCTGGAAGGGCAGCCGCGCGGCAGCGCCGCGGCATCGCCGCCTCCGGCGACGAACCCCTTCCAGGCCCCGGACTTCGGGGAGGACGAGTCCTTCCCGAACGAGAGTGACGACGATCCCGGCGCCCGACGGCCGGCCGTCTCCGGCGTCGCCTAGGAGCCCAGGAGCCCAGGAGCCCAGGAGCCTACGGCTCGGCGTTCGGCGCGGCCTCACGGCACCAGACGCCGCTCCTTCGCCACGGCCACCGCACCCGCGCGCGTGTCGACGTTCAGCTTGTCGTAGACGCGGCGGAGATGGGCTGCACCTGGCCTCGCTGTTGGCAAGGGTGCGGGCGATGTCACGGTCGGTGAGGCCCTGGGAGAGCCGGCGGAGGATGTCGTGCTCGCGCGGCGTGAGGGTCGCACGCGTAGCAGGAGCGCGGAGCCGGGCGGTCATGCGGTCGGCGACCGGTGCCGAAGGGCGACCTGGACGAGAAGTACGCGCAGGCGGGCGTCTCGGCTCTCGTCCGCTGACACCCCGCCCGCCGACCGCCACCGGCCGAGCTCACGCACCCGCCCGCCGACCGCGACCGCGACCGCGACCGCGACCGGCAATGATCACGCACTCGCCCGTCGGCGGCGACCGGCAATGATCACGTACCCGCCCGCCGCCGGCGGCCGGCAGGATATGCACGCCACCCGCCGACACCGACCGCGCAAGCCCCTGCCGGGCGTGCCGCCGGGCAGGTTCCCTGATGCCGCCCCGGCCGGGCGTGCCGCCGCACAGGTCCCCTGGTGCGCCCCGTCACGAACCCTCCGGCTGGCACCGCGGGCACCAGACCGTGGTGCGGCCCCCCAGGCGGGTGCGGCGCAGGTGGGTGCCACAGCGCGGGCACTGCGGGTCGGGGTCGTCGCGGTGGCCGGTGAGCCAGGAGTCGCGCGGCGGGACGCACCCCGCGCCGACCGCGGAGCGCAGGGTGCTGCGCATCCGGGTGTACAGGCGCCGCCGGTCGGCCTCGGTGAGATCGCTCGCCCGGCCGGTGGGGCGCAGCCCCGCACGCCAGAGGATCTCGTCGGCCAGGAGATTACCGAGCCCGGCCAGGACGGCCTGGTCGGTGAGCGCGGTCTTCAGGCTCCCGCGACGTCCGCGGAGCGCGGTCTCGAACCCCGCGCGGCCCACCGCCATCGCGTCGGGTCCCTGGCGGTCCAGCAGCCGGGCGACCCCGGCACCGTCGGCCAGCCACAGTCCCTGGAGTTTGCGCTGGTCGCGGAAGCGGAGCTGGCGGTCGCGGCCCACGGTGAGCAGGACGCGGTCGTGGGGTTCGGCGGGGGCGTCCGGATGCTCGCAGACCAGCCGGCCGGTCATGCCGAAGTGCAGCATGAGGGTGAGGCCGCCCCCGGTGCGGGCGAGGAGCCATTTGCCGTGCCGTTCGAGCCCGGTGAACCTGCGGCCCTCCAGCGCCTCGCGCAGCCGCCGCGCGCTCACGCCGTGCAGGACGCCCGCGTCCCGGACCTCGACACGCCGGACGACCCTGCCCGACGCGCAGGACTCGAACACTTTCCGGTAGGCCTCGACGTCCGGCAGTTCGGGCATGGCTCAGCTCCCTCGCGGCCCGCCCTCGACGTGGGGGGCGCGCACGGCAGGCCGGCGTGCGCGCACCTCACATCTGAACCGTTCCCGGCGCGGGCGGGCGGCGCGGCACGCTGAGCCCGCGTCCCGTCCGTCCGGCCGGCGGCATCAGGTCCCGCGCACCGGGGCTCCCGTACCGCCACGTGCCGCCCCGTTCCGCCACTCAGCCGCCCCGTTCCGTCACGGAACCGCCGGCCGCCGCTTCCCGTGGTGCGTTTCACCGACCGGCGTCTCCCCTCACCGGCCGGTACCTCGACTCACCGACCGGCGTCTCCCCTCACCGGCCGGTACCTCGACTCACCGACCGGCACCTCCCCGTGGGGCGGCTCGCCCTGTGTCAGGTGGCCCGCCAGTACCCCAGCGCGTGCATCCGCTCCTTGGGGACGGAGAGGTCCTTGCGGACGTACGTGGCCAGGGTGCGGGTCGTCGCGGTGTCGCAGGCGATCCAGACGTACGGGTTCGGTGTGGCCGCCAGGAGCGCCGGCAGCGTGGCCCGTACCTCGTCGACCATGCCGGGGCGGGGCAACTGGCGTATCTCGTGCCTGTCGGGGTCGGCGTGGCACGGCAGGCCGTCCAGCCCGCCCTCGAACCAGATCGTCGCCGGTGCCGAACCGAGGGCGTCGAGGAGGGAGTTGAGCGCGGGCAGCGAGGCGGGGTCGCCCATCGCGAAGACGTGCGAGGGCTCGGGCCGGGGATGCTGGAAGCCCGTGCCCTGGACCGTCGCCTCGATGGTGTCGCCTTCCTTCGCCGCCCGCGCCCAGTCGCTGGCGCGCCCCTCGTGGAGTGCGAACTCCAGGCTGAAGGTGTTCGCCCCGCGGTCCGCGTCGACCAGCGTGTACGCCCGCTGGTGCGGCTTGCCCGCGTTGTCGAACCACAGCCGGACCCACATCGTCGGATGGATGCCGTTGGCCGTGAGCAGGCCTCCGTCGGTGAAGTGCACCCTCCGGTAGTCCGGTGTGACGTCCTCGGCGCCGGTGACGGTGAGGACGAAGTCCTTCGCACCCATCAGCTTCAGGACCGCACCCTGCCAACCGTGCCCCTGCCCCATGGCGCTCCTTCACGTTTCGCGTACCATTCCGCCACGACTTACTTAGGGAAGCCTAACCTAAAGCACAGAAGGAATGACAGGGTGATGTCCAGGTGACCATCGAGATCTACCGCGACGCCTGGGGCATCCCCCACCTGCGCGCCACCGACGCCCGTGAACTCGCCCGCGCCCAGGGCCGGGTCACCGCCCTCGACCGTGCCTGGCAGCTGGAGGTCGAACGCCACCGCGCCGGGGGCACCTCCGCCTCCTTCCTCGGTGCGGCCGCCGTGCCCTGGGACGTGCTCGCGAGACGGGCGCGCCTGGCCGACACGGCGGAACGTTCCTTCAACGCCCTGGACCCCGAGACAGCCGACTGGGTGCGGGCCTACGTCGACGGCGTCAACGAGGGTCTGGCGGAAGGCGCCCGCCGTACCCCGGAGTTCGCCGACGCGGGACTTGCCCCCGGACGCTGGGAGCCCTGGACCCCGCTCGCCGTCTGGATCGCCACGCACATCCTGTTCGCGGGCTTCCCGGCGAAGCTGTGGCGCGAGGAGGTGACACGGCGTCTGGGACCGGAGGCGGTGGCGCTGTTCGCCACGGACGGTCCCGGCACCTCCGGCAGCAACGGCTGGCTGGCCGCCGGAGAGCGGACCGTCACCGGACAGGCGGTGATCGCCGGAGACCCGCACCGCTTCATCGAGGAGCCGGGCGTCTACCAGCAGATACGCCTCAGCTGCCCGGAGTTCGACGTCGTCGGCCTCGCCGTGCCCGGCGTCCCGGGCACGGCCCACTTCGGCCACACCGGCGCGGTCGCCTGGGCCATCACCAACGCCATGGCCGACTACCAGGACCTGTACCGGGAGCGGCTGCGCCGGACGGGCGCGGGCGTGGAGGCACTCGGCCCGGACGGGCGGTGGGAACGGGCCCACCGCCAGACCGAGTCCGTGGAGGTGCGCGGGGCGGAGCCGGTGCCGGTCGAGGTCATCGAGACGGCCCGCGGACCGGTGATCGCCGGCGGGCCCGAGGGGCTGGACGACGGCACATTCCTCCCGGACGACCCGGAGCCCCCTCTCGCCCTCAGCCTGCGCCACCCGCCCCGGGTCCTCGCCGAGGCCGGCTTCGCCGCCCTGCTCCCGCTGCTGCGGGCCCGCACGGTCGCCGACGTCGACCGCGCCTTCGACAGCTGGGTGGAGCCGGTCAACGTCGTGCTGGCCGCCGACACCGAGGGCGGCACCCTGCACCGGGTGGCGGGCCGGGTGCCGGTCCGGTCCGAGGCGAACCAGGTCCGGCTCGTGCCCGCCTGGGAGCCCGGCCACGAGTGGCGCGGCTGGCACGAGATGCCCCGCGCGGGCCTGACCGACGGCATCGCGGTGATGGCCAACCAGCGCGGCCCGTCCGCCCCGCTCGGCGTCGAGTTCGCCCCGCCGCACCGCGCCCGGCGCATCGCCGCGCTGCTCGGCGGGAAGGAGCAGTGGTCGGCGACCGGCATGCCCACCCTCCACATGGACACCCACCTCGCCTCCGCCGCGCCCCTCCTCGGCCTGCTCCCCGCACTCGACGGCCTGTCCCCCGAGGCCGCCGCCCTGCGCGACCGGCTGCTGAGCTGGGACCGCCGCATGGACGCCACGAGCGAGCCGGCCGCCGACTACGCGGCCGTGCGCGGCGCCGTCGTCCGCCGCCTCGCCGCGCACCCGGCGTTCGGCCCGCTCACCGAGCCGCCCGCCTACCCCGAGGTCCTCCTCCCCTGGCTGGGACTCACCGCACGGATCGCGTTCGCCCTGGAGAACCTGCTGACGGCCGAGGAGCTGTACGGCATCGACCGCCCGGCGATCGTCCGGGCGGCGCTGGAGGAGGTGGCGGCCACCGGGACCGTCCGCACCTGGGGCGACACCCACCGCCTGGCCCCGTGGCGGGCGCTGCCCGGCACGCCGTACGCCACGAAGACGAACGCCGAACCGGCCCTGTCCGGCGACCACGACTGCGTGCTGTGCACCTCGGCGGTCCCCGGCCTCACCGACCTCGCGGCGCGTGGCCCGGCCGCCCGTTACGTCTGGGACCTGGCCCGGCGTGAGGACAGCCTGTGGGTGGTGCCGCTGGGCGCGTCCGGCGTGCCCGGCTCGGCGCATCACCGCGACCAACTCCCGCTGTGGACCAGGGGAGAGCTCGTCCCGGTCGTCACCGACTGGGCCCGCCTGACGAAGGAGAACGACGATGACTGACCCGTACGCCGACCGCACCGCCGTCCACGAACAGGTGATCGACGGCTTCGGCACCGTACGGCTGCTGCCCCTGGACGCGAAGGGCGACGCCGAGGTGATCCACGGCTGGGTGAGCCAGGAGCGGGCCGCCTTCTGGGGCATGAACGGGCTCACCCGGGACGAGGTGGCCGGCATCTACGCCCACATGGACACCCTCGACACCCATCACGCGTACCTGGTGGTGAAGGACGGCGACCCGGCAGCGCTGTTCCAGACGTACGAGCCGGAGGCGGACCGGGTCAGCGAGTGCTACGACGCCGAACCCGGCGACATCGGCGTCCACCTGATGCTCGCGCCGGCCCGCCCCGGCGGGGCCCGCGCCGGCTGGACGGCGGCGCTGGTGCACGCCGTTGCCTCGTACGTGTGGCTCGGCCTGAACCGGCGGCGCATCGTGGTCGACCCGGACGTGCGCAACGGCAAGGCGATCGAGCGCTTCCTGCGACTGGGGTTCGTGGCCGGTCCGAAGGTCGTACTGCCGGAGGTGAACCTGCCCGACGTGCACCTGCCGGAGAAGCACGCTCAACTGGCCTTCCTCACCCGGCCGGTAGCCTTCCCGGCGTGACTCCCGAAGACCTCGTCGCGCACTACGCCCTGGAGCCCCTCCCGCGCGAGGGCGGCCTGTTCCGGCAGACCTGGGCCGGACCGGACCGCCCCGACGGGCGCCCGGAGGGCACCGCCATCGTCGCCCTGCTCCAGCGGGACGACCACTCCGCCCTGCACCGCCTGCCCACCGACGAGGTCTGGCACTTCTACCTCGGCGATCCGCTGGAACTGCTGCTCCTCGCCCCCGACGGCACCTCCCGCACGGTCGTCCTCGGACCGGACGTGCTCGGCGGCCAGCACCCGCAGTTCACCGTGCCGGCCGGCACCTGGATGGGCGGGCGGGTCGCCGAGGGCGGTGCCTGGACGTTCCTCGGCTGCACGATGGCGCCCGGCTTCACCTTCGAGGGCTACGAGCACGGCGACGCGGCCGAGCTGACCGCCCGCTACCCGGACCTGGCCGACCGGATCGTGGCACTGTGCCGGGCATGAGGCTGCTGGAGGGCCAGGTCGCCCTCGTCACGGGCGCGGGCGGCGGAATCGGCCGGGGCATCGCCCTGCGGTTCGCGGAGCAGGGCGCGGCGGTCGCCGTGCACTGCCGTACGTCGGTGGAACAGGCGCGCGCGGTGGCCGGCCAGGTGCGGGACCTGGGCGGCCGGGCCGTCGTCCTGCGGGCCGACCTGAACGACGAGGACGAGTGCCGGCGGGTGGTGCGCGAGGCCGCCGAGTTCGGTGCGGGACGGCTGACCGCGCTGGTCAACAACGCCGCCGTGCAGCCGGTCCAGGAACTCGCCCGGATGACCGCCGCCGACTGGCGGACGGTCGTGGACACCAACCTCACCAGCGTGTTCGCGTGCACGCAGGCGGCCGTCGAGGTCATGAGGGAGCGCGGCGAAGGGGGTTCGGTGACGCACCTCGCCTCCATCGAGGCGAGCGCACCCGCACCCGCGCACGCGCACTACTGCGCCTCCAAGGCGGCGGTCGTCATGCACGCCCGGTCGGCGGCGCTGGAGTACGGGCGTCATGGGATCCGCGTCAACACCGTCTCGCCCGGGCTGATCGACCGGGAGGGCCTGGCGGAGGCCTGGCCGCAGGGCGTGGAGCGCTGGCATCGGGCGGTGCCGCTCGGCCGGCTGGGCCGGGCGCAGGACGTCGGCGACGCGTGCGTCTTCCTGGCCTCGCCGCTGGCGTCCTGGGTGACGGGTCACGACCTGGTGGTGGACGGGGGGATCTCGGCACGACCCACGTGGTGAGATCCCGCCCCGCCGGACGCCGGTCCGGTGCCCGGCACTGGCGGACCGGATGCCGTGCCCTTACGGCTCCGGGTGCCGTGCCCGCACGGCTTCCGGTGACCACGCCGGCAGCCGTATCCGGACGGCTCCCGGACGGCCGCGCCGCGGCCGCCGCATCCGTGCCGGTCCCTGCTGAGCACACCGGCCACCGCATCCGTACGTATCCCGGAAGCAGATCCGACGACGGAGAAGCGATGGGGATGCGCGACGGCGGAGCACGGCACGGCGACGGGTACGGCGCACCCGCCCCACCCGGGGGCCTCCGGCGACTTCGCAGGCCGTTGCTGCTGGTCGCGGCGCTCGCCCTGGTCCTCCTCGGCTGCACCTCCCCCGCCTCCGCGCACAGCGCGCTCGGCGACACCGCCCCCCGCGACGGAGCGGTCCTCGACTCCGCCCCCCGCCACATCACCCTGACCTTCACCGAGGCCGTCGGCCTCATGGACGGCTCGGTCCGGGTCATCGACCCGGAGAACCGCAGCGTCGACACGGGGGAGGCCGCGCACCCCGGCGACCGCGCCGACACCGTCCGCGTCGGCCTCCCCGCCGATCTGGCGGACGGCACGTACACCGTGGCCTGGCGCGTCGTCTCGGCGGACAGTCACCCGGTCTCGGGCGCGTTCCTCTTCTCGGTCGGCGAACCGTCCGCGACGACCGCCGCGGTGACCGCCCCGGCCGAGGACCCGGCGACCGCCGCGCTCCACAACATCGCCCGCTACGCCGCGTACGGCGCCCTCGCCCTGCTCATCGGCGTCGCCGTCTTCCTGTCCGCCGTCCTCGGCGGCCCGGCCGCCGCCCTGCGCCGGCTCCTCCCCGCCGCCTGGCTGACCCTGGTGATCTCCACGGTCGCCCTGCTGCTCCTGCGCGGCCCCTACGAACGCGGCAACGGCCTCGAGGACGCCCTCGACCCGGCCGTGCTGGGCGCCACGCTCACCACCCGACCCGGCCTGGCGCTCCTGGCGCGGCTGGCCCTGCTGGCGGCGGCCTTCGTCCTGGTACGCCGCTCGGCGGCCCGTACCGCGCACCCCGTTGCCGGTATGGCGCTCTGCGTCGCGCTGGCCCTCACCTGGGCCGCCGCCGAGCACGCCTCCGCCGGCATCCAGGTGCCGGTGGCGATGACGTCGTCCGTGCTCCACCTGCTGGCCATGGCGGTCTGGCTGGGCGGGCTTACGGCCCTGCTCGTCGTCCTCCACCGCACCCCGCACGACCTCACGTCCGCCGCCGTCGCCCGCTTCTCCCGGCTGGCCCTCGCCTCGGTGGCCGTCCTCACCGTCACCGGCGTCTACCAGTCCTGGCGGGGCCTCGGCACCTGGGAGGCCCTCACCGGTACGACGTACGGCCGCTTCCTGCTGGCCAAGGTGGCCGCGGTGGCCATGCTGCTGGCGGCGGCGGGCTTCTCCCGCCGCTGGACGCATCGCTGGGCGGCGGAACCGGGGCGGGCTGCGGCCGAGGCGCGGGTGCTGGAGACGGTGGGGGCGGGCGCGGCCGCGATCGCACCGGTGGAGCCGCCGACGGGCCTCTCCGGCGCCGCCGGGGCCGGGCACGGTGAGGCGGGCGGGCACCCCGCCGAGCAGGATCAGGTACAGGCCCCCGGTCCCGACCGCCACCGCAGTGCCCTGCGCCGCTCCGTCCTGGCCGAGTTCGTCACCGCCGTGCTGGTGCTGATGATCACCACCCTCCTCACCGTCACCGTCCCCGGCCGCGCCGCCACCGAGTCCGCCGCGGCGCAGGCGGCCGCCAGCCCCGGCGGGCCCACCGCCTCCAGCAGTACGGTGCCCTTCGACGTGGGCACGGCGAACGGCCGCGGCAAGGTGCAGCTCGACCTCGCCCCCGGGCGGGTCGGGCCGAACCGGGTGCAGGCCATCGTCTTCGGCCCCGACGGCGGCATCGTCACGGTCCCCGAGCTGAGCCTCAGCCTCACCCTGCGCGCGCAGGACGTCGGCCCGATCGACGCCGAGTTGGAGAACCGTGGCGGCTACTGGAACACGGACGAACTCCAGCTCCCGCTGCCCGGCGTGTGGACCATGAAGATCACCGTCCGCACGACGGACATCGACCAGGTCACGGTGGAGAAGGACGTCCGCATCGGCTGAGCGGTGATGAGCGGGGACCACGAAAGGGCGGTCCCATCGGGACCGCCCTTTCGGCTGTGAGCGGTAGCGGAGGGATTTGAACCCTCGGTGACTTGCGCCACACTCGCTTTCGAGGCGAGCTCCTTCGGCCGCTCGGACACGCTACCGAGGGAGACCTTACAGCAAGGTGGGGCGTGCTCCGAAATCCGTTTCCGGCTGCCCCGGAGCACGGCAGCCGCGAGGCCGTGGCGCGGTCGGCGCGGTGCCGTCAGCGGTACGGGAGAGAGCCGTCAGCGGTCGCTCGAGCCCCGGAAGAAGGCCGTCAGCGGTCCCGGAAGAAGTCGGTGAGCAGCCCCGCGCACTCCTCGGCGAGCACGCCCTCGATCACCTCGGGGCGGTGGTTGAGGCGCCGGTCGCGTACGACGTCCCAGAGGGAGCCGGCGGCGCCGGCCTTGTCGTCACGGGCGCCGTAGACGACCCGGTCCACCCGGGACTGCACGAGCGCGCCCGCACACATCGTGCACGGCTCCAGGGTCACCACCAGCGTGCAGCCGGTCAGCCGCCATTCGCCCAGCCGGGCGGCGGCCCGCCGGATCGCGAGCACCTCGGCGTGCGCGGTCGGGTCGCCGGTGGCCTCGCGCTCGTTGTGCCCGGCGGCGAGCGCCGTGATGCCGTCGGCGGCGAGGACGACCGCGCCGACGGGGACGTCACCGCCCCGGACCGCCTGCCCGGCCTCGTCGAGGGCGAGCCGCATCGCGGCCCGCCAGGGGTCGCGCACCGGATCCGGGGCCGTACGGGGATCGGACGGGGTCAGCGGACGGTCTCCAGCGTCTCCGAGGCGCCCAGGGCGTCGGCGATCTCGGTGACCGCGTCGGCCGACAGCGACCGCAACTCCTTCTCGCTGACGCCCAGGTCGTCGAGGACGGCGGCGTCGCCGACCGGGCCGTGCGGCACGGCCTCGGCGGCGCCGCCGTCCTCCTCGCCGTCGTCGCCGTCCCCGTCGGGCTCACCGTCCTCGGTGCCGTCGAGGTCGAGGGCGTCCAGGTCGTTGCCGTCGTCGGCGGGATCCCGGCCGAGCAGTTCGTCGGTGAGCAGGATCTCGCCGTAGCTGCTGCGGGCTGCTGCGGCGGCGTCCGAGACGTAGATGCGAGGGTCGTCCTCACCATCGATGCGGACGACGCCGAACCAGGCGTCCTCCTGCTCGATGAGGACGAGCACCGTGTCGTCGTCGGGAGAGGCTTCCCGGGCCAGGTCGGCCAGATCCGACAGGGTCTCCACGTCGTCGAGCTCTGTGTCGCTCGCTTCCCACCCGTCTTCGGTGCGCGCGAGCAGTGCGGCGAAGTACACCGTGACTCTCCCACTGGTCTGAGGCGTGCCGGTTGGGGGTCCCCCCGGCGGAGGCTGCGGGCGGGGAGCGCTCGGGCTCCGAGCCCCACCCACTCGGAATCGTGGCAGAAACAAGGCGCTCAGGGGACGTCTTCGGCCCGCTGTGTCCGGCTGTTTTGATCGCACGTCCGCGAACGACTCACCGGCACACTCGTTGCCGCCACCAGCGGATCGTACGCGGCTTCCGAGCGGGGCCACGTAGGCCCACCCCGACAACGACCGCGCGTGGCGCGGTTCTTCCCGGCCCTCGGCGGGTGGCGGTGGCTACCAGCGGAACGTTCGCATGCGCATCGCGTGGCGCAGCCGGGCCGCCTTGGCGCGGCGCGGCTGGACGCGGTCACGCAGTTCTCTGGCTTCGGCGAGTTCCCGCAGGAACCTCGCCCGGCGCCGCCTCCGCTCGGCGTCGTTCTCCTGCGCGCCCGCGTCCGGCCGGGACGCGTGGTCGGGCAGCTCTGGCAGGTCAGGCATAGGCACACCACCCCTATCCGTCCCTCTCACCTTCCCCCGGACGGCCCGTTTGACGCCAGACAGTGGCGGCAACGAAGCGCGGTTACTGTTGTGCCCATGCGTCTCCACGTCGTCGACCACCCTCTGGTCGCCCACAAGCTCACCACGCTGCGCGACCGCCGCACCGACTCGCCGACCTTCCGTCGCCTGGCCGACGAGCTGGTCACCCTGCTCGCCTACGAGGCCACGCGCGACGTGCGCACCGCACAGGTCGACATCTCCACCCCCGTCGCCGCCACCACCGGCGTCAAGCTCTCCCACCCGCGCCCGCTGGTCGTGCCGATCCTGCGGGCCGGCCTCGGCATGCTGGACGGCATGGTCCGGCTGCTGCCGACCGCCGAGGTGGGCTTCCTGGGCATGATCCGCAACGAGGAGACGCTCGAGGCCTCCACGTACGCCACCCGCATGCCCGAGGACCTCTCCGGCCGCCAGGTGTACGTGCTGGACCCGATGCTGGCGACGGGCGGCACCCTGGTCGCGGCGATCCAGGAGCTCATCAAGCGCGGCGCCGACGACGTGACGGCCGTGGTCCTGCTGGCCGCGCCCGAGGGCGTCGAGCTGATGGAGCGCGAGCTGGCCGGCACCCCGGTGACGGTCGTGACCGCCTCGGTCGACGAACGCCTCAACGACCACGGCTACATCGTCCCGGGCCTGGGCGACGCGGGTGACCGGATGTACGGGGCGGCCGAGTAGCCGGAAATCCCCGGCCCGTCCAGCAGTCCCGCTCGCTGCGGGCCCGCCGAGCAGGCGCCCGGGGCGTGCCCGGCTGCGGGCAACCGGCGACAAGCGGGTGCACCGTACAGCCGGGCAAGCAGGCGCACCGCACAGCCGGGCAGGCGGGCGCAGCGGCCGTGCCGCGCGAGCGGGCCCGGCTACTGCGCCGGCTCGGCGGACGCGGCTCCGTACGCCGCGCTCAGCAGCTCTTCTTCCCAGCCGCGGCCGCCGGCTGCGGCGCGGTCAGCGCGGCCAGCGCCCGGTCGGCGGCCGGCTTCTTCGCGAGTTCCTTGAAGCCGTCGCCGATGATGAGGTCGACCGCCGGGCCCTTACGGGCCCGGTCCGTGCTGCGCTCGGCGCCCGGCACCTGCGTGGCCAGCACGGGCAGTGCGGTGTTGAGGGCCGAGGTGGGCCCGATCAGCAGCCCGGTGCCCTTCACCTTCTTGTCCCACTGCTTCGGCGCGTTGCCCACCTCGCCGATTGTGAAGCCACGCTTCTTCAGCTCGTCGGCGGTCCTCTTGGCGAGGCCGCTGCGGGTCGTGGCGTTGAGCACGTTGACGGTGACGGCGCCGGGTTTCGGCACGGTGACGGCCACGGCCGCGCTGGGCGAGGGGCTCGCCTTGGTGGCGCAGCCCGCCTTGGTGCCGGCCGCGGAGGCTGTGTCGCCGCCTGTGAAGACGTCGACGAGCTGGAGGGTGCCCCAGCTCAGGACGCCGATCACGACGACGGACGCGGTGACGACGAGTACGAGCCTGCCGCGCCTTTGGGGTGGACGCATCCGCGGGTACTTGTCCCCCGTGATCCGGTACTGGCCGCCCATGCCAGGGGGAGTCAGCATGCTCATGAGCGCAGCGTAGTGCGCTCGGGCGGCAATGCCTACTAGATGATCATCGGACGCCGCACAGGAGAACCCGAAAGGGCCAAGCCGTTGCCGGCCGGTGCCGTTCGCGGGGTTCGCGCGGGGTGGGTCAGTCCAGCTCGAGGACGCGCGCGTGGAGCACCTGGCGCTGCTGGAGCGCCGCACGCACCGCGCGGTGCAGACCGTCCTCCAGGTAGAGGTCGCCCTGCCACTTCACGACGTGCGCGAAGAGGTCGCCGTAGAAGGTGGAGTCCTCGGCCAGGAGGGTCTCCAGGTCGAGCTGCTGCTTCGTCGTGACGAGCTGATCGAGGCGGACCGGGCGCGGCGCGACGTCCGCCCACTGCCGGGTGCTGTCCCGGCCATGGTCGGGGTACGGCCGGCCGTTTCCGATGCGCTTGAAGATCACACGGAAAGCCTACCGGTCAAGACCTTCCGGGCGCAGCCATGGAGAGGGAGTGCAACGCTGGAAAAGATGCCGCTATTCGGGTGAAAACAGAACAGGGGTCTGACATGAGTGACAGCGAGACCGTGCCCGCGGCCACCAACCCCGAGGCGCCCGGCAGCGCTCCCGCCCTCCCGGAGGAGGCCCTGAGAATCGCCGCCGGGTACGCGTTCGGCGGGCCCGCCCTGGATCTGGGAGCCCTGCTGTGGGACGGCCGGTGCCTGCCTGACGCCCAGGTCCGCATCCCACTGCCGATGCTGAACCGGCACGGCCTGGTCGCGGGTGCCACCGGCACGGGCAAGACGAAGACGCTCCAGCTCATCGCCGAGCAGCTCTCCGCGCAGGGCGTCCCCGTCTTCCTCGCCGACATCAAGGGCGATGTGTCCGGCATCTCGGCGCCCGGCCTGCCCAACGACAAGATCCGCTCCCGCGCCTCCGAGGTCCATCAGCGGTGGACCGCGACCGGCTTCCCGGCCCAGTTCTACGCCCTCGGCGGCATCGGCCACGGCATCCCGCTGCGCGCGACGGTCACCAGCTTCGGCCCGGTCCTGCTCGCCAAGGTCCTCCAGCTCAACCAGACCCAGGAACAGTCCCTGGGCCTGGTCTTCCACTACGCCGACGCCAAGGGCCTGGAGCTGATCGACCTCAAGGACCTGCGCGCGGTCGTCGCCTTCCTCACCTCCGACGAGGGCCGGGCCGAGCTGAAGGCCGTCGGCGGTCTGTCCACCGCGACCGCCGGGGTGATCCTGCGTGCGCTGACCGGTTTCGAGGCGCAGGGGATGGGCTCCTTCTTCGGGGAGCCGGAGTTCGACACGGCGGAGCTGTTGCGCACGGCGCAGGACGGGCGGGGCCTGGTGTCGGTCCTGGAGCTGCCGGCGGTGCAGGACAAGCCGCGGCTCTTCTCGACCTTCCTGATGTGGCTGCTCGCCGATCTCTTCCACGACCTGCCAGAGGCCGGCGACGTCGACAGACCCAAGCTGGTCTTCTTCTTCGACGAGGCGCACCTGCTCTTCGACGACGCGTCGAAGGCGTTCCTGGACTCGATCACGCAGACCGTGCGGCTCATTCGCTCGAAAGGGGTCGGCGTCTTCTTCGTCACCCAGACCCCCAAGGACCTGCCCGGCGACGTCCTCGCCCAGCTCGGCAACCGCGTCCAGCACGCCCTGCGCGCCTTCACCCCCGACGACCAGAAGGCCCTGAAGGCGACGGTCAGGACCTTCCCCGACTCCGCCTACGACCTCGAAGAACTCCTCACCGGCCTCGGCACCGGCGAGGCCGTGGTCACGGTCCTCAGCGAGAAGGGCGCCCCGACGCCGGTCGCCGCGACCCGGCTGCGCGCGCCCGAGTCCCTGATGGGCCCGGTCGACGCGGCTGCCCTGGACACGGCGGTGACGTCCTCGCCGCTGTTCGGCCGCTACGCACAGGCGGTGGACCGGGAGTCGGCGTACGAGAAGCTGGAGGCGGCGAAGGCGCGGCGGCCGGCGCCGGAGGCAGAACCGGAGCGGCAAGCGGGCGGGAGCACGGCCCGCCGGGAGGAATCCGTCGTCGAACAGGTCGTGGGAAGCGGCATGTTCAAGTCGCTGGCCCGTTCCATCGGCACCCAGATCGGGCGGGAGATCACCCGCTCCCTCTTCGGGACGGCGCGGCGGAGGCGGTAGGGCCCGCCTCCGCCCACGGCTCAGCGATCCCGCTTCTTCGGCGGTCGTGGCGGCTGCTTGGTGTCCTTGAGTTCCGTCTTCGGTTCGTTACGGATGGCCTCCGCGCGTACCAGTGCGCGCAGAACGGCGTAGGGATCCGAGGGCATGGCTGTGACTCCTTGCGTCGTACCGGCTGACCTGGGGGGAACCACAGGCCGGTCAGCAGCGCAGGACCACCGAGCGCAGGGCCCGCAGTGGGTACGGCGGCCCGGTCGGCGCGTGAGCGGGGCGGTCGGGCGTGGTCCGCCTGCCCGGGGAGGGCGACCGCGCGGGCCGCTGCGGCACGACGGGCCGGTGCCCGCTCCGCCCCGGCGGCCGCGCAACGGTGTCCAGTACGTCGGCCTCGACCGCCTCCCCCGCCACCACGGAGACGGGCCCGACCGCCGCCTCCGCGTGCGCCACGGGCAGAAGCAGCACCAGCAGCAGCGCGAGCATCCGTGGCCAGGCGCGCCGGCGCACGACGCGACGGGACTGCGGGGAGGCGCTCACAGCAGGTCATCTCCCCGGCCAAGGCGCGGCGTCCATCGCATGGCGTCCGGAATCCGCCCGCTCGGCGTAGGGGCGCGACGGGAGGAGGCGCGGGCGGAACGGAGCACCGCCCCGGCGGGACGGCGTGGGACGGCGAGAGGCCACGCCGAGGCAGCGGCTGCAGCCGGCCACAGGGCGCTGGGACCCGGCGACGACATGACGGACGCCGCCCACGAGCCGACGGCACCTCGCAACGGCACGGCGGACGCCGGCGGCGTAGCGGTGGGGCGCGGTGACCTGACGGAGGCATGCGGGAAGCCGCCGTCGGAACGCGGCGAGACGCTGGTGGAGTACGGGGAATCGCTGTCGAGGCTCGGCATCCCGCCGAGGCCACGCTGGGCGTCGCCATCGCGCCGGGGCGACCCGCTGACGCCACGCAGGGAGGCGCCGTCGGGACCCGGCGACCCGTCGGTGACACGCGGCGACGCATCACCGGCACAGGGCCGCCCACCGGCCCGGCCCCGCGGCACAGGCGCCGTACCCGCACCGGCCGGCAGAGCACCCGTGACGCACGACGACGAACCGGCACCCCGCCGCACGACACCAGCGACCCACCACGACGAACCGGCACCCCGCCGCACGACACCAGCGACCCACCACGACGAACCGGCACCCCGCCGCACGACACCAGCGACCCACCACGAGCCGGGGACGGCCGGTACCGCGTCGGTGGCAGGCAGTCGTGTGCCGGGGCCGGCGGCCGGTGGTGGCGTGGCCGGGAGGGGCCCGGGGTGCGGGGACATGCCGGTCGGGAGGGGCCTGAAGGCGGGGTGCGGGGATATGCCGGTGGGGGGTGAGGTCGCGGGCACGGTCGTCACACCTCGCGGGGTACCTGGCGTGCGCGGCCCCGGATGCGCAGGGCCGTGACGATCTCGACCACGCCCACCACCACGAGCCAGCACCCGGCGACCACCGTGAGGACGGCGACCGATTCGAACGGCGAGACGATCAGGACGATTCCGGCGACGAAGGTCACCGCACCGAGGAGGATCTGCCAGCCGCGGGCGGGCATCGCCGGGTCGGAGGCGGCGGCCAGCGTCTGGGTGATGCCGCGGAAGAGCCAGCCGATCCCGATCCACAGGGCGAGCAGCAGGATCGACTGCATGGCCCCGCGGAAGCAGAACAGCCCCAGCAGGATGCCCAGGGCGCCGCTGATGAACGCCAGCACGCGCAGTGCGGTCGTCTTGTGGGTGCCGAACGCGGAGACGAGCTGGAGGACGCCGCTGAAGAGGAGGTAGAGGCCGAAGAGGACACCGGCGGCGACCAGCGAGGCGCCGGGCCAGATCAGGACGAGGACGCCCAGGACCAGGGACGCGATGCCGGTGACGAGGACCGCCTGCCAGGCCGCCCTGGCCAGCATGTGCAGCGGGCCCTCGAAGGGCGGTTCGGGACCCTCGTACGGCGGTCTCGGCGTGTGCGGGTCACGCGCGGCGTGCACGTGCCGGTCGTCGAACTCCGCTCCCCGCGGGGCCCCGCTCGGTGGCTCGGTCATGCTCCATGCTGGGAACGTGACCGAGCCGGCCGCACGCCGGAGCGGTCCAGACGAATGACGCCCGGCCCTACTTCTTCGCGGCCTTGGCCGCCTTCGCCGCCGCCTTCATCTCCTGCTTGTGCGCCCGCACCTTGGCCAGCGACTCGGGTCCGGTGATGTCGGCGACGGAGCGGAAGGACCGCGGTGCTCCGTAGTCGCCCGCGGCCTCCCGCCACCCCCGCGGCGTCACGCCGAGCTGCTTGCCGAGCAGCGCGAGGAAGATCTGGGCCTTCTGCTTGCCGAAGCCGGGCAGCTCCTGAAGCCGCCTCAGCAGTTCCCGGCCGTCGCCGACGTCCGCCCAGACGGCGTTCGCGTCACCGTCGTAGTGCTCGACGAGGTACTGGCACAGCTGCTGGATCCGCTGAGCCATCGAACCCGGGTAGCGGTGCACGGCCGGCTTGTCGGAGAGCAGCGCCGCGAACGCCTCCGGGTCGTACGCGGCGATCTCCTGCGCGTCCAGGTCGGCCACGCCCATCCGGCCGGCGATGGTCGCGGGGCCCTTGAACGCCCACTCCATCGGAATCTGCTGGTCCAGCAGCATCCCGATCAGCGCGGCGAGCGGGGAGCGTCCGAGCAGTTCATCGGCCTCGGGGTCCTGTGCGAGGTGAAGGGTGACGTCCATGTACCGATGATCCCGCGCCGGCCGTTCCGCCGCCTCCCCGTGTGCGGTCGCCGTTCAGCGCGCCGTTGGTCGTCAAATACGACGTGAAGCTACACTCGCGGCCGGCAAACAGGCGTTCCATACGGGCACAGCAGGCGCAGGGGAGGCCGCGGTGGCGGTGAATTCGAAGAAGGTCGCCGTCTATGTCGTCGTGGTCTTCGCGCTCTACGTGATCATCACTGACCCCGCCAAGGCGGCCGACTACGTCCAGATAGGCTTCGAGGGCATATCGGACGCCGCCCAGGCCATCGGCGACTTCATGACCTGGGTCGCCAACGGAGGAAAGTCATGATCCGCCATCTGGTCCTCTTCAAGCTCAACGAGGGTGTGGAGCGAGACGACCCTCGCGTGGTCGCGGGTGTTGACACCTTCCGTGCCCTCGAAGGCAGGATCCCGGAGATCCGCTCCTGGGAGCTCGGCTGGAACTTCAGCGACCGGCCCATCGCGTACGACTTCGCCATCAGCTCGTCGTTCGACGACCGGGCCGCCCTGACCCGGTACCTGGAGCACCCGGAGCACCAGGCGGGCGTCGCGCCGTGGCGGGAGTTCGCCACCTGGGTGATCGCGGACTACGAGTTCTAGACGGACGGCCATGAGCCCCCCGCCGGAACGGCGGGGGGCTCTCATGCGCCTTATGCCCCAACTTGCCCTCAACACGGCGTTATGCGGTGCTTGCACACAGTGCACATGTCTTGTGATGCTATGACCGCTTTTGACGGATGAGTTGATGGATCACGAGGTGGAGTTGACCGTGCCGGCCAGTACTGCGCCTCAAGCCCCGCCCCAGGAGACACCCGCCCCAGAAGCCTCCGTCCCAGAAGCCTCCGTCCCGCAAGCAGCCGCCCCGGAAACGCCCGCCCCCGAACCGGCGCCCCAGCGCAGCAGCCGGGGCGCCGACACCCGGGCACTGACCCAGGTGCTGTTCGCCGAGCTGAAGAAGCTGGAGCCGGGCACGCCGGAGCACAACCGGGTGCGCGGGGCGCTGATCGAGGCCAACCTCCCGCTGGTGCGCTACGCGGCCGCCCGGTTCCGCTCCCGCAACGAACCCATGGAGGATGTCGTCCAGGTCGGCACCATCGGCCTGATCAACGCCATCGACCGCTTCGACCCGGACCGGGGCGTGCAGTTCCCGACCTTCGCGATGCCGACCGTCGTCGGCGAGATCAAGCGGTACTTCCGGGACAACGTCCGCACCGTCCACGTGCCGCGCCGGCTGCACGAGCTGTGGGTGCAGGTGAACAGCGCCACCGAGGACCTGACCACCGCCTTCGGGCGCTCCCCGACCACCGCCGAGATCGCCGAGCGGCTGCGCATCACCGAGGACGAGGTGCTGTCCTGCATCGAGGCCGGGCGCTCGTACCACGCCACCTCGCTGGAGGCGGCCCAGGAGGGCGACGGGCTGCCCGGACTTCTCGACCGGCTCGGCTACGAGGACCCGGCCCTGGACGGCGTGGAGCACCGCGACCTCGTACGGCATCTGCTCGTCCAGCTTCCCGAACGCGAGCAGCGGATCCTGCTGCTGCGTTACTACAGCAATCTGACGCAGTCACAGATCAGCGCGGAACTCGGCGTCTCCCAGATGCACGTCTCCCGGCTGCTCGCCCGCAGCTTCCAGCGCCTGCGGTCGGCGAACCGCATCGACGCCTGACCCAGGGCTCCTTAACCCAGGGACCCCGTCCGGCGCAAGAGCGAACGGGATCACCACGCGGCCGCGAATCGAACCGGCGCACAACCGAAAGCGGGCTCGACACGTCACCGTGGAGAGCGAATCGCTCACCAGGCCCTTTGGCGGTCCTTCCGTCCCGAATACCCGTCAGACCCCCTTCTGCCAGGGGGTATTCGCATCTCGCATGTCGACATGTCACTACAGCGCGTTGCCGACATGTGACATTCTGCGGGAAGCGCGTTTGCCGGTGCCCCGGCGCCGGTATTCAGGTGAAGGCTGCGCTCCGCAACGAGGAGCGTTTCGCCGCGACCGTCCCGCGACCCAAAGGGGGTGGCATGTCCGCAGACCAGGGCAGCTCGAAGGTGCTCACGCTCACCAAGAGCGAGACAGCGCCCGAGGCGCTCGACGCGCACGACGCGCTCGACCCCATCGATGACGTCCCGGCCCTGGCAGCCGTTCCGGCCCCGGCCCTCCCGGCTGCGGAGGTCCCGGCCCCGCAGGCCCCGGCGGACATCGACACCCGCACCCTGTCCCGCTCCCTGTTCCTGCGGCTCGCCGCACTCGACGAGGACAGCCCGGAGCGCGCGTACGTCCGGGACACCCTGATCGAGCTCAACCTCCCCCTCGTGCGCTACGCGGCGGCCCGCTTCCGCTCCCGCAACGAGCCGATGGAGGACATCGTCCAGGTCGGCACGATCGGGCTGATCAAGGCCATCGACCGGTTCGACTGCGAGCGCGGCGTCGAGTTCCCGACGTTCGCGATGCCGACCGTCGTCGGCGAGATCAAGCGCTTCTTCCGCGACACCTCGTGGTCGGTGCGGGTGCCGCGCCGGCTCCAGGAGCTGCGCCTGGCCCTGACCAAGGCCAGCGACGAGCTGTCCCAGAAGCTGGACCGCTCCCCCACGGTCACCGAACTCGCCACGGTGCTCGGCGTGTCCGAGGAGGACGTCGTCGACGGCCTCGCCGTCGGCAACGCCTACACCGCCTCCTCGCTGGACTCCCCGGCGCCCGAGGACGACGGCGGCGAGGGTTCCCTGGCCGACCGGCTCGGCTACGAGGACAGCGCTCTGGAGGGCGTGGAGTACCGCGAGTCGCTCAAGCCGCTGCTGGCCAAACTCCCGCCCCGGGAGCGGCGGATCATCATGCTGCGCTTCTTCGCCAACATGACCCAGTCGCAGATCGGCGAGGAGGTCGGCATCTCCCAGATGCACGTCTCCCGCCTCCTCACCCGCACGCTGGCGCAGTTGCGCGAGGGCCTCATCTCCGACTGACCCCTCCCCGCTCCTTCCTTCCTGACGGGCCGTCAGTCACACTGGCGCGATGCGTGGGGCATGGAGCGCGTTCAGCACACAGTCGCCTCGCCGCCGTGGTGCCCTGCTGGGTGCCGCGGCGGCCCTCGTGTGCACGGGGGGCGTACTGGCCGCGTGCGGCAGCGGTGGCGGTGACGGCGGGTACGTCGCGGTCGGCGCGGCAGGCGGCCCGCCCGGGGCGTCCGGCACGGCGGGCGCACGGCCGGGCGGGGTCACGCTGGTGCCGCTCGACGGGACCCGGACTGCGGACGGGACGGGCCGGCAGCGCAACTCGCCTGAGGACCCGGTTGCTTCGGCCCCCGCCTCCGCGGGAGGGCGGACGCCGGACCGGACACCACCGCCCGCGGACGACGCCTCCGCCCCTGCGGACGACCGCCGCACGGCGCCCCCTTCGGGCGGCAGCCCCGGTCCCGGCGGTACGACGGCAGGCCCACCGCCGCCGGTCCCCACCCGCCCGTCCGGCCCCACGCCGGGGCCCGGCCGGCCGGCGCCGCCAGGACCGGCCGAGGTGAGCATGGGCACGCCCGTGCGGAAGCCGGCGGACAGACGGTGGTGCGAGCAGGTGACCGTCGCCTTCCACAACAC
Organism: Streptomyces sp. NPDC047706; assembly: GCF_043204795.1. NCBI lineage: Bacteria > Bacillati > Actinomycetota > Actinomycetes > Kitasatosporales > Streptomycetaceae > Streptomyces > Streptomyces sp. NPDC047706. The sequence goes on along the minus strand of NZ_JBIDCW010000038.1, from coordinate 21,545 downwards.
CGGCGCGAGCGCGGTGCGTTCGGGCACGGCCACCTTCGGGACGCACATCATCGGCGCGCTCGGCGTCGACTGGGGGACGATCGAGTCGAGTGAGGAACTCCCGGCGCCGATCGCGGCCGGCGCACGGAAGGAGCGGACCTGGACGGTGTGTGCCGACGCCTGGCGGGTGCCGCTCGGCATGCACGTCGAGACGCGGGACGTCTCGGCCTGGGTCCGGTGGGAGTGACGGGGCGGTTACTTCAGTGCGAGCCAGGCGACCGCGGCGACGATGAGGACGGCCGCCACGATGCCGACGATCAGTCCGACGCGCGGGCCGGCCTGGGTGGCCGGCTGCTGCCGGCCCTGCGGGGCCTCGTCGACGAAGGCCCGGAACATCTGCGTGTTGCCTGCGGGGTCGTGGTTGCCCTGGGGACCCGGGTTGTTAGCCATGCCCCGAGACCCTAGCGAAAAGGCCTGACGGGCCCAAGTGGGGGTCGCACCGGGCCCGACCTGCACGTTAACGGTCGCAATACTTGCCTTTGCCAAGTTTTTGTGGCCTGACCCCCGATTTAGCTTGCCTGCAGCAACCAACGTTTCTATGGTTGCCCTAAGCAACTGAACTGGGAGAGGTCATGGCAGAGCGGGCGCAGTACGAGGAACTGGCGCGTCAGTTCAGCGCCTTCGGGGCCGTGAAACGGGAGATGGGGCGGATCCTGCCGTCCGAGTGCCCGAGCGGCTCCGCCGCCGTCCTCACACTGCTCGGCCGGTACGGCGAGATGCGCATGAGCAGGCTCGCCGAGCTGCTCAGCGTCGACATGTCGGTCACCAGCCGCCATGTCGCGCACGTGGCCGGACGGGGCTGGATCGAACGCCTGCCGGATCCGGCGGACAAGCGCTCCCGCATCCTGCGCCTGACCCCCAGTGGCCTGGACCAGCTCGACGAGCTGTCCCGGCGGACCACACACCTGCTCGCCCAGCGGCTGAGCGACTGGAGCGACGACGAGGTCGGCCGGCTGATCCAGCTGATGACCCGGCTCCGGGCGAGCTTCGACGACTGCACCCGTACACCCGCAAACACGTGAGAGAGAAAAGGGAGCCCATGGCAACATCCACACCAGCCGGTGTGCGGGCCCACGCCAGGCACGGAGGTGGCGCCCACGGCTCGCACGGCTCCGGCGCCCCGATGACGCACCGGCAGATCATGGAGGCGCTGACCGGGCTGCTGCTCGGCATGTTCGTGGCGATCCTGTCCTCGACGATCGTCTCCAACGCCCTGCCCGACATCATCCAGGACCTCGGCGGCGGCCAGAGCGCCTACACCTGGGTGGTCACCGCGTCGCTGCTGGCGATGACCGCGTCCACGCCGCTGTGGGGCAAGCTCGCGGACCTCTTCTCCAAGAAGCTGCTGATCCAGCTGGCCCTGGTGATCTTCATGCTGGGATCGGCGGCGGCCGGTCTGTCGCAGGACCCCGCGACGCTGATCACCTTCCGCGCGGTGCAGGGCATCGGCATGGGCGGCCTGTCCTCGCTGGCCCAGATCATCCTCGCGGCGATGATCTCCCCGCGTGAGCGCGGACGCTACAACGGATACCTGGGCGCCACCTTCGCGACCGCCATGGTCGGCGGCCCGCTCATCGGCGGCGTCATCACCGACACCGACTGGCTCGGCTGGCGCTGGTGCTTCTACGTCGGCGTCCCGTTCGCCGTCATAGCCCTCGCAGTCCTTCAGCGCACCCTGCACCTGCCGGTCGACAAGCGGCGGGTCAAGGTCGACTGGGCGGGCGCCTTCTTCATCACGGCCGCGGTCTGCCTGCTGCTGATCTGGGTGACCTTCGCCGGTGACAAGTACGACTGGGTGTCCTGGCAGACGTACGCCATGGTCGGTGGCACGGTCGCGCTGCTCGCGATCTTCCTGATCATCGAGACGAAGGCATCCGAGCCGATCGTGCCGCTGCGGCTGTTCCGCAACCGCACCATCACGCTGGCCTCGCTCGCCTCGCTGTTGGTGGGCATCGCGATGTTCGCCGGCACCATCTTCTTCAGCCAGTACTTCCAGCTGGCCCGGGACGAGTCGCCGACCATGTCCGGCGTCCTGACCATCCCGCTGATCGGCGGCCTGTTCGTCTCCTCCACCGTCTCCGGCCAGGTCATCACCCGCACCGGACGCTGGAAGACGTGGCTGCTGGCCGGCGGTGTCCTGGTGACCGGCGGCCTCGGCCTGCTCGGCACGATCCGGTACGACACCGAGTACTGGCACGTGGCGCTCTACATGGCCCTGCTCGGGCTCGGCGTCGGCATGATGATGCAGAACCTGGTGCTCGCCACGCAGAACCAGGTGACCCCCGGCGACCTGGGCGCCGCGAGTTCGGTGGTGAACTTCTTCCGCTCCCTCGGTGGTGCCGTGGGCGTCTCCGCGCTGGGCGCGGTGCTGACCCGCCGCATCACGGACTACGTCGAGGAGGGCGCGTCCGCCCTCGACCCGAAGTCGGCCGCCGCGCTCACCGGTTCGAGCTCCAGCGGCAGCATCCCGGACCTGGACGCCCTGCCCGGCCCGCTCCGCACCCTCTTCGAGAGCGCCTACGGCCACGGCATCGCGGACGTCTTCCTGTACGCCGCGCCGGTCGCGCTGCTCGCGCTGGTGTGCTCGCTGTTCATCAAGGAGGTGCCGCTGAGGACCAAGGGAGCGCTGGCGCAGGCCGCCGACGACGGGATCCCGGCACCGGCCGCCGCTCCCGCCGCTCAGCCGCTTGCGCGCGGGCCGGTCCTGGCGGACACCGAGGCCGGTGCCGACGGCACAGAGCGGCTCGCGGCCGCCGTCGCCGTGGCCACCGAAGCGCCGGTCCCCGGCGGCATCCCGGTCCGCGGCCATGTCCGCGGCGCCGGGAACGCGCCGGTCCCGCAGGCCGCCGTCACGCTGATCTCCCTGTCGGGCCGCCAGCTCGGCCGTTCGGTCGCGCAGGCGGACGGCTCGTACGCGGTGGACGCGCCGGGCACGGGTTCGTACGTCCTGATCGCCTCCGCCGACGGCTTCCAGCCGCAGGCCTGCACCGTCGTCGTGGGTGGCGAGCCGGTGTCGTACGACATCCTGCTCAGCGGCACCAGCGGGCTGACCGGTGTGGTGCGGGCCGCCGGGAACGCGCTGCCGGTGAAGGACGCGATGGTGATCGTGACCGACGTCCGGGGTGACCTGCTGGCCGGCCAGACCACCGGCGAACACGGCCAGTTCGGCTTCGCCGAGCTGGTGCCCGGCCCCGTGACGGTCGCCGTCAGCGCCGCCGGGTTCCGGCCGCGCGCGGTGCCTGCCGAGGTGGCGAACACCGGCGTCACCCGGGTCGGGGTCGACCTGGACGCGGGGGCCAGGGTGCAGGGCGTCGTACGGGCGCCGCACGGGCCGCTGGCCGACGCGCGCGTGACGCTGGTCGACGCGGCCGGCAACGTCGTCGGCACCGCGACGACCGGGTCGGACGGGGCGTACGCCTTCACCGATCTGGACGGCGGCGAGTACACCGTGATCGCGAGCGGCCACCCGCCGGCGGCGACCGCGCTGACGGTCACCGGTGCCGGCGTCGACAGCCACGACATCGAGCTCGCCCACCCCGGCGAGTAAGCACGTGGAAGCACCAGCTCCGGCCCGTGGCGGGTGCCCCGTCACGGGCCGGTTCCAGTACGGGGAGTCAGGAAGGACAGGGGACCGACCGCGAGGATCCGTACCCGGGACGGATGGGCCGTGTCGCACGCGGTCGTCACCGTGACGGACGCGAGGGGCACGCGGGTGCCGCGGGCCGAGGCGGACACCCCCGGGCACGGTGCGGGACGGGACGCCGCGGGAGCCGGGGGAGGAGGCGCTGCCGGGGGCGTGAGCCTGCTCCGCCTCACGCCGGCGGATGCGCGTCCACGAGCCGGCGGGCGAGGTCGCGCAGCTTGACGTTCTCCCGCTGGGAGGCCCGCACGAGGCTCTCGAAGGCCTCCCCCGCGTCCATGTTCATCCGCTCCATCAGGATCCCGGTGGCCTGCCCGATCAGGTCGCGGGTGCGCATGGCCTCGGTGAGCTGCTCACGCACGGTCGCGGAGTCCAGGGCGATGCTGACGTGGGCGGTGAACAGGCGGCCGATCCGCGTCGCCACCTCGTCGAAGACGTGCGGCTTGCGGGCGTAGGCGGTGAGGACGGTCAGGCTGCGCCTGTCGGCCCGCAGCCGCAGCGCCAGCGCCGAGCGCAGCCCGAGACCGGCCGGGCCTTCGCCGCCCTCCTCGGCCTGACCGTCGGCGAGCCGGACGACGGGGGCGTTCCACAGCCGGGTCCAGTACGGCGGCCGGGCACCGTCGCCGCCGTACGCCTCGACGGCGCGTACCAGCTCGTCGCTCCAGGCCACCGTGCGACGGTCACCGTCCCGCTCGATCACGGAGATCGCGGCGTACTCGGCGCCCGGCAGCAGCCGCACCGCGAGCCGCACGGCGGTGTCCAGCGTGGTGTCCGGGGTGAGCGTCTCATGGAGTTGCTGCGCCGCCACCGTCAGTGCTTCGGCCAGCTCGAAACCAGCCGGAAAACGGTGCAAACCAGAAAAGTCGGACGCAGTCACCACGAACCTCTTCAGCGAGCGCGGCCACAAAGCCGTGCGCAGGAGAGCTCCGCAGCACATTCCCGACTGCGAGCACAGGACGGACAGCACTTTATCTGCTCCGTTGCGGTGAGGTGACGCCCGGCTGACGGTCTTTCCGGACACCTTTGAACCGGGCGGCGGGCGTGATGGAATGGGCCGACGGGTCAGGAAGCGGCCTCTTCGGAATACGGAACCGGACGATCGTCTGCCGTCTGCCACATGCCGTCTGCCAGGTGAGTGCCGTGACCCCCTTCCCCACCCCCTGCCGGGTGCGCGACCTGCCCGGCTGCACCCTGCTCGCCCTCCCCGCCGAGATCGACCTCGGCAACGGCGCCGCCCTGTACGCCGCGGCGACCGCCGTCGCCGACGCCCGCACCGATGAGCTGCGGCTGCTCGTACTCGACTTCAGCGCAACCGAGTTCATGGACTCCCAGGGCGCCCGCCTGGTCGTGGACGTCCGCCACCACCTCCCGGCGCACGTCCAGCTCCGCGTGGTGGCGCCCCCCGACGGCGTGCCGAACCGCGTCCTGGAGGTGACCGGCGTCCGGCGCGACGTCCCCGTCCACACCGACCTCACGGAGGCGCTGGCCGCGTGACGGTGCCTCCCGCAGGGCCGGCCGCCGCGGGCCCCGCTCCCCCTAGGCTGCCGTCCATGGCACCGAACATCGCGACCAGCACCCGCGTCTCGCTCGACGAGCTCCTGGACTTCGTACGTCCCCGTCATCACGCCCTGCTGCTCACCCGCCGCGCCGACGGCGGCCCCCAGGCGTCGCCGCTGACCTGCGGGGTCGACGACCCGGGCCGGATCGTCGTGTCCACCTACCCGGAGCGGGCCAAGACCCGCAACGCCAAGCGGGACCCCCGCGTCAGCCTCGTCGTCCTCAGCGACGACTGGAACGGGCCCTGGGTCCAGATCGACGGCACCGCCGAGGTGATCGACACCCCCGACTCCGTGGAACCGCTCGTCGAGTACTACCGGAACATCGCCGGGGAGCACCCGGACTGGGCCGAGTACCGCGAGGCCATGGTGAAGCAGGGCAAGTCGATCATCAGGGTGACGCCGCAGCGGTGGGGCCCGGTGGCGACGGGGGGATTTCCGGCGCGGCTGGTCGAGAGCGACTGAAGTCTCCTCCCAGCACGCGTGAACCCCGAATGCTCACCCAACTCCCCTGCGACCTCCGCCACTTTCCGACGGTCTCCTGATCGCGACGCCGGGTTCCGGGGTCCGCCAGTACGACGTCCGCACACCCGGCGTCGGGGGCCGCCCCGCCGAAGAGGGCGACTCCTGGCTGGGGGCGTCGGTGCCGCTGCGCGACTTCGACCACGACGGACTGGCCGAACTGGTCGCCACGGCGAACGGGAGGGGGCGGCTGCACATCCTCCCGGGCACGACGGCCGGCCCGCCGGGCACCGGCTCCGTCCTGCTCAGCGGGCAGTACCTGGGCCTGGGTGCCCGCCCGTACCTCGGCGCGGCCCTGGCGGGCTGACGCACCCGCGGCCGACAGGCGTACGCGCAGACGGTGAGCCGGTCAGCCGCGTTCGACCATGACTTCGATACCGGCCACCAGAAGGTCCAGGGCGAAGACGAAGTCCCGGTCCATCATCTCCGCTACCGTGTCGCCGCCGCGGGCCGCCATGAGGCTCTTGGACTCCTCGACGACCTCGGCGGTCTCCGGCACGTCACTCACCGAGCTCATGGCCTCCTGGAAGTAGTCGTCCGGGGTCATGCCGGTCTGCGCGGCGCGGGCGAAGAAGTGACCCTCGATCGTGCCGTAGCCGTAGACGAACTGGAAGACCGCCGAGATGGCGCCCGTCACGCCGTGCGCCGGAAGCCCGCTCCTGCGGATCACCCGCTGGACGGCGCGGGAGAAGGCCAGGTGGTTCGGCCCGATGTTGAGGTACGTCCCCGCGAGCGGCGACAGCCAGGGGTGGCGCACCAGCAGCGTCCGGTACCCGGTGGCCAGCGCGCGCAGTTGGTCGCGCCAGTCCCCGGCGGCGTCCGGGTCCGGCAGCCGCAGCTCGCCGAAGGCGGTGTCCAGGGCGAGTTCGAGGAGGTCGTCCTTGGTGTCGACGTACCAGTAGACGGACATCGCGGTGACGTTCAGCTCGGTGGCCAGGCGCCGCATCGAGAACTTGGCGAGGCCCTCGGCGTCGAGCAGCCGCACGGTCGCCTCGGTGATCCGCCGGAGGTCGAGGCCCGACGGCTGAGCGCTCCGGCCGCCGGTGCGGCGCGTCCTGTCCGCCAGCCAGACGCTGGTCCGCGCCGCCCGCCCCGCAGCTGCCTTCGCCATGGCGCACCTTCCTCGACAGTGGGTCCCTGATCACAAGGCTAGGCCGCGACGCCCGGCAGGGGGCATGGGGAACCGCCCGAGCCACGCCCTGCGGCCGGTACCCGCCACAGGACAGCGCCCCTGGCGTTCTCAGGCGTCCGCCCGCTCCGCCCGCTCCGCCCGCTTCAGCAACGCGGCCGCCAGGAACCCGCCCAGCAGCACGGCCGCCGAACCGACCAGCAGGCTGGTCCGCAGCCCGGAGGAGAACGCCTCGGTGAGCTCCTGCCGCTCGGCGGACGACCCCGCCGAGGCCAGCGCGGCCGGCAGTGATGTCGCGGCCACCGGAACCAGAGCCGCGAACCGGGAGTTGAGCACGGCGCCGAGCACGGCGACGCCCAGGCCGTTGCCGAACTCCGCCAGCGTGCCGTTGATCCCGGCGCCCGTCCCGGCCCTGGCGGGCGGAATCGCGCTCATGATGGCGTGCGCCATCGCGGGGTTGGCGATCGCGCAGCCCACGCCGATCAGCACCAGCCCGAGCAGCGTCCCGGCGTACCCTTCGGAGGCCGATGTCGCGATCGACACCAGCCCGCCCGACATCATCACCATGCCGAGCCCGATGGAGACGGGCGTGCCGAGCCTCACCATCCACTTCGCCGACAGCCCCGAGAAGTTGAGCAGCACCACGACGAGGGCGAGCGGCGCCGTCCGCAGGCCGGCCTCCAGCGGCTCGTACCCGAGCACGAACTGCAGATGCTGCGTGAGCAGGAACAGCGCGCCGCCCATCCCGAAGGTGATCAGCACCGCGCCCGCCACCGCACCGGTGAACCGCTGGTCGCGGAAGAAGCGCAGATCCAGCATCGGGTACGGGATCCTGCTCTCCCACCAGCCGAACAGCGCGAGTACGGCCACCGCGACGCCTGCTGCGGCCGGCACCTGACCGGACGTCCACCCGTGCTCAGGCCCGGAGATGATCGCGAACACGAGCGAGCCCATGCCGATCGTGGAGAGCAGCGCGCCGAGCAGGTCGGGCCGGTCACCCTGGGGGTTCTTCGACTCGGGCACCAGCGCCACCACCGCGACCAGGCCGATCGCCACCACCGGCAGATTGACCAGGAAGATCGCGCCCCACCAGAAGTGGTCGAGCATGAATCCGCCGATCAGCGGGCCGGTCGCAAAGCCCAGCGCGTTGACGGCACTCCAGATGCCGATCGCCTTCGGGTGCTCCTCGGGCGCGAAGATCTGCATCGCCACGGCGAGCGTGGTGGTCAGCAGCAGCGCACCGCCGACACCCATCCCCGCCCGCGCGGCGATCAGTTGCCCGCTGGTGTCCGCGACCCCGGCCACCAGCGAGCCGATGCCGAACAGCGTCAGGCCGGCGAGCAGCATCTTCTTGCGGCCGTAGCGGTCGGCGGCGCTGCCCGCGCTGAGCAGCAGACCCGACTGCACGAGGGAGTAGGCGTTGATCATCCACTGGATGTCGGCGGGGGTGGCGTCCAGCTCCTGGGTGAGGGAGGGGATCGCCACGTTCAGCACGGTGTTGTCCAGCAGCACGGTGAGCTGTGCGAGACAGATGACACCGAGGATCAGCCAGCGCTGAGGGTGTCCGGTCGGGGCCCGCGCGGGGATCCGTTCCGCGGCCTGCGCCCGGGGGGTCGTCGCCATGCTGTACACCGTATAACAGGTCCTATACGCCGTACAGGACGAGGGTCGGCACGGGTCAGCCCGCCCGCCGCGTCAGGTCGTGGAACGTGGCCGAACCCACCGTCACCTCCTTGAAGTTCGCCTCCACCCAGGAGGTGATCTGCGACGACGTGCCGTCCTGGGCACCACCCGTGCCGCCGCCGGCGCTCGGCGTCCCGGCGCTCATCCGGTACGTGTCGGTCTCCTCGCCGACCCTGGCGTCGGTGATCGTGCCGTCGTGCACCTCGGCCGCGATCGTGCCGCTCGGCTGCGGGCCGCGCGTGACGAACTCGGCGAGGCCGGTCCCGAGGTTCCCCTGGCTCGCCTGGGTCTCCTGGCTCCCCTGGCTCCTCTGACCCACCTGGCTCGCCTGGGTCTCCTGGCTCCTCTGACCCACCTGGCTCCCCTGGCTCCTCTGACCCACCTGGCTCGCCTGGGTCTCCTGGCTCTCCTGGCTTCCCTGGCTCCGCTGGACTCCGTCGCCGTCGGGCTTGCCACCGGGCGGCCTGCCCACCGCCCGGGCCATGGCCTCACCGAGCCGGCCGTCCAGCTGGTCGTACAGATGCGACCGCAACGCGAGCGTCGTCACCGAGCCGGTCACCGCGCACACACCACCGCGATCAGCACCACCGACGCCACGACGAGCCGGGTCCGCAGGGTGCGCGGCCGGCCCGCCCGCCCCGCCCGCCGGCGCGTACGCGACCGCCGCCGGGTCATGAAGCGGCAGGCTTGATCAGGTAACCGGCCCCGCGCCGGGTGTGGATCATCGGCTCCCGCCCGGCGTCGATCTTCCGCCGCAGATACGAGATGTACAGCTCGACGACGTTGGCCTGTCCGCCGAAGTCGTACGACCACACGCGGTCGAGGATCTGCGCCTTGCTCAGCACACGCCGCGGATTGCGCATGAGGAAGCGCAGCAGCTCGAACTCGGTGGCCGTGAGATGGATGCCCTGGCCCGTCCGCGTCACCTCGTGGCTGTCCTCGTCGAGGGTGAGGTCGCCGACGACGAGCACGGACTCGGAGCGGCGGTCGGCGGCACCGGAGCGCCGGATCAGGCCGCGCAGCCGTGCGACGACCTCTTCGAGCGAGAACGGCATGGTGACGTAGTCGTCCCCACCGGCGGTGAGCCCGGCGATGCGGTCCTCGACGGCGTCCTTGGCGGTCAGGAACAGCACCGGCACATCCGGCAGCTCCCGCCGCAGCCGGCCGAGCACTGCCAGCCCGTCCATGTCCGGCAACATCATGTCGAGCACGACGGCGTCCGGCCGGAACTCCCGCGCGGTCCGTACCGCGCCCCGTCCGTCGCCCGCGCTGCGCATCTGCCAGCCCTCGTAGCGCAGGGCCATGGACAGCAGCTCGGTGATCGACATCTCGTCGTCCACCACAAGCACCCGGACAGGGCTCCCGTCCGGCCTCAGCAGTTCGGTGCGCCCCTGGGGCGAGATCGCGGCCATGCCGGACACCTTGGCGGCCGGCTCTGAGAGCGCCCTTTCGGCAACCTGTGAATTGTCTGAGAAGCGCACAGCGGGGTGACGGCGGCCGCCGGGAACGTCCTCAGGAGCCTGGTGGAGGGGATCAGAACAAGCCGTCCTGAAGGGCCTCCGCCCGCGGAAACCCACGCACAGGAAGGGAGAGGGCCCCCGCCTGCCCCACGGAACACCCCGCCCCGGCACGCGACGCGATCAACTCCCACCCGCTCATGAGGCGCGTGTCCAGCACCACGACCCGCCGGCCGACGTCGAGATGGAGGTCGGGCCCGGCGGCCGCCACCAGCTCGCCGCTCACCACTCCACCGGCGACGAGCTCACCCACCTCCCCGACGGCACCCGGCGCCCCCGCCAGCCCGAACGCCCGCACCTGGTCGACGGGCCGGAACGGCCTGCGCTCCAGCGACTCCGGCCACGCGGCGAGGGCGACGGCCGCGCCGTGCAACTCCGCGATCTCGGCCGCGCGCTCCGCCTCGGCCGGGGGCAACCCGGCCCGCACGGCACGCTTGGCGGCGTACGGAATCCGGTCGGGCACCCGCAGGGCCGCCCGCAGCATCTCCTCGGCCCGCCGCGCCGCCATCAGGGGGCCCGCCCCCAGCCAGCTGAAACAGACGGCCCCCTGTTCCAGCAGCCGGGCCTGACCGCGCTCGACGGCGGTGATCCCGACCTTCACCATCCCGGGCCCGAACCAGGCCAGATACACGTGATAGGCCCGCGGGTCGTCGGGGACGGCGTCGGCGGCCACGGAATGCGCGCGGTCCAGCCGAGCACACTCCTCGCACCTCGCCCCCGTACTCCGCCCCGCCACCACGGCCCCCACGGGACACGCGTGCCCCCGGGCCCCGACGCACGTCCGGACACCCCCTTCCGCCACCGCGAAGGCCACCCGCTTCCCCCAGCTCAGCGCGCTGCGCCGGCCCCCGCTCCACGCCAGCACGGGCCCGCCGTCCACCCAGCGCAGCCCCGAGCACTTCCACACGTCCGCCATCGACATCCGAGCGTAGGCGGAGCCACTGACAACGCCCGCCGGTCACCCCTGCCCCACCCGAACCGTCACCCCGGTATCTGACCGGCCACGCCTACCCCGGAACCCAGGCGGACCGCCACGGCATCCCCACGCCTGGATCCGCCCCCTGGGCACGCTCCCGGCGGCGGCCGCGCCCGGCACGGTCGCCGCGGCGGGCCTCGTGCTGTACTTCCTGGCCACCCTCGTCGCGCGCCTGAAGGTAGACGACACCCAACTGGGCCCCTGGCCGGCGTACTTCAGGCTGTGCCTGGCGAGACTGCTGCTGAACGTCACCTACCAGGCCACCCGTTGAAGAACCTCACTGCGGACGTCACGCGGATGGGAAGGTGTGCGGAGCGCATCCACCCACGGAGGAGAACCTCGGCATGGCCGTCATCCACCGCACCGACCTCAAGCCGACCAAGCTGGAGCTGCTCGCCTCCTGGCTGCCGTCCCGGCCGTGGTACTCCGGCGGCACGGGCGGACCCGAACCGGCCAAGGCCGGCGGCTTCCGGCTGGACGACCCGCAGGGTGAGGTCGGCATCGAGTTCATGGTCGTGACCGAGACCTCCGGCACCCAACCGGCCGGCTACCTGGTTCCCCTCACTCACCGAGGCGCCCCGCGCGACGAGGCGGAGCACGCCCTCGTCGGCACCATGGAGCACGGGGTGCTGGGGCGGCGCTGGGCCTACGACGGCTGCCACGACCCGGTGCTGGTCGCCCAGTTGCTGGCCCTGCTCGAAGGCCGGGTCGAGGCCCAGGACCAGAACACCAGCGACACCCCCGACCGCGAGGTCACCCGCTCCTGCACCGGTGGCGGTCTCGCCCCCGCGGACTTCACCACCTCCGCCACCGACGACCACGAAGGCACCGAGCCGCCCGCCCCGCACGGCACGACCCTCCGCCTGCACCGTCTGCTGCGCCCCGCCCCGGACGACGCGCCCCTCCTCCCCCCGAAGGCGGCCGGCCACGTCGCCGGCTCCTGGCACCTCCCGGACGGCACCCGCACACGAGGACTGTTCGCCACCCTGCACACCACCCCTCGCGCCTAGCCGCACTCGGCCGTCCGCCCACTGCGTGTCGGCCGATGGTCCACCGGGGTCCGGCGTGGACCGCTGCTGTTCGGCCTCGCCGGTGTCAACTACTGGTGTCAGCCGCCGCACTCGGTCTCGGCAAGGGAGCCGCGCCGTGGGGGCACGCATCACTTCGGCGTCGCGTCTTCGCAGCTCTCCGAAACCTCTACCACCTCGAAAACCACCGGGTACTCGGTGATCTGCTGGTTCGGGCCGGGCTGGGAGTCGCAGATCTTCCACACGGCGAGGTCATCCACCACGCGCCCCTGTCCGCTCGCGTCCTTGAAGACCATGTCGAGTTCGGAGCTCATCTGCTCGTACGCCCGCCCGGCGTTGCCGCCGATGACATCGGGCATGACGGCGGCGACGGACTCGGGGTCTGCCGAACGAGGCCTCCCGGCGGCGCCCGAGTTGGTCGTGGTGCTCGCCGAGACGGCCGGCACGGATGACCCTCCGCAGGCGGCGACCGACGCCAGGAGAGTGGCGGCAAGGGCGGTTCTCAGAAGCTTGATGGCAGCCATGTCATGTTCCCCCGGCGTGACGGCAGTTCCGAACAGTACCCATCCGATATCAAGCCTGGTCGGTGGTCGCGGCAGAGCGTTTCCCCGCCGATTCAACGCCGAAGGCCCCGGATCTCTCCGGGGCCTTCGATCTGTGTGCACTCGGCAGGATTCGAACCTGCAACCTTCTGATCCGTAGGATCGGGCAAGGCCCCAGGTGAGAGGCTGACGGCGCCGGACCTCGCTCGCTCAGGTGAGCGATCATGCGCGGCTATGTGCCGTCGTTGCCGTCAAAGCTGCCGTCAACCTGGACTCTGATGCCGCCTCCCACTTGCTGTACCCGTCGCGCCCCGGGACCGCCCCGGGACCTTCGGCGAGTTACGACTTTCTCTGCTGGGTTCAAGGCGGCTCGCTCCGCTCCGCGCGCGCGGCCCGGCCCCCGGCCGGGCCTGCGCTCCTGCCTCCGTCCCGCTCCAGCCCGGCCAGCGCCCGCGCCGCGCTCACGGCAATCAGCCACCTGAGGCCAGAGAAGGGGTGCGTCGTGGCTGGGGCGGTCGGCTCCGCGGCTTTACGGAGCCACTTTGGCGCGAGCCTCGAAGATCATGGCCCCAACGTCGTGCTTTACCGGGCAGGTCCACAGACTGCCCGACGCGCCGAAAGCTTACGGGGCCATGATCACTCGCGCCAAAGCAGCGCCACCCCAAAGCCGCTCCGCCAACCTCGCGTTGCATGAACCACCCTCAAGTGAACAGCGTGCGCTACCACATAGACGTGCAGAACTCACTGCTGCAGAATCTGACCACACGGCACACCCTGGAGTGCCTACAGTGTTGGCGACTCAGAAAGGCGCATCGCCCACATGCAAGGCACTACCGGCTCCTACTCCGCTTACGTCGATGAGCTAGCCCTCCTAGCACAGGATGTAGCCCGTGGCTCATGGCGTCGGATCGAGGAGGATGTGAGCCTGGCATTGAATGGTCAGGCTTCCGAGCGGCTACGCCAGCTTGTTCCTTTGCAGACGCGGCGCACGCACGGCGCCTTCTTCACCACAGGCGCGGTCCGCACGTCGTTCAGCGGGGCGCTTCAAGACCAGCCCCCATCTATCCGCAGATTCTGGGACCCGTCCTGTGGCGCCGGGGATCTGTTGCTTGCCGCATCCGATCTTCTCCCCGTCGGGCAGAGTACCGACGAGACGTTAGCCATATGGTCCCGGAGCCTGCGGGGTAGTGACCTGCAGCCTGAGTTTGTAGCTGCCGCACGTCTACGCCTGTACATAGCTGCGGCTCACAGGACACGCACAGCAGGAGCCGAACCCGGACCAAGCGATAGCCACCGTCCCTCGAACCACCTGCGCTCACTTAGAGTCGAGGACGGCTTGGCTGCATTGCATTCAGCTCGCAGTTTCAACGGCAGCGTGCTCCTCAACCCGCCCTTCGGCGCCATGCCAGCGGAGAGGCATTGGACTTGGGCTTCAGGCGCAGTGTCTCAGGCTGCCGTGTTCACTCTTGCAGCTTCCAAGGCGCTCTCCTTGGGTAGTCAGCTGACTGCCGTGCTCCCAGACGTACTGCGCAGCGGCAGTCGCTACGAGCGATGGCGACAGCAAGTTGCCGAGCACCTCAGCCTGCAGGCCGTCCAGACCCAGGGCCAGTTCGACCCCCACACGGACATCCATGTGTTTCTGATGTCGGGAACGCGACACCGTCGTTCCAAGGGACAAATCGGAGCAGATACAGCCTGGTGGACAGCCGAGCGAAGTAAGCGCAGTCTGGGAGATCTGTTTGAAGTACGGGTTGGGCCAGTTGTAGACAACCGTGATCCACACGTAGGTCCTGAGGTGCCGTTCCTCAAAGCCCGAGCCCTCCCCCCCGCCGGGGACGTAGGCATACCCAAGCAAGTGCGTCGCTTCTCGGGGCGTCTGCTAAAACCGCCTTTTGTGGCCATACGGCGCACGTCACGGCCGGGCCAGGGCACGGGCGGACACAGCCGCGGCGTCGGAGTGCTGCTCACAGGGCATGCCCCCGTCGCCGTTGACAACCACGTCATCACAGCGCGACCGCTGGACGGACGCGAGGAAACGTGCAGGCACCTCCTCCAAGTCTTGGCCTCCCCACCCGTGACGGCATGGCTGGACGAGCGCATCAGGTGTAGGCACCTCACCGTGCGGGCAGTGCGCGAGATCCCCTGGAGCCAGGCTTAGTCTGCTGGCACATGACCCTCTGTCGCTAACTGGGCACGATAGATAACATGCAGTCAGCTGGTCTGGCGACTGGGACTGTGGCCGTTCCACGGCCACCACGGGGAGGCAAGGATGAGCCGACATCTGCGATTCGCGCCGGAGATCCTCGCGCGGCTGGGCGAAGAGCTCGTCCCACATCCAGACCTCGGCGTCATGGAGTTGGTACGCAACGCCTACGACGCCGACGCAACCATTTGCGCAATTCGCCTACTTGAGGCGGATCGGGCTGGCGGCACTCTCATCGTTGAAGATGATGGTACAGGCATGGACGAGGACAGCATCTATGACAGCTTCCTCCTCCTAGGCCGCTCCGCTAAGACCTCATCTCCAATCACGCCGGGCGGACGACGAAAGGTGGGCGAGAAAGGCCTTGGCCGGCTGGCGGCGCTGCGACTCGGAGCACACGTTGAGTTAGAGACACGACCAGCCCGAACCCCCGGCCAGGCGCACGTGCTCTCAATCGACTGGACGAAGTACGACTCCGTGCACGCTGTGGAAGACGTGCCCCTTACAGTCATCAACAAGCCGACTTCAGAACCCCCGGGGACTCGCGTCACCATTAGCCAGCTTCGCGAGCCCTTCGCTGAAGCGGATATAAAGCGGATGGCTCGCTCGGTTCTGCTCCTCACTGGACCGTTTCCCGAGAACTCATCATTCCGAGCTATTTTCGTTTCGGAAGAGTTCGACAAACTACTCGCTGACACGTCTCGCGCCTACTTGGACCAAGCAGATTTTCGCCTGTTCGCGGAAATCGATGGAGAAGGGTATGCCAAGGCAACGCTGTATGACTGGCGCGGTGATGTGCTTCACGAAGCGGGCCACGACCTGGTAGCCCTGAATCGAAAGCGCGGCGGCCGCGATGTGCACTTGCCTTTCGAGCTCGCCCCACGAGCCAGCCTTGAACTCTGGATGTTCCTCAAGGGCGGAAAATCACTTTCCCCTTTGAAAACCTCCCCCGACAGGGACCGCGTATGGCCCTGGCTTGATGTTGTGGGAGGCGTACATTTGATTCACCGCGGGCTCAGGGTCACACCATACGGGGACCCCGGAAACGACTGGCTAGAGCTCAATGCTCGCCGCACAGGTAGCCCCGAAGAGCGTCCTTCGACCAGGACAGCCGTCGGACGAGTTGTCGTCGACGACGACACTCAGATCCTGCAACCCAAAACCGACCGAACAGGCTTCGTCGAAACACCAGCCTTCGTTGACCTCAGGGAATTCGCCATCCGGGCAACGGACTGGGCTGCTGCGGTCCGCTTGAAAGATGCTGAAGTCAGGCGTCGGGAGCAAGTACCTAAGACACGCACAAGAATGAAGACCGCCGAGGACGAGCTCCGCAAGACCGTGCGCACTCTTCCGCCGAGGTACAGGGAAATAGTAGAGCGCCAAGTAAATACATATCGTGGCGAAACACAGCAGCACGTTAAGGCTGTGGAGCGGGACCTAAGGCTATACCGAACTCTAAGCACTCTCGGCACGAGCACCGCGGTATTTGCACACGAAGTTCTAGGGCCTGCCAGTCGGCTCACTCGAATGGTCAGGGCACTGGGTCAACTTATAGGGACCAAAGTTGACCAGGAAACATATGACGCCGTCTTCGATGAGCCCATGTCCCGAATCGGGCGATCACTTGACACCGTGCAAGCATTCGCCAATCTCTCACTCGAGATGGTGAAGAAACGCAAACGAGACTCCGCCGACGTCGACGTTGATGAAGTTTGCCGAGAGGTAGTGAAACTCTTCTCGCCATACTTCAACGACCGCAACATTTCAGTGAGGACCGAGTTCGACGCCCAGACAATGAGGGTCCGTAGCACAGTGGCGGAAATAGAGGCGATCTGGGCCAACCTATTGACGAACTCTGCGCATGCTCTATTGCGGCAAGACATGCCCGATCGCGACCGTGAAATCCTCATCCGGACTCAGAGCGGTGAAGAGAGTGTCGTGCTCACGGTCGATGACTCAGGACCCGGAATTCAGGACATGCCTATTGACGAGATCTGGTCACCGGGTAGGACATCACGCACGGACGGTACCGGGCTGGGGCTAACCATCGTGCGAGACGTGGTGGAAGAGCTGAAAGGTAAGAATCTCGCCTTCGAGAAGGGCGAGCTGGGCGGTGCTCGGATTATGGTCCGCCTACCTGCTCAACCAGCTCGTGCTGCTAACAAAACTCCTGGAGCTTCGTCATGAACGTGGAGCAGGACGCCAGGCGGCCTCTAGACAAACTCTTCCCGCATGCTCAGGTGCCTGAAGCGGGGTCACGTGTAGCGGTAGTTGATGACGACCCCGAGGAAGCTTACGCGACGGGAATGGTACTGCGCCTTGCGGGATACGAGCCCGTTGAGATCTCACCGCAAAGGGAAGCGGCTGAGCGCATGCTGCAGCGCGTGACTGACAACTGCGTTGCGGCTGTCTTCGACCACAGGCTTAATGGCAAGATCAATGTCCCATTTGATGGCGCCGAACTCGCGAGCCTTGCCTCCCAGAGAGGCTTTCCCGCTGTCCTGAGTAGTACATACATCTCGCGGGATCAGGCAACCACCATACGATTGCGAAGGGCAGAAATTCCATGTCTCCTCGATAAAGACGAACAGAGCGCGGAGGCCATTCAGTCAGCATTCGAGGCCATTGTCGCAGAGTTTCATGGAGACGTGCCGCGGGCAAGGCTAGCCCTTCCGACGGTCATCGAAGTGCTTGGAGTGCACACCAACGAGGAAATGCCGACTGCAGAAGTGCTCGTCCCTGCCTGGCGCCCTTCCGTGGCCATTCAGTTGCCCGCCGGCCTGATCACAGAAGGTACCGGCCTAGCCCTCCATGAATTACGGAACCGTTGGGTTGAAGCCGAGGTGAACTGTCACGCCGAGAAGGAGCGAGACCTGTTTTTCAGAAACTTCTCACTTAGCCCCGACCTTCCAGCGGATTGGATGCGCGCGTGACCAGCACGCCTACTGAGCAAATCACAGACACCCTGGAAGTAATCGTCCTCGATGTCGGGCATGGGAATTGCGCTGTAGTGCGAGATGGTGACCGATGTGTGGTGGTTGACGCCCCCCCTGGCACAACTCTATTCGACGAGTTAGACCGCTGCGGTATTACAAAAATTGATCACCTGGTGCTTTCCCACAGCGACTTGGACCACATGGGAAGTGCCGTCAAGCTCCTATGGGACACCCGTTTTATCATCGGCATGATCTGGTACAACCCAGATGGCACTAAGCAGAGCAAAGCCTGGCAGAACCTTGCTAGGCAAGCCTATCTGCGTTATCGAGAAGGGCGGCTGCTTAACGGGCAGCGCAACCTCAACACGGCTTCGACTGCGGACTTATCGTTCAGCAATCGAGTGACGATCGAGGTCTTACATCCAGATCTAGAAATCGCGACGCTCGGTCCCTCTGATGCTGCAACTCCACTCGGGCGACTCACCGCGAACACACTGTCAGCCGTTCTCCGGATTTCCTTGGAGGATCGCCCAGCAGTACTTTTGCCAGCTGACATTGACGCCCTGGCCCTCCAGCGCATGATGTCTCTCAACGATGATTTGAAAGCTCATGTGCTGGTCTTTCCTCATCATGGAGGGAAGGCGAAGACATCCGATTCTCGAAAGTTCGCGGCCGCGATATGTCAAGCTGTACAGCCGGAATTAGTTGTGTTCTCCATGGCTCGGGGTGGCCGCTTTTCAAATCCGGACCCCGAGATGGTCTCGGGAGTGCGCGCGGCACGGCCTCATGCTCACATTGCCTGTACACAACTCTCAACACATTGCCACCGCGAGGCGCCCCTGCCGACCGGGAAATCACATCTCAACCTGCACGCTGCGGCAGGTAGCTCGGCAGGGTCGTGTTGCGCCGGCACGGTAACTATAGGCCTTAGCAGCACTGGGCTTCAGATCACCCCCTCACCGGACCAACATAAGCAGTTCATACAACTACTAGAACGTCCCCTCTGCCGGACTGATGTCATTCCGGTTCCTGCACCACGCCCACACGGTGACGTAGAAACCTAGCCTCGATCTTTCGCGGGGGTCCGCCGACGGAGTCGGTGGGCCCTTTTGCTTTCCGGAGCTGATGGTGGGCAGGCCGGTGGCCCGGCTGTCGCGTCGGGTGGGCGCCGGGTTCCACTGCCCGGGGCGGGTGATGCTGTCGCAGGGACGGTGGGTTGTTGGTCAGCCGGGGTCGGGCAGGACCGCGAGCCGTTCGAGGGCGGCGGTGATGTCGCCGGTCCAGGGCCAGTGCCGGGCGAGGCGAAGGATCCTGCGCCGACCGGTGGTGACGAGCTGGCCGGCTGACCTGCCGGTCGCTGTGGCGGTGTGCCGATCGGCATATCTGGTGGAGCTGGGCAGACCGGCCGGATGAACCATTGGAGGTCTGCCCGGCCCCAGGGCTGTTCCGCTGACATCCAACGTTGACATCAACGAGCACGGACGGCGGCGACAACCAGCGGCCATGTACGGCGCCAGTGCGCGAGGTGAGTCCCCACCACCCCGGGCCCAGATCGAACTCCAAAAGCGGGTGTCGAGGACCGATGTCATTCCTCGCGGTACTGAGCGAACACCTGCTGTTGCTCGTCCCACCAGCTCCAGTTGGCCGACCGGGAGAAGGGCAGACTTCGGGCAAGGCCGGAGAACTGGTCGGATGGCTCCCGGCTGGCCTTGTTCACCACGATCGCCGAGAGCATCGCTGCTCGTCCGTCTTCGTTGCGGTGGAGGCAGACATCCTTGAGCAGGTAGGTCATGACTCCGCGGTGAGGCGGGATGGAGTCGAAGCCCTGTGCCGCCAACTCGGCGCTCAGCTCCCCGTACGTGATGGTCTGTCCCTGCCGGGCACGCTTCCGCAGGATCTCCACGGCCGCTTCGACCGCTGCCGGGTACTCCGGATCCTTGATCCTCACTGTCCCTCCCCCACCGCATGGACACTGCTCAGCCTGCGCATCGTACCGGCCAGGCACCGCCCCGTACTCCTAGAAGTGGACGAAGAGGTCGTGCCAGAACCGTGCCAGATCGTGCAGGGAACCACGGGGAATGACGGGGACCAGAGTGCCAGCCAGGTCAGGTCCCAGGGGCGCTCCGCCGCAGGCCGACGCAGCAACTGCCGACAGAAGACCCAAGCTTCCCAAGCTGAGGTTTCCTTGGCCCCCTACGCCCGGCATTCTGCTGCTCCAACCGATACACGGGCCATCTCGTCAGTATGACGCGAAAGCGTCGAACTGACGCCCTCTTCCGCAGCTGTCTGAGATCCTTGGAGTCCGATCGAGAGGGGCCGAAGGCATGGAGTGGAAGACCCACGGTGAACGGCAGATCTACACGAACAAGTGGGTGAACCTGTGTCTGGTCGACGTCCAACAGCCTGACGGGCGCAGGTGGGAGTACCACGTCGTTCGCCTCCGGCACCTGGCCGTGGCCGCCGTCGTCAACGACCGGCAAGAGGTACTGATGATGTGGCGGCACCGCTTCATCACGGACTCGTGGGCCTGGGAGTTGCCCATGGGCCTGGTCGAGGAGGGCGAGTCGCCCGAGGAGGCGGCGGCCCGCGAAGTGCTGGAGGAGACGGGCTGGCGGCCTGGCCCCATCAAGCCGCTCATCTACGCCGAGCCGGCCAACGGCATCACCGACTCTCAGCACCACGTCTTCCGCGCGGACGGCGCGACCCATGTGGGACCGCCCACCGAGAAGAACGAGTCGGACCGTATCGAGTGGATCCCGCTCAGCGAGGTGCGCGCAATGATCGACCGCCGCGAGATCGTCAGCAGCGGAACCCTCGTTGGTCTCCTCTACGTGCTCATGGATGAAGCGATCCGCTGACCGGTGGGAGCATCGCCCGTAGCCGTGCCTCAAAAGCCAGGGCTACGGGCTCCTGCCTGTGCGGGGCCAACTGCTCGTAGAACTCCCTGAGATGGCCGGACACCCGCTCCGACGCCACCGCCGACGCGGACTCCAGAGCCTGCGTGGCAGTACCGCACGCCTGGTCGAGCTTCCCTTGGTCCAGCTGCGTACGTGCCAGCCAGAAAGCGTGAAACGCCCGGCCGCGCTGGTTGGTGCGGGCCTCCCGGCGCAACGCGTCCGCGATCAAGGGTTCAGCCGTCGCCGCCTCGCCCAATCGGCCGTGGGCGATGCCCGTGTCCACTATGAGCTTTAGTTCGTCGAAGTAGGTCACCCACGACGGGTCCGGGTCGCTCTCCTGGATCTGCTCGAACTGGCGGTGGGCTTCCCCGATGGCTCGGTGCGTCGCCGTCTGGCTGCCGAGCGTGGCATGGGCGAATGCCTCTCGCATGGAGAGCATCGACAGGACTCGCGGCGTCGTGCCGAAGGCTGAGCGGGCCTGGTCCTGGGCGGCGGTCACGAGCGCCAGTGAATCCGCGGGCTTGTCCTGGTAAGTCGCCTGCAAGCTCATGCAGGCCAGGACGTTGGCCATGAACTGGCGGTCGTCGATCTCCTTGGCCAGTTGCAGAGCCTCGGTGAAGTAGGCGCGGGCCTGGTTGTACTGGCGGGCGTCGAAGTAAGTCCAGCCGGTGAGGCGGGCCAGTTCGGCCGCGATCCCGTACAGGCCGTGCTGGATGGACGGCGGGCGGCTCTCCTTCAGCAGACCGACCACGTAGCGAAGCTGGCCGACGACGGCCGGCCTCAGACGAGTCTTTCCGAATGCCTGCGGGCGCCAAGAGAGGGTGTTCATGATCGTTTGTGACGACGAACTTGAACACCCTCGTGACCGCACTGTACG
>NZ_JBIDCW010000037.1:0-69127 GCF_043204795.1 Streptomyces sp. NPDC047706 | reverse complement strand
GGCGACGCCCCGCGCGGTGCCGGCGTCGGGCTCGGTCTCGCGGTCGCACGCGGCTTCGCCGAGGCGATGGGCGGCACCCTGAACGCCGAGGACACACCCGGCGGCGGCCTGACGATGGTGCTGAGCCTGCGGAGGGCACCCGGCCGGGGCGCGGCTGTACTCCCGGGGCCTGCCGATGCCGTCAACACGCCGTCAACACCCGCCTGAACGCCTTCAGCCTCGCGTATGGGCGGTCCGCAGCTCGCTCTTCGGGCATTGCCGGCGTACCGCTCGCCGAGGTCGCCGAACGCCTCGGTACCCCCGTCCACGTCCTCGTTGCTCGGCCGCCCACCGGTGGCGGCCGTCGCGGACGGCTGCGCCCGGCTGCTGGTTCGGCGGGAGTCGCGGGAGGACTTCCGCAGCAAAGACGCAGGGCTGTGGCGGCCTGCTCGACGACGACTTCCGGGCGGGTGACGGCTCATCCTCGCCCGGAGGTGCTGGTGGCCGGTCCGGATGCGGGCGGACACGGGGAGTGACGATGCCCGGACATGCGTCGGGGCCGGTTCGCGGTGTACGTCCCGCGGTCCGGCCCCTTGTTGTCCTCGGGCGGTGTGTGCCGCCCGTACCGGTCTCAGGCGGCGGTCATGACCCGGCTGCCGGCCGGCAGCCGGTGCGGGGCGATGATCTGGCCGTCGGGCAGGAGCTCACCGGTGTCCTCGAAGAGCACGACACCGTTGCACAGCAGGCTCCAGCCCTGCTCCGGGTGGTGCGCCACGAGACGGGCTGATTCCCGGTCGGCGGAGTCGGCGGTGGGGCACGGTGGCTGGTGCTGGCACATGGAAGGGATCTTTCGCTTCGTCGTGTCGTCCGTGAATGCTGTCGTATCTGTCCCGCGGCGTGAAGCTTCGTTCATGGCCGCCCCCCCCGTTGTCATCAGTCGGTCGAACCCAGTGTTGCCCCACGGGCGTCATTCCGCAGGGATTTCGCCGCACCGCTTCTTCACAGGTTGATGACGCATCACCCGCGCGGACGGTTCATCCCAACTGCACTGTCTCTTCGGGTGGTTCGGGGTGGCCGGATGGGGCTAGTCCGGAGGGGTCGGAAAGCGTTTTCGGCTCGTACGAGCGAATGAGCACTCGTACGAGCGGGGAGCTGCGCGGTGGTGGTGAAAGCAGAGCGACGACAGGGCAACGGTGGAAATTCGGGAAATGCGGGAGGCGCCCGAAACAGCGGCGTACCCCGCCGCCGGGAGTCCGGTGGCGGGGTACGGGAGACGGAGTTCGCTGCGCGATGTCCGGCCGTCGGTCAGGCCGGGGAGCCGAGCAGTGGCGTGGGCGGGGCCGGCGGCACCCGGAGGGTCAGCACCGGGAGCAGTTCGGCGACCCGGTGCGGCCGGTTGGCCGCGATGCCGGGCGGTGCGGGAGCGAGCGGGACGAGCAGATCGGCCGCCGCGGGGTGGCCCGCGGTGCCGTCCGAGGCGCAGTCCCCGTGCAGCCAGAGCGTGAGCATGTACAGGCCGGGCACGGACAGCAGACGCGCCTGGTACGACTGGGTGAGATTCTCGGCCTGGCGCAGCGCCCGCTCGGTGGAGACGATGTACGGCCCCTCGAAGAAGTGCGAGAACGCCCAGCCGTCAGGCGTCAGCATGGTCTCCGCCGCCGCAACCGCATGGTCGCCGGAGCGGATCAGGAAGCGCCATCCGGCCAGTCGGGTGACCGGCTCGCCCTTGTCGGTGATCCGGTCCAGCACATGGACCGGCAACGGCAGCTCGGGGGTGACGGGGCCCTGGGCGGCGCGCAGGGCGGGAGTTCGGGCCTCGCGGACCGCGGTGGGGGAACCGAGGGCCGTGAGGACGGAGCGAAGTGCGGGCGCGGGTGCCGGGGGGACAAGCAGCGGCATGGTGGGTCGCCTCTCATTCGACAGGCAGGGTGGCGCGACGTAGGCGGGGCGGACGGCGCTGTCAGCTCACGGGGGCAGGCAGGCAGGCGGGGCCGGGGTCTGTGAACGACGATGTGGGTGTGAGGCCTGCCGGGCGTGATCGACGACGGCAGTTTCCTCCGACCATGGGCGCCAGCCTGCTGCCCTGTCGACCGAGTTTATACGACATTTGTTCAGGCGGTGTTTCGTCTAACCGTTCCGGGGCACTCGCACAAGAGTTCATTCGGTCGGCGTTCCGTGGAAAACATCCCGATTCCGAAGGGGGGACACCTCGATGACCTCGGGAAATGCTCACACCGCGGTCGGCCAATTCTCGTCGGCGTTTTTCACGAGGTCGTCGACGGCGGAAAATGCACACGGCGTCATGCCCGGTGAATGTGCCGCCGATCTTCTTGGCTCAAGGGGCCAGAGTAGCGGCTGTGAGCGTTCACCGGGGGCGTTATGGATCGCCCGGGCTGGGCATCATCCACCCTGACCCGGACACCGGCGGCCGGATCTTTCGGGCCCGCCCACCGAGGAGGGACGCGTCGATGGGGGAGAAGGTCGTGGCGGGCGCGTTCGACCTGTCCGATCGCCAGCGCTACCGCACCAAGCTCCAGCAGTGCCTGCAGGGCCTGGAGCGGCTGCTGGAGGAGAAGCGGTTCGATCGGCCGAAGAACCTGATGGGGCTGGAGATCGAACTGAACCTCGCGGGCGACGACGGCATGCCCAGAATGCTCAACGGGCAGGTCCTCGAAAGGATCGCGAGCCGCGATTTCCAAACAGAACTCGCCATGTTCAACCTGGAAGTCAACATCGCCCCGCATCGGCTGGGCGGCCGGGTATTCGACCGGCTCGCCGAAGAACTCCGTACGTCACTGGCATATGCCCACCGGAAAGCCGGTGAGGTGGACGCCGGAATCGTGATGATCGGTATTCTGCCGACCCTCGAACGAGACGACCTGGTCTCCTCGAACCTCTCCGACGTGGACCGCTACGTCCTGCTCAACGACCAGATCGTGGCTGCCCGGGGCGAGGACTTCACGCTCGACATCGACGGTGTGGAGCATCTGACGTGCACGTCGAAGTCGATCGCGCCGGAGGCCGCCTGCACGTCGGTGCAGTTGCACCTCCAGGTCACGCCGGGGCGGTTCGCCGACGTGTGGAACGCCGCACAGGCCGCGACCGCCGCGCAGATAGCGATGGGCGCGAACTCGCCGTTCCTGTTCGGCCGCGAGCTGTGGCGCGAGTCCCGCCCCCCGCTGTTCCAGCAGTCCACCGACACCCGCCCGCCCGAACTCCAGGCGCAGGGCGTCCGGCCGCGCACCTGGTTCGGGGAGCGCTGGATCACTTCGGCGTTCGACCTCTTCGAGGAGAACCTGCGCTACTACCCCGCCCTGCTGCCGATCTGCGACGACGAGGACCCGCTGGCCGTGCTCGACGCGGGCGGAGTGCCGAAACTGGCCGAGCTGGTGCTGCACAACGGCACGGTGTACCGCTGGAACCGGCCCGTGTACGGCATCGCCGACGGCGTCCCCCATCTACGGGTCGAGAACCGGGTACTGCCGGCCGGTCCGACCATCACCGACGTCCTCGCCAACGCGGCCTTCTACTACGGCCTCATCCGTGCCCTCGCCGAGGACGCCCGGCCGGTGTGGACCCGGCTGCCCTTCGAGGCCGCCGAGGCCAACTTCGACGCGGCGTGCCGGTACGGCATCGAGGCGCGCTTCACCTGGCCACGGCGGGGCCGGTACGGCGGCACGACCGAGGTCGACGCGGTGACTCTCGTACGCGACGAACTGCTGCCGCTCGCCGAAGCCGGCCTGGACGCGTGGGGCGTCGAACCGGCCGACCGGGACCTGTATCTCGGTGTGATCGACGAGCGGTGCCGGCGACGGGTGAACGGCGCGTCCTGGCAGGTCGCGACCTTCCACCGGGCCCTGGAGGGCGGGCTCTCCCGGGATGCCGCGCTGGCTGCGACGACGCGGCTCTACGCCGAGTTGATGCGTCAGGGTGAGCCGGTGCACACGTGGCCGGTGGGTTTGCCGGAGGCGGCGGTCCGGGCGGGGTGAGGCCGGGCCGGGTGGGCGTCACCCGGCGGAACAAGTGTCGGGAGCCGGGGCACAGGTGCGTCTGCGAGGCTGTCCGGTGGGATCTTCGTGCCTGGAGCGAAGACGTGCGCTGGACTACGCGGCTGGAGGCGGGCGTGCAGGGTGAGGCGGGAACCGTGGAGGGTGCCGAGGCGGGCGGGGTCCCGTCGCGGCGGGTGCTGCGGGACGAGACCCTGCTCGTCCTCGCTCTCTCGCTGGGAGCCAGCGCCGTGTCCGCGGTCATCAGCTTCGTCGGGTCCGTCACCAGGCCCGGTGGGCTGAAGGACCAGGCCGCCACGCTCAACGCCTCCGCCGCGCCGGGCCGGCCCTGGCTCGATCTGGCCTGGCAGCTGTTCGGGATCACCACCGCGCTGGTCCCCGTCGCCCTGGTCGCGCACTTCCTGATGCGCGAGGGGCAGAGTCTCAAGGTCCTCGGGTTCGACCGCACCCGGCCCTGGCCGGACCTCGGGCGCGGGGCCGCGATCGCCGCGGTGATCGGCAGCACCGGTATCGCCTTCTACCTCGCCGCACGGGGCCTCGGCTTCAACCTCACGGTCGTCCCCGAGGCCCTGCCCGAGGTGTGGTGGAAGTTCCCTGTGCTGATCCTGTCGGCCCTGCAGAACTCGATCGTCGAAGAGGTCATCGTCGTCGGCTATCTGCTGCGCCGGCTCGACCAGCTTGGCTGGTCGCCCGGCGCCGCACTGGCGGCCAGCTCCGTGCTGCGCGGCTCCTACCACCTCTACCAGGGCATCGGCGGCTTCATCGGCAACCTGGTGATGGGCGTCGTCTTCGTCCATCTGTACCGGCGTTGGGGCCGCGTCGGCCCTCTGGTGGTCGCGCACACGCTGCTCGACATCGGGGCGTTCGTGGGCTATGCCCTGCTCGCGGGAAAGGTGGACTGGCTGCCCACCGCCTGAGCTGAGAGGGCGTTCTCGACGCTCAGGTCGGCTACGCGCGGCAGCACCTGCCGTCCAGACGGGCCCGCGACACCGAGACGGTCCACGAGGTAGCCCTACCAGGCGAGCAGTTCGCCGTCGATCACCGTCACCGCCCGGCCGCTCAGCAGTGTGCGCTCGCCGCGCAGTTCCGTGCGGACACGGCCGGAGCGGGGCGAGGCCTGCAGGCCGGTCAGTTCGGCGCGGCCGAGCCGCTCGGACCAGAACGGCGCCAGTGCGGTGTGGGCACTGCCGGTGACCGGGTCCTCGTCGATGCCCACGTTGGGGAAGAAGCAACGGGAGACGTAGTCGTAGCCGAGGGCCGGATCCGCGGCGCGGGCGGTGGCGATCACACCACGCGACGAGCGGGCCCCGATGGCCCTGAGGTCGGGACGCAGGGCGTGGACGGTCTTCTCGTCGGCGAGCTCGACCAGCAGGTCCCCGACGTTCGGGCCCGTGTCGCACGCCGTCCGCGGCTGCGCGCCCAGCGCCTCGGCCAGGCCTTCGGGGACCTCGGTCACCGTGAGCGGGGCGGTGGGGAAGTCCATCGTGATCGAACCGTCCTCGCGGGGCGTCGCCACGAGCACGCCGCTGCGCGTGGCGAACCGTACCGGGCCCGCATGGGTGCCCGTGGTGTGCAGGACGTGGGCCGTGGCGAGGGTGGCGTGACCGCACATCGCCACCTCGGCCACCGGCGTGAACCAGCGCAGCGCCCAGTCGGCCTCACCGCCCCCGGGCAGGGGGTGGGCGAAGGCCGTCTCGGCGTGGTTGACCTCGAGGGCCACGCTCTGCAGCCAGTCGTCCTCGGGGAAGGCGTCGAGGAGCATGACCCCGGCCGGGTTGCCGGCGAGGGGGCGGTCGGTGAAGGCGTCGACGATTCGGATCCGCATGACTGCCGACGCTAGGACCCGTGCGGCCCCGCGGACCAAGGCCAATTCGCGATCTCTGGACCGGTTTCGGGGTGCGGCTGGATGCGGTTGTCCGGCGGTGCGGGTCCTGTAGCCGGCAAGTCGGTCAGGGGGACGGACCGCACGTCCCCTGCCTGCCGCTGTGCGTGCCGGGCCGGGACGCGTTCGTTCCCGACCGGACCGGACGGCGAGCCGGCCTCCGGGCAGCGATGCGAGGCGCCATCCTGTCGGGCCGTGACCTGCCCGGCATCGAAGGACCGATCGGACGAGCAGGTCGGATGGGCGCCGAAACACGGCGAGCGCCCGACCCGGGAAGTGACGCTCACCGCGCGACCATCACCCACCCCAGCCGGGCTCAGAGGCTTGCTGGACGAGCTGTTCCGATATATCGTTGAAGCATCGCGACAGATCAACGGTAGATCTGCGCTAGATCATCAAGCAGATGGAGTGATGACGATGCACAACCACGGATACGAGCGTGGACACGGGCACGACGGCCCCCGGCACGGCCGGGGCGACTTCGACGCTCTGCGTGCCGCCTTCGGCCCTTTCGGTCCGGGCGGGCACGGGTTCGGGCACGGTGGCCCGGGCGGGTTCGGTGGCTTCGGTCCCGGTCCCTGGGGTGGACGAGGGCGCGGCGGGCCGAGGGGGAGGGCGCGGCGCGGTGACGTACGCGCCTCGATCCTTGCCCTGCTGAAGGATCGGCCGATGCACGGTTACGAGATGATCCAGGAGATCGCCGGGCGCAGCGGCGGGGCGTGGAAGCCCAGCCCGGGCTCGGTGTATCCCACCCTTCAGCTGCTGGAGGACGAAGGTCTGATCGTCAGCGAGTCCGAGGGCGGCAAGAAGCTCTTCTCGCTCACGGAGGCCGGCCGTACGGCGGCCGAGGAGGGGCCGGAGGCCCCCTGGGAAGAGGCCTCGCGCGGCGTCGACTGGGAGGCCCTCGGCGAGATCCGGCAGGCCGGCTTCGGTCTGATGGAGGCCTTCGGGCAGGTCTGGAAGACCGGCGACAAACAGCAGCGTGAGAAGGCACTCGCCGTCATCAACGAGGCGCGCAAGAAGCTGTACCTGATCCTCGCCGACGAGCACTGACACCTGCCGCACGGCGCCCAAGGCGCCCCGTGGAGCGATCCCCGGGGCGCTGCGTCGCATCTTCGGGGCGCGGTGTGCGGCGCCGGTTCAGGCCACCAGCCCCGCCAGTCTCCGCAGCGACTCGTGCAGCGCGGCCGTCGCCGAGTCCTTGAGGCTGCCCGCCATCAGGGAGACCGCCGCGCCGGTGAACCCACCGTCGATCCGGACCGTCGTGGCGTCGCCGTCGGGGACCAGGGTGTAGCGCGTGGCGACCGTCACGGACATCGGGCCCTTGCCGCGAATCGCCAGTACCCGGGCCGGTGCCAGCTCCTCAACGGTCCACTCGACCTCGGCCGGGAAGCCCATCAGTCTCATGCTCTCCAGGAAGGTCGCGCCGGTCTCAAGTGCCGTGGGGCCGCCCTTGGGGAAGCTGGTGTGGGTGGCGTTCCAGTCCCCGTAGGCGGACCAGTCCGTGAGCCGCGCCCACACCTTCTCGGCGGGTGCCTCGATGCGTGCCTCCGTGCTGACTTCGGCCATGCGACCACCTCTTCGTGTCGGGCTTCGGTGCCGCGGAACGTAGCCGCAGGGTCTGCGACATTCAATACTGACGATGCGTCAGGAAATGTGGGCGTGGGCGACGGGGCGCCCGGAGTGCGGCGCGGCGCGCTCGGCGGTACTCGGCGGCACGGCGCGCCCCATGGCCGGTTTCGGTCTGATCTCATCCCTGAGGAGGAGATCGCGGCCAGGGATGTCCCCTGGCTGTGGGACGCCAGAATGGTTCTGGCCGGGGATGACCGGACCCGAGGGGGCTGATGAGGTAGGGGGTGTGCAGTACCCGATCCCCCGGCCGCAGGCCGGCGAACACCCCGGTGTGGACAACGATGCCAGGCTCAGCGACGAGCTGGCAGCGGTCCTCGCGGGTGCCCGCAGGCGGGCTGTGCGGGACGGGGACCGGCAGGTCGACACCGCCCACCTGCTGCACTCGCTCCTGGAGTACGACCCCGAGGTGCGCGCCGCCTTCGACAGCGAACCGCAGCTGGCGCGCCTGCTCGGTTACCTCGTGCAGCGCAGCATCGGCTACGGCCTGCGCTGGCAGACCACCGTCGAGGACTCCGGCGCGATCCCGGTCGTGACCGGGGCGGCGGGCCACTCGACGCCGGCCGCCACCGCGATGGCTTACGCCGGGGAGCGCGCCGCGCGCCGCGGCGACACGCAGGCCCGCGGTCTCGACCTGCTCGCCGGGATCGTCGTGGACCCGCGGTCGCGCGCCGTCGAGGTGCTGGAACGCGCCGGGGTGGAGGTACCCGAGTTGTTCGTGCGGATCGGGTACGGCTCGCAGGAGTGCGTCGGGGGCGCGGACGCCGGCTGCTGAACAGGCTTCCGTGGTCCAGCCGGTGAGACAGGAGTCATCAAGGATGACGGTCATGTCGTGGCCTGCCATCATGTCCGGGTGCATACGTCAGTCAGCAGCTCAGTCAGCCGCGGCAAGGGCGCCGGACTCGCGCTCGCGCTCGGGTCGGCGGTCGCCTTCGGCGGATCAGGAGTCGCGGCCAAGCCGCTGATCGAGGCGGGCCTCGACCCGCTGCACGTGGTGTGGCTGCGGGTGACAGGCGCCGCCCTGGTCATGCTGCCGCTCGCCGTCCGGCACCGCGCGCTGCTGCGCCGCCGCCCCGCGCTGCTCGCCGGGTTCGGACTGCTGGCCGTCGCCGGTGTGCAGGCCTGCTACTTCGCCGCGATCTCGCGCATACCCGTCGGTGTCGCGCTGCTCGTCGAGTACCTCGCGCCCGCCCTGGTGCTCGGCTGGGTGCGGTTCGTGCAGCGGCGGCCCGTGAGTCGCGCCGCGGCGCTCGGCGTGGTGCTCGCGGTCGGCGGCCTCGCCTGTGTGGTCGAGGTGTGGGCCGGTCTCGGCTTCGACGCCCTCGGCCTGCTGCTCGCCCTCGGCGCCGCCTGCTGCCAGGTCGGCTACTTCGTGCTGTCCGACCAGGGCAGCGACTCAGGCACCGACGCCCCGGACCCGCTCGGGGTGATCGCGTACGGGCTTCTGATCGGCGCCGCCGTGCTGACCGTCGTGGCCCGTCCCTGGGGCATGGACTGGTCCGTGCTCAGGGGCGCCGCGCACATGGACGGCACGGCTGTTCCGGCCGCCGCGCTGCTGGCCTGGATCGTGCTCATCGCCACCGTCGTCGCCTACGTCACCGGCGTGCTCTCCGTCCGCAGGCTCTCCCCGCAGGTCGCGGGGGTGGTGGCGTGCCTGGAGGCGGTCATCGCGACCGTGCTGGCCTGGGTGCTGCTCGGCGAGCACCTCTCGGCCCCGCAGATCGTGGGTGGCGCGGTCGTCCTGGCCGGCGCGTTCATCGCGCAGTCGTCGACGCCCGCGAAGGGCTCGCCGGAGCCGGTGGTGGCCGGTGGCGGGCCCGAGCGTGAGTTGTCCGCCCGGGGAACGGCCGCCTAGAGTGCCGATCATGCATTCGGACGCACGCGTTCTTCCGCCTCCGGCCGCCTGAGGCGGGCCCTCCGGACCTCCAGCCCCGCGCTGTCGCGCCGGGCTGCACGGTGCTGCCCGCGGAAGTCGTCCGCGGACCCCGCTGAGCGGCGGTCCTTCCCGAACTTCTGCGCTCCTGCGCAACTGCGGAGAAACGTGTGTCAACTGTTGCTTCAGGCCTGCCCGTCGGGCGAGGCCTCCTCTATCTGATCGTCGCCGGTACCGCCTGGGGGACCGCGGGCGCGGCCGCCTCACTGGTCTACCGCGCCAGTGACATGGGCTCCGTCGCCCTGTCCTTCTGGCGCTGCGCGGCCGGCCTGCTCCTGCTGCTCGCCGCCCGTCAGCTGCGCCCGCGCGCCGTCGCCGCCCCCGAGGCACCGGCCCGCAAGGCCCTGCGGATCGGCGCCACCGGCCTCGGGCTCGCGGTGTTCCAGACGGCCTACTTCGCCGCCGTCTCCGCGACCGGCCTCGCCGTCGCCACCGTGGTCACCCTCGGCGCGGGTCCCGTGCTCATCGCGCTCGGCGCCCGTCTGACGATGGGGGAGCGGCTCGGCCGGGCCGGCGTGGCGGCCGTCGCCGGCGCGCTCATGGGACTCGGCGTGCTGGTGCTCGGCGGCGGCGACACCGCCGTACGGCCGTGGGGTGTCGCGCTCGCGCTGCTGTCCGCCGCCGGGTACAGCGCGATGACCCTGCTCACCCGCTACTGGGGTCGCGACGGCGGCGCCGACGCCTCCGGCACCACCGTCTGGGCGTTCGCGGTCACGACCCTGTGCCTGCTGCCGTTCGCGCTGACGGAGGGCTTGGTGCCGCACACCGCGGAGCCCGCCCGGTTGCTCTGGCTCATCGTCTACATCGGGGCGATTCCCACCGCCCTCGCCTACGCCCTCTACTTCGCGGGCGCGGCCGTCGTACGGTCGGCCACCGTGTCCGTGATCATGCTGCTGGAGCCGGTCAGCGCCGCGGTCCTGGCCGTCACGCTCCTCGGCGAGCGGCTCACCACCGCCACCCTGGCCGGCACGCTGCTGATGCTGGGCTCGGTCGCGGGGCTGGCGGTGGCCGAGGCGCGCGGGGCGCGCGGGGTCAGCGCGCGTTGAGGTAGCCGGGTACCTCGGTGCCGGGCGCCAGGTCGGCGTCCGGCACGGGCGTGCCGTACCCCTTGCGCAGCGGGACCACGCCCGCCCAGTGGGGGAGCGCCAGGTCCTCGGGCTCGTCGCTGACACCGCCGGTGCGGAGCTTGGCGGAGACCTCGTCGAGGTCGAGGCGGATGACGGCGGTGGCGGCGAGCTCCCTCTTGTTGGCCGGCCGGGAGTCACGGGACCGGCCGGCCACGACGTGGTCGACCAGCGCGTCCAGGGCCATCCGCTTCTCGTCGGGGTCCGTCACGTCGTGGGCGAGGCCGTGCACCACCACGGAGCGGTAGTTCATCGAGTGGTGGAAGGCCGAGCGGGCCAGGATCAGGGCGTCGACGAGTGTGACCGTCATGCACACCGGCAGGCCGGGGCCGGTCCGGCCGGTCATCCGCAGCGGGCGCGAGCCGGTCGAGCCGTGCACGTAGAGCCGCTCGCCGATCCGGCCGTAGAGCGTGGGCAGGACCACCGGCGCGCCGTCGCGGACGAAGCCGAGGTGGCAGACGTAGCCCTCG
The DNA here is from genome assembly GCF_043204795.1 of Streptomyces sp. NPDC047706. Classification (NCBI taxonomy): domain Bacteria; kingdom Bacillati; phylum Actinomycetota; class Actinomycetes; order Kitasatosporales; family Streptomycetaceae; genus Streptomyces; species Streptomyces sp. NPDC047706. The sequence goes on along the minus strand of NZ_JBIDCW010000037.1, from coordinate 58,103 downwards.
TCGAGTATCGCGTGCACCAGGTCCTTGTCGTAGGACGCGCGCTCCGGTGAGCGGGTGGGGACGGTCCGGTCGGTGGGGGTGTAGGCGGCGGCCGGTGACGTCTCCCGGGTCCCCTGCATGGCGTCCTCCATTGCACTAGTGCATAATGGGCTTTGTGCTAGGAGAATATCCGATCATCGGCCGGGGCGCAGCGGAGATTTCCGCGAGCGTGGAGCGCGCGGTGGCGGCGGGCGAGCTGAAGCCGGGTCAACTGCTGCCGCCGATGCGGCAGTTGGCGTCCGGGCTCGGAGTGAACCCGAACACCGTGGCCGCCGCCTACCGGACCCTGCGGGAGCGCGGCGTCATCGAGACCGACGGGCGGCGCGGCAGCCGGGTGCGGTACAAACCGGCCACCACCGGGCGCGAGGAGATCGCGGTGGACGTTCCGGAAGGCGTCCGGGACATGGCCGCCGGGAACCCGGACCCGGCGTTGCTGCCGTCGCCGGCGGCCGCGTTCGCCGAGGCGGCGGGCCACGAGCCGGTGCTGTACGGAGAGGCGCCCGTGGAGCCCGGACTGGCACGCCTCGCACGGGCCGGGATGGACGCCGGGGGTGTACCGGCGGGGCCGATCGCGGTGACCTCGGGTTCGCTGGACGCCATCGAGCGGGTCCTGGCCGCCCACCTCAAGCCCGGTGACGCCGTCGCCGTGGAGGATCCCGGGTGGGGCGGCCTGCTCGACCTGGTGCCGGCGCTGGGGCTGCGCACCCTCCCCGTCGCCCTCGACGACGACGGGCCGCTCCCCGGCCAGGTGGACCAGGCGCTTGCGGCGGGCGCCCGGGCCCTCGTCGTCACGGGCCGCGCGCAGAACCCCACCGGTGCCGTGGTGAGCGCCGCACGCGCGCGTGCCCTGCGTTCGGTGCTGCGCAAGCATCCGGCGGCCCTGCTGATCGAGGACGACCACGGCCACGGCATCGTCGACCAGCCCCTCCACACCCTGGCCGGCGTCACCCGGCACTGGGCCTTCGTCCGGTCGGCGGCCAAGGCGTACGGCCCCGACCTGCGGCTCGCCGTGCTCGCCGGCGACGAGGTCACGCTGGACCGGGTGCGCGGGAGGCAGCGGCTCGGGCCCGGCTGGGTCAGCCGGATCACGCAGCGGGCGGTGGCGCATCTGTGGGCGCACGGCGCGGTGGACCCGGTGGCGGTCCCGGCGGCGTACGGGCGGCGCCGGGGCGCGTTGATCGACGCACTCGCGGGGCGCGGGGTGGCGGCGTACGGGCGCAGCGGCCTGAACGTCTGGATCCCGGTGCCCGACGAGACCGCGGCCGTCGCCCGTCTGCTGCACGCCGGATGGGCCGTCGCCCCCGGGGCCCGCTTCCGTATGAGCGCCCCACCCGGCATCAGGGTCACCGTCTCCACGCTCACCGAGGCCGAGGCGGAACCGCTGGCCGACGCGATCGCCGCCGCCGTGCGCCCGGCACCGGTGCGCAGCTACGTGTAGGTCTCAGGATCCGTGGCGTGGTGGACGTGTCCGGTGCCGTGGCGTCGTGAACGTCTGAGGAACGACGGCGCGATGAACGTCTGAGGAACCACGGCGCGATGAACGTCTCTGAGATCATGGCCGCATGAACGAGGACGTCATCCCGGTCCTGCGCGTGGCCGACGCCGCCGTGGCGGTCCGCTGGTACGGGCGCATGGGGTTCGCCCAGCAGTGGGAGCACCGCTTCGAGCCGGGGCTGCCGGCGTTCGTGGAGGTCGCACGGGGGCCGGTGAGCCTGTTCCTGTCGGAGCACACCGGCGACGCCCGGCCGGACACGCTGGTCTACCTGCGGCTGACCGACGTGGACGAGGTCGCCGCCGAGTTCGGTGTGCCGGTGCAGGAGGCCCCGTGGGCCCGGGAGATCGAACTGGGGGACCCCGACGGCAACCGGCTGCGGATCGGCACGCCGAAGGACTGAGCGCCGGTTCATCCCAGGAGTGGCCGGCCGCCTCCGCGTCACGTCTTGGGCCGCACCTGCGTCAACGCCGCCCCCGCCAGCACGATCACCGCCCCGACCGGCGTCGGCCACGCCAGGGACTCGCCCAGGACGGCGACGCCCGCGGCCGTGGCGACGACCGGGATGAAGTAGGTGACCATCTGGGCGGTCGTCGGCCCGACCTCGGCGACCAGGCCGTACTGGATGAGCACCGCCAGGCCCGTGCCCAGGGCGCCCAGAGCCACGACGGCGAGCGACGGCAGCACCGGGAACCGGGTGGGCGCACTCGTGAACAGCGGGGTGACAACCGCCAGTTGGAGAGTGGCGAGCAGCAACTGCGCCCCGGTCAGGGACAGATGGGGCTCGCCGGATCCGGCCAGGGTGCGCCGGACGTAGATCCAGCCGATCGGATAGCTGAGCGAGGCCAGCAGCGCCAGGGCCGTGCCCGTGGGATCGACGCCGGTGAAGCCCTGCCAGGCACCCAGCACCGTCAGCACGCCGAGGAATCCCAGGCCGAGCCCGGCGACCCGGACTCGGGTGGGCCGGTCCTCGGACAGGGCGATCAGTGACAGGGCCATGCCCCACAGCGGTGAGGTGGCGTTGCAGATGCCGGCGAGCGTGGACGGGATCGTCAGTTCGGCATAGGCGAACAGCGAGAACGGCAGCGCGTTGAGCAGGAACGCGGCGACCGTCAGGTGGGCCCAGGTGCGCGTCCCGCGCGGAAGCCGCCGGCGCTTCATGGCCATCGCCGCCGCGAGCACCGCCGTACCGAACACCAGCCGGCCGAGGGTCACCTGGAACGGGGCGTAGCCGTCGGTGCCCACCTTGATGAGCAGAAAGCTGAAGCCCCAGACCAGCGACAGGGCCGCGAAGCGGATTCTCCAGTCGATCGTGCGGCGGGCGGGGGCTCGGACGGGCGTGCGTGTGGCGTCGGTCGTGGCGGTGGTCACGGAAGCAACCATGCGGGGGCATGACCTTGTAGAACAAGCGAGATTTCGCACGCTGTATCTCGTAGCATCGCTTATATGTTGAGCCTGGACCGTCTTCGCACCCTCGACGCGCTCGCCCGGCACGGCTCGGTGAGCGGTGCGGCCGAGGGGCTGCACATCACCACCTCGGCCGTCTCCCAGCAACTGGCCAAGCTGGAGCGGGAGGTCGGCCAGCAGCTGCTCGCCAAGCACGGGCGGGGCGTCCGGCTCACCGACGCCGGCCGGCTGCTCGCCCAGCACGCGTCACGCATCCTGTCGCAGGTCGCCCTCGCCCAGTCCGACCTGGAGGCGCAGCGCGGCCAGGTCGCGGGCGAGCTGCGCCTGTCGGCGTTCCCGACCGCCGCCCGCGGACTGTTCCCCACCGCTCTCGCCGCGCTGCGCACGGCCCACCCCGCGCTGCGGCTGCGCACCTGCGAGCTGGAGCCGGAGCGCGGCATCCACGGCGTGGTGCGCGGCGACCTCGACCTCGCGGTGGTCCTTGACTGGTACAACAAGCCGATGGCACTGCCCGACGGCCTGGTCAAGGCGTCGATCCTCGACGACCCCGCCGATGTGGCCATGCCCGAGGGGCATCCCCTCGCCGGCCGGGACGAGGTGGACCTGGGGGAGTTCGCCGAGGACGAGTGGATCACCTGGGGACAGGGCGAGTTCTGCCACGAGTGGCTGATGTTCACCCTGCGCTCGCGTGGTGTCGAGCCGATCCTCGGTCACCGGGCCGCCGAGACGCACACCCAGCTGGCGCTGGTGGCTGCCGGGCTCGGCGTCTGCATCTGTCCGCTGCTCGGCCGTCACCCGATGCCCGCCGGAGTCGTCACCGTGCCGCTGAAGCAGCGCGTGCGGCGGCATGTGTACGTCGTCTGGCGGGCGGACGCCGACCGCCGTCCGTCGATCCGGGCGGCGGTGGCCGCGCTGCGGGCGGCGGGGGAGTGCGTCGGCTGAGCCGCGCTACAGGGAACCGAGCTTGCGGAAGTCCCAGGACACCGTCTTCGACGGCGTGAGCCGCATCCACGCGTGCCGTCCGTCGTGCGGCATCTCCTCGAGGCCGAAGTTCTTGCGGGCGAACAAGGTCTCCGGCAGGTCGAGTTCGGCGCACAGCTCCCCGGTGCGCGGGGCCTCGCCCACGAAGTCGACGGTCCCCGACAACTCGACGCCGCGCAGCTCGTCGTACTCCTCACCGGTGTCGACCACGATCGCCACCCGCGGATCGCGCCGCAGATCGGCCCACCGCTTGCTGCGCACCACGGAGTACAGCCACATCGACGTACCGTCCCAGGCGAACCACAGCGTGCTCACGTGCGGCGCCCCGTCGGCCGAGACCGTGGCGACCCGGCAGGTGCGCTGGCCGGTCAGGAACTCGTCGAGCTCGCCGGCCGTCATCATGATCTTGCGGCCCCGGCGCTGAGTGGCTGTCATGTCTTTCCCCTCGACTTCCCCTCGGACGAACGACAACTGACGGCATGTCAGAAAAGGATGGCCCGTCGTCCGTCCCTGTGCAATGGTGGTTCATCTCACCGGCTTCCCACACCGCCGGCCACGAGGGGGCGCCGTGCCGTCGTTCGAACAGCTCAGCGAACTGCTCGACCCCGCGACCACGGTGCTCCTCACCGTCGAGTGCCAGCAGGGCGTCGTCGGACCGGACAGCGCCCTGCCGGAGCTGGCGAAGGAGTTCCGCTCCTCGGGCGCACTCGGCAATGTGGCCCGGCTGGTGGCCGCGGCTCACCGAAGCGGCGTCCAGGTGATCCACGCCGTCGCCGAACGCCGCCCCGACGGCCGCGGCGCGAACCGCAACGCCCGCCTCTTCCGCGCCGCCGACCGGCTGCCCGTCCAGCAGCTGGCCGGTACCACGGCGGTGCGCGTCGCGGCACCGATCGAGGTCACCGAGGAGGACTTCGTCGTACGGCGGCTGCACGGCCTGTCGCCGATCCAGGGCACCGACGTCGACCCGCTGCTGCGCAACCTGGGCTGCCGCACGCTGGTCGTCACCGGTGTCTCCGCCAACGTGGCCGTGCCCAACGCGGTGTTCGACGCGGTGAACCGCGGCTACACGACAGTGGTGCCCGTGGACGCCGTCGCGGGGGTGCCCCCCGAGTACACCCCCGCGATGATCCGCAACACCCTCGCATGGGTCGCCACGGTCGCGACCACGGACGAGGTGCTCGGCTGCTGGGAACGGCCGCGTCGCCGCTGACGTCAGGCGAGGCGGATCTCGTCGCCGGACACGGTGATCTCCGAGGCGGCCAGCGGCTGGGTCGCCGGACCCTGCTGCACGCTGCCGTCGGTGGCGGAGAACCGGCTGTCGTGACAGGGGCAGATGATGACACCGTCCTTGACGTCCTTCACCGCGCAGCCCTGGTGGGTGCACTTGGAGGAGAACGCCTTGTACTCGCCCGCCGCCGGCTGCGTGACCACCAGGTCGCCGATGACCTTGCCGCCGCCCTCGGGGATCTCGGACGTCTTGGCGAGGGCGGCGCCGCCCGCAGCGGCGCCGGACCCGGGGTCCGCCGGGGAGTCGGATCCGGCGCCGGATCCGGACGATTCCTCGCCCGACCCGCACGCGGTCAGCGCGACGGCGAGCCCGGCGGCCCCGGCCGCCGCCATGACGGTGCGGCGGGCCGGACCCGACTCGGTGTGAAGCGATTGGCTGGGCATGCTGGCATTCCCTTCCACAGGCGCTGGGTGATCCCTTGATCTGTTCAGCAGTACGGCCGGCGGGCGGCCGAAGTTCAGTGGCCGGGCCCAACTTCACTCGATCGAGATCTGGCGGGAACGGCCGTCACGCGGTAGCGGCAGGCCGGGCCCTACGGCGCCCACACGACAGTAACCTGGGGCGATGCTCAAGGAAGTCATCGCGACCCGCTACATCACGCCGTTGCGTGAGGGCGGCTCGCTGCCGGGACTCGTCGAGGCGGACGATTTCGGGACGTACGTGACGAAGTTCACCGGCGCCGGGCAGGGGCGCAAGACCCTGGTCGCGGAGGTCGTCTGCGGCGGACTCGCCCGTCGGCTCGGCCTGCGTGTGCCCCGGCTGGTGACCGTCGGCCTGGACCCGCTCCTCGGGCTAGGAGAGCCGGACCAGCAGGTCCAGGACCTGCTCCGGTCCAGCGGGGGCACCAACCTCGGCATGGACTTCCTGTCCGGCGCGCTCGGCTTCGACCCCCTCGCCTTCGCGGTGGGCCCCGAGGAGGCCGGGCGGATCGTCTGGTTCGACGCGCTGGTCAACAACGTCGACCGCTCCTGGCGCAACCCCAACCTGCTGGTGTGGCACGGCGACCTGTGGCTCATCGACCACGGCGCCACCATGATCTGGCAGCACAACTGGCCCGGCGCCGAGGCCTCCGCCGCCCGTCCGTACGAGGCCCGCGACCACGCCCTGCGAACCTTCGCGCCGGACGTCACCGCGGCCGCCGCCGCGCTCGCGCCGCTGGTCACCGAGGAACTGCTGGCCGAGGTCACCGCAGAGATCCCCGGCGCCTGGCTGGCCGGCGAGCCCGGCTTCGACACACCGGACGACCTGCGCCGGGCCTACGCGCGGCCCCTGCTCGCGCGCGCCGCCGTCATCCACGAACGCATCGAGGGGATCAAGTGAGCGAGCGCCACATCACCCGGGCCGGCCAGGGCGGCGGCCGGGACGTGTTCGAGTACGCGCTGCTGCGGGTCGTACCGCGCGTCGAACGCGGCGAGTGCATCAACGCGGGGGTGCTCGTGTACTGCCGCGCCAGGTCCTACGTCGGTGCGCGTACCCACCTCGACGAGGCACGGCTGCTGGCCCTCGACCCGGACGCGGACGTGGCCGGGGTGCGCGCGGCCCTGCGTGCGGTGGAGGGCGTCTGCGGGGGCGGGACGGACGCCGGGCAGGCGGCGGGCGACGACGCCGGGCGGCGGTTCCGCTGGCTGATCGCGCCCCGCTCCACGGTCGTGCAGCCCGGACCGGTGCACACCGGGCTGACCCTCGATCCGGCGGCCGAGACCGAACGGCTGCTCGACCTGCTGGTGAGGTGATGGATCACATGCACCCGATGGGCCGTTGACACCGCGTGCCAGGGCTTCTAGCGTCACGTCTGCTGAAGGTACTAAGCGGTCGCTCATCGATGAGCGTGCCGTTGAGCCGCATCCCAAGGGCGAGGAGAAGCAGCAATGTCCACCACTGAGCAGCGGGTCGCGATCGTCACCGGTGCCGCACGCGGCATCGGCGCCGCCACCGCCGTACGCCTGGCGGCCGAGGGCCGCGCGGTCGCCGTCCTCGACCTCGACGAGGCCGCCTGCAAGGAGACCGTGGAGAAGATCACCGCGGCCGGTGGCAAGGCCATCGCCGTCGGCTGCGACGTCTCCGACGAGGCGCAGGTCGAGGCGGCCGTCGCCCGCGTCGCCGAGGAGCTCGGCGCGCCCGTGATCCTCGTCAACAACGCGGGCGTGCTCCGCGACAACCTGCTGTTCAAGATGAGCGTCGCCGACTGGGACACCGTCATGAACGTGCACCTGCGCGGTGCCTTCCTGATGTCCAAGGCCTGCCAGAAGCACATGGTGGACGCCGGCTTCGGCCGCATCGTCAACCTGTCGTCCTCCTCCGCCCTCGGCAACCGCGGCCAGGTCAACTACTCCGCCGCCAAGGCCGGTCTTCAGGGCTTCACCAAGACGCTGGCCAAGGAGCTCGGCAAGTTCGGCGTCACCGCCAACGCCGTCGCCCCCGGCTTCATCGCCACCGACATGACCGCAGCCACCGCCGAGCGGGTCGGCATGGGCTTCGAGGACTTCAAGGCCGCTGCCGCCTCCATGATCCCGGTCCAGCGCGTCGGCGAACCGGACGACATCGCCAACGCCATCGCCTTCTTCGCGGGCGAGGCGGCCGGATTCGTCTCCGGCCAGGTGCTGTACGTCGCCGGCGGACCGCTCGACTAAGGAGCACGGACATGACTGAACTGCCTGAACTCTCCGGCAAGGCCGCCCTCGTCACCGGCGGCAGCCGCGGCATCGGCTACGGCGTCGCCGAGGCACTGGTGGCACGCGGTGACCGCGTCTGCATCACCGGCCGCAACGAGGAAGCCCTGAAGGAGGCCGTCGAGCGGCTCGGCGCCGACCGGGTCATCGGCGTCGCGGGCAAGGCCCACGACCTCGACCACCAGGCCGTCGCCGTCGAGCGCACGATGGAGGCCTTCGGCCGGATCGACCACCTGGTCAACAACGCCGGTACGAACCCGGTCTTCGGGCCGATCGCCGACCTCGACCTCGACGTGGCACGCAAGGTCTTCGAGACCAACGTCGTCTCCGCGCTCGGCTTCGCCCAGAAGACCTGGCACGCCTGGCAGAAGGACAACGGCGGCGCCATCGTCAACATCGCCTCCGTCGCCGGTCTCTCCCCCTCGCCCTTCATCGGCGCCTACGGGATCAGCAAGGCCGCGATGATCAACCTGACCCTCCAGCTGGCGCACGAGTACGCGCCCAAGGTGCGGGTCAACGCGATCGCCCCCGCGGTGGTGAAGACCAAGTTCGCGCAGGCCCTGTACGAGGGCCGGGAGGCCGAGGCCGCGTCCGCCTACCCGCTCGGCCGGCTCGGCGTGCCCTCCGACATCGGCGGTGCCGCCGCGTTCCTCACCTCTGCGCAGGCCGACTGGATCACCGGCCAGACGCTCGTCGTCGACGGCGGCATCTTCCTCAACGCCGGGGTGGGCTGAGCGGATCGGGTCTTTTCGGACAGGGGCGCCGCTGCGTCAATCGAGAGCGCGTGACGCGATTTTGTTGACGAAAACGGCGCCCCTGTCGGCAATTCGGCGCCGTTCCGGGTGATGACAACGTCGTCATTCAGACGGTGATCACCGGGCTCGCGCAAGAACGTTTCAGGCCGTCCATGCCTGCGATAGGGTCTGCCGACCCTTGGTATGGCAGATCGAGGAGCGTGCGCGTGTTCAACCGGAACCGAGGCCTGCGGCAAGTGGCGGCGATCGCTTCCATATCCCTGTTGGCCGGGTGCAGCATGTTTTCGGACGGCGACCCTGCCGAGGGGGGACCGATCGTCGTGGGGACCACCAGCGCCCCCAGCACGCTGGATCCGGCCGCCTCCTGGGACGGCTCCTGGGAGCTGTTCCGCAACGTCTACCAGACGCTGCTGAGTTACCCCACCGGCACCACCACGCCCCAGCCCGACGCCGCCGAGAACTGTGCGTTCACCGACGGCGCCAACCGGGTGTACCGCTGCGAGCTGCGCGAGGGGCTCACCTTCTCCGACGGCGGCACGCTCGACGCGCAGGCCGTCAAGCACTCCATCGACCGGATCCTGGCGATCAACGCACCGGGCGGCCCCGCCGGCCTGCTGGGCAGCCTGGACCGGGTGCAGGCGCTCGGCGACCGCGAGGTCGTCTTCCACCTCAAGACCGCCGACGCCACCTTCCCGTTCGTGCTCGCCACCCCGGCCATGTCCGTCGTCGACCCCGACGACTACCCGGCCGACAAGCTCCGCGAGGACGGCGGGGTCACCGGCTCGGGGCCGTACGTCCTCGACTCCTACGACGAGGGCGCGCGGGCCGAACTCGTGCGCAACGACAGCTACAAGGGTTTCGCCGACCGAAGAAACGATGCTGTCACGATCCGTTACTTCCAGGATTCCGGCGCCATGGTCAAGGCCCTGCGCGACCAGGACATCGACGTGACCTACCGCGGTCTCGCCGCCGACGACATCGTCGCGCTCCAGAGCAGGGACGCCGACGAGAGCCTCCAGCTCGTCGAGGGCGCCGGCGCCGACATCAGCTATCTGGTCTTCAACCCGAAGGACGAGTGGGCCGGAAGGCCCGCCGTGCGCCGGGCCGTCGCCCAGGTCGTCGACCGTCCGAGGATCGCGCACACGATCTACAAGGACACCGTCGACCCGCTGTACTCCATGGTCCCCAAGGGTCTCACCGGCCACACCACCGGCTTCTTCGACAACTTCGGCGACCCCGACCAGGACAAGGCCCGCTCGATCCTCAGCGAGGACGGTATCGACGGGCCGGTCCCGCTCACCCTCTGGTACACCACCGACCGCTACGGCTCCGAGACCGCCGTGCTGTTCCAGGAGCTCAAGCGGCAGCTGGAAGCCTCCGGCCTGTTCAAGATCACTCTGAAGAGCCGCCCCTGGAACACCTACGTCGAGGGGTACCAGAAGGGTGAGTACCCGGTGTTCGGGCGCGGCTGGTTCCCCGACTTCCCGGACGCCGACAACTACATCGCGCCCTTCGTCGGCGAACAGAACGCCCTCGGTACGCCGTACCCCGCTCCCAAGATCACCGGCGAGCTGCTGCCCCGCTCCCGCCGCGAGAGCGACCGCGCCCAGGTGGAGTCCGACTTCGAGGAGGCCCAGCAGATCCTCGTGAAGGACGCACGGCTGCTGCCGCTGTGGCAGGGCAAGCAGTATGTCGCCGCGAGTGTGGAGATCTCCGGCGCCGAGCGCGCCCTGGACCCGTCGACCATCATGATGGTGTGGGAGTTGTCCCGGAAGACCAGCTGGTGAGGCGGCCCGTGACGGCCGTTGTCAGTGGTCGCCGGTAGGTTCTGAGCTCTGGAACCGACCGCACACCGTAAGGAAGTTGACGTGACCGACATCGCCATGTTGCCCGAGTCCTGGCGCGGGGTCCTGGGCGACGAACTGCACAAGCCCTACTTCAAGGAGCTCACGGAGTTCGTGGAGGAGGAGCGGGCTGCCGGTCCCGTCTACCCGCCGCGTGAGGAGGTCTTCGCGGCACTCGACGCCACGCCGTACGAGCGGGTCAAGGTCCTGGTCCTCGGCCAGGACCCGTACCACGGCGAGGGCCAGGGCCACGGCCTGTGCTTCTCGGTCCGCCCCGGCGTGCGGACCCCGCCGTCACTGCGCAACATCTACAAGGAGATGCACCAGGAGCTGGGCCTGCCGATCCCGGACAACGGCTATCTGATGCCGTGGGCCCGGCAGGGTGTGCTGCTGCTCAACGCGGTGCTGACGGTCCGGGCCGGGGAGGCCAACTCGCACAAGGGCAAGGGCTGGGAGAAGTTCACCGACGCGGTGATCCGCGCGGTGGCCGAGCGCCCCGACCCGGCGGTCTTCGTGCTGTGGGGCAACTACGCGCAGAAGAAGCTGCCCCTGATCGACGAGACCCGGCACGTGGTGGTCAAGGGTGCTCATCCCTCGCCGCTGTCGGCGAAGAAGTTCTTCGGCTCCCGGCCGTTCACGCAGATCAACGAGGCGATCGCGCGGCAGGGGCACGACCCGGTGGACTGGCGCATCCCGAACCTCGCCGACCCGGCCTGATCCGGTTGGGCCAGGGCCGGCCGGCGTCCCGGGTCGGCCCCGCCTCGCCGGGATTGCCGGTGGCGGCCGTTAGCGTCGGCACGGACGGAAGACCGTTGAGCGCGCGGAGGGTGCGGTGTCGGAGCAACAGGAGCAGGCGGCGCCGGATGCCGTGATGACGCGGATCGGGCAGGTCGTCATGCTGCACCACGCGGGCGACCGCGAGGAGGCCCGGCAGCGCTACCTCGACTTGTGGGCGGAGATCGGCGAGGACGGCGACCCCCTGCACCGCTGCACCCTCGCCCACTACATGGCCGACGCCCAGGACGACCCCAGCGACGAACTCGCCTGGGACCTGCGGGCGTTGGGAGCCGCCGAGGAGCTGACCGACGACCGGCTCGCGGCCCACGAGGGAGCCCCGGCGGTGCGCGCGCTTTACCCCTCCCTGCACCTGAACCTCGCCGCGGACTACGTCAAACTCGGCCGCTCGGGCGCCGCCCGCACCCATCTGCGCCGGGCCCGGGGAGCGGCGGACGCGCTGGCCGACGATCCGTACGGCCAGGGGGTGCGGGCGGCCATCGGGCGGCTGGAGCTGCGGCTCGGGGACGGGGGTTCGCCGGGCGGGGGCCTTTGGGGGCCACCTCGGCAGCGGCCGTAGCGGCGCCGGCGAGGCCGCCTCACCGGCCGTACGTCTGCCGGCAGATCGCCGCCTCCGGGCTGTCCGGGCGCCAGCCGCCGTACTCCCTGCCCAGGGCGCACACGTCGCCGGTTCCGCCGATGGTGGGGGAGACGTCCGGGACCGCGGCCGGTGGCTGCTGCCGCGGGCGTCGCGGCTCCGGGCGGGGCGCCTCGGAGCGCGGTGCGGACTCCGCGCGCCGCGACGGGACGCGCTGCACCGGTGACGGGGCCCGCGTGGCCGGGTGGCGTGGCCCCGGCGCCGCGGTGCCGGGGCGGGGGGACGGGCCGGTCAACTCCAGGGCCTCGCGGGCCGGTGCCTGCGCGATCTGCGGTCCGGTGCGGCCGTCGGTCCGCGATGCCGACGGCTGGGCGGGCGCCGGCACCGCGGTGGCGGGGCCCCGCTGGACGGTCACACAGCCGGAGACGGCGGAGAGGGCCACGGTGACGAGCAGCGTCGCGGTGGTCGTCGTTCGATGCACCCGCGCCACTCTGGTGGCTCCCGCTCCGCTGAGCCCGACGGACGGGCGCAGTTTGCTCCGGACGGGTGAACTACGCCCCCGCGGGGAGGGGCGGGCGCCGCTGGGCTGACATTCGTCGGGCCCGCAGCCCGGGGCCGCGGACACGCGGTCCGGGCCTGCGCCCGGCGGCCCAGGCCGCGCCGGCGACTGCGACGCCCGACCGCTGCTCAGGCTCGGGCCAGTGCCCGCCAGCCGTCCGCCGCACAGGCCCGAACGGCCGGGCCCTGCAGTGTCACGGCGCGCACGCGGGCTCCGGCGCGGGCAGATGCCGCCTCGTCGTTCGCCGAGGCCTAGTCGCCCGTCGCCCCGTCCACGCGCTCGCGGATCAGATCCGCGTGGCCGTTGTGGCGGGCGTACTCCTCGATCATGTGGGTGTAGATCCAGCGCAGGCTGAAGGGCTCTTCCGTGTGGCGGCTGCGGCCCTTGGAGAGGTCGTCCAGGCCGAAACCGGCGGCGTTGCGCCGGGCGACCGCGATCTCCGCCTGCCAGGTCGCGTACGCCTCCGCCCAGGTGTCGGCCTCGGTGAGATGGAACTCGCCGTCGCGGTCCTCCTCGGTGTAGTAGATCGGCCCCACGTCGTCACCGGCCAGCACCTTGCGGAACCAGCCCCGCTCCACCTCCGCCATGTGCCGCACCAGCCCCATCAGGGACAGCTCGGACGGTTCCACGGCCGCGATCCGCAGCTGCGCGTCGCTCAGCCCCTCGCACTTCCACGCCAGGGTCTGCCGGTGGTACTCCAACCAGCCCTCCAGCATGGCCCGTTCGCCGGCGTCCTGGGCCGGCTCGCTGCGCTCCTGTGTCATGAGCGCATCCTCGCTCACGCCGGATGATTCACCAAGGCGTTCCACCAGCACGCGACGCCACCCCTTCGCACACGATCAGCCGCCAGGCCGGAACGGCCGTGCACGACGCCGTGACCGCCGCACCGCCGACGGCCGGACCAGGCCTTCCCCGCGCGGCGTCGGCGGTATCGCCGACCGGCGTCAGCCGGGACCGCCGTATGCTTCCGGGCAGACCCCCGCAGGCAAGCAGTGAAGGAGCCCCCGTGAAGGTCGGCTGCATCGGACTCGGTGACATCGCGCAGAAGGCGTATCTGCCGGTGCTCGGGGTCCAGCCCGGGGTCGAGCTGCATCTGCACACCCGGACGCCCGCCACGCTGAACCGCGTGGCCGACAGCCTCCACCTGCCGCCCGCGCAGCGCCACGGCACCCTGGACGACCTCCTCGCCCAGGACCTCGACGCCGCCTTCGTGCACGCGCCCACCCTCGTGCACCCAGAGATCGTCACCCGGCTGCTGCAGGCGGGCGTCCCGGTCTACGTCGACAAGCCGCTGGCCTACGAACTCGCCGACTCCGAGCGGCTGGTGCAGCTCGCCGAGGAACGGGGCGTGAGCCTCGCCGTCGGCTTCAACCGCCGGCACGCACCCGCGTACGTGCAGTGCGCCGAGCATCCGCGCGAGTTGATCCTGCTGCAGAAGAACCGGGTCGGGCTGCCCGAAGAGCCGCGCACCATGATCCTGGACGACTTCATCCACGTCGTGGACACGCTGCGCTTCCTGGTGCCGGGCCAGATCGACGACGTGACCGTGCGCGCCCGGATCGTGGACGGGCTGCTGCACCACGTCGTGCTCCAGCTCGCCGGGGACGGCTTCACCGCGCTCGGCGTGATGAACCGGCTCAGCGGATCCGCCGAGGAGATCCTGGAGGTCTCCGGTCAGGACACCAAGCGGCAGGTGATCAACCTCGCCGAGGTGATCGACCACAAGGGCCAGCCGACGTTGCGGCGGCGCGGGGACTGGGTCCCGGTGGCCAGGCAACGGGGCATCGAGCAGGCGGTGCTGGGCTTCCTCGACGCGGTGCGCGCGGGCAAGCCGCTCAGCGCCCGGGACGCGCTGGCGACTCACGAACTGTGCGAGCGGGTGGTGATGGCGGTTCTGGAGCGTTCCGGCGGCGCCGCCTGACCGCCCGACCGCCCTCGGCGAGAGCCAGGGCGAGCAGCACCAGCACGGCGACGTACACCGGCCAGGCGCCCAGGCGGACGTACGGCGTGAACCCGTCGGCCAGCGGCACCTCGTAGACCTGCGCGGCGCTCGCCGCCGTGCCGAGCGCCGGGCCGATCCGCCGGCCCTCCGGGTCGTGGACGGCGGAGACACCGGTCAGGGTCGCGTGGACCATGGAGCGGCCGGTCTCGGCGGCGCGCAGCGCGGCCAGCGAGGCATGCTGCGCGGGCGCCCAGCTCTCCTGGAACGTCGAGGTCGCAGACTGTGCGACCAGCAGGTCGGCGCCGCCGCGGGTCACGCTGCGGCTGATGTCGGGGAACGCCGACTCGAAGCAGACCATGGGGCCGACCCGCAGCCCGCCGCCCGCGTTCATCACGACCTGCTCGGTGCCGCGCCTGCGGTCCTCCTCCGCGGCCTCGCCCACGGAGGTGACCCAGCCGAGCAGCGAGCGGAACGGGACGTACTCGCCGAAGGGGACCAGCCGCATCTTGTCGTACCGGTCGCCGGTCGGGCCGTCGGGGCCGATCAGGACCGAGCTCTTGTAGATGCCGGGCCGGTCCGAGCGGCGGGCGTCGACGTTCACCAGGATCGGGGCGCCGGTCTCGCGGGACAGCGCCGCGATGCGCCGCGCCAGGTCGGGCCGGTCCGCCAGGTCGTAGCCGACGCTGCTCTCGCCCCAGACGATCAGGTCGAGGTCCTGGCCGGCGAGCTGCCGGGTGAGCGCTTCCTCGCGGTCGAAGCGGGGGCCGGGGCCGCTGATGACACCGGGCTGTACGACGCCCACCCGGGCCTCGCCGCCGAGGTGCGGACGCGGCGCCCATGCCCAGGCGGCCGACGTGCCCACGGCGGTGGCGAGCAGGGCGGCCAGAGCGGGTATCCGGGCGGCCCGCACCGAGACGAGTACGGCGACCGCGACGTTGACCGCCACCAGCAGCAGGCTCAGCAGCCACACCCCGCCCACCGAGGCCAGCCGCAGTGCCGGCTCGACCTGCCACTGACTGGCGCCGAGCATGCCCCAGGGCCCGCCCAGCCCCTGCCAGGACCGCACCAGCTCCACCGCCAGCCAGCCCGACGGCAGCACCAGCAGCGCGACCGCGATCCGGCCCGGCGACGGCACTCCGCCGAGGAACCGGCGGACCAGCCAGCCCCACGGCGCCCACAGTGCGCCGAGCAGGGCGGCGATGACGAAGGTGAACACATGCAGGTTGGGCAGCAGCCAGTGGTGCACGGCCAGCATGAAGCCGAGGCCGCCGCACCAGCCGTCGTACAGCGCCCGCCGCCCGGTCGGGGCGGTGCGGGCGAGCAGGATCCACGGCACCAGGGCGACGTGGGCGAACCACCACAGGGACGGGGCCGGGAAGGCGAGCATGGGAAGGGCGCCCGCCAGCGCGGCGGCCGCGGAACGCCACCACGGGGAGTCGAGCCGGCGGCCGAGCGACTTCATACGGCGCCTCCCTCCCCCCGTGCTTCCAGTGTGCGCGCAGCCGGCGGTCCCGCCAGGGAGTAGGCCCGCTCAGTCGATCACAGGTACCCCGGACCCCTGCGGCATACGCCGCCACTTCTCGCGTACGACGACCTCGTGCAGCCGCCAGCCGTCGTCGGTGCGCCGCAGCCCGAAGGCGTAGCGGCCGCCGCACACGAAGTCGGGCGCCGCCGAGCCGTCGCCTGCGAGACGCATCGGGTTGACGTAGTCGGCCTGGACCTGCGCCGTGTCCCCGGTGTCCCGCTCCAGGACCCCGAAGCGGACCCGGCGGTTGACGATGAGGTGCTGGCGCATGGCGAACGCCCGCATGCTCTCCGCCAGCCAGGTGGCGACCCTGGCGGCGTCCCCCTCGATGCCGCCGGCCGAGCGGTAGTCCGCCCGTCCGTCCGGTGTGAACAGCTTCCGGTACGCCTCCCAGTCGCCGTCGTCCACCGCCACGGCGTAGTCGGTGACCAGACCGTCGACGGCCAGCCGGTCCATCACGGTCGCGAGCTCCACGCGCTGCGTCATCGGCTCAGTGTTGGGCACGGGACGGGCCGCGCCAAGAGGGCGTGCCGCGATATTCGGTGGTCATGCCCCGCGGCCCGCGCGAGGCTGTCCGTCGTGAACGGACAGACCGCCCGTCCCGAGCCGGAATTCCGCGTACGAGCCAGGCACACGGACTCCACGCTCACCGTCTACCAGGCGTACCACCCCGGCATCGGCCGCCCGGCGGCGCGCTCGGGCCGGTTTCCGGGTACGTGGAAGCGTGAGCGCATGACCTGGGTCAAGCCCTCCTTCCTGTGGATGATGTACCGCTGCGGCTGGGGCACCAAGGAGAACCAGGAGACCGTCCTCGCCGTCGAGATCACCCGCGAGGGCTTCCTCTGGGCGCTGCGGCACGCCTGCCTCTCGCACTACGCCGCCGGGCTGCACGTCGGCCGGGAGGCGTGGCGGGAGCAACTGAGGGCGGCGCCCGTTCGCGTGCAGTGGGACCCGGAGCGTGATCTGCATCTCACCCCGCTGCTGCACCGCTCGCTGCAAATGGGACTCGCCGGAGAGGCGGCCGCTCGGTACGCCGATGAGTGGATCGTCGGAATCGAGGACGTGACACCGCTGGCCAGGGAGATCCACGGCCTGGTGCGATCCGGTGAACTCACGCGCGCGACGCGGCTGTTGCCCGAGGAGCGGCCGTATCCGGCGGCCGAGGAGGAGCTGGCGCACCTGGTTCCGGACGCTCGGCAGGGCCCGCCCCGGCGGTGAGCGCCGGTCAGGCGGCCCCGTACGCCGGCGCGGCCCCGGATTCCGCGCTCAGGCCGCCTCGGCGACCGCGCCGCGGATCGCCGCGGCCCACTCGACCACCAGCAGCTCGTACTCCGCCCGCTCCTGCGCCGACAGCGAGCCGCCCGAGCGCGTCCACAGCGCACGGATCTGCTCGTTGACCTCGGCGGCGGACCGCATGGAACCAGGGGTCGGGGAATGGGGGGACATGCGAGCAAGCGTAGGGGCAGTCGCTGACACCGCGCTACCGGACGGCTACTCATTCCGTATGGGCTCGGTCACGGCCCATACGGCGCCGCACGCGCATCCCGCGGATGCGAGGAGCCCGGGGGTGGTGGATCGGTGAACTGCGGGTCGGCGGTCGCAGATCGTGGACCCCGAAGGACAACGGCCCCCGGGGATCCCCGGGGGCCGTGCGCTTCGCTCAGCCGGCCGATTCGGCCGCGTGCGGGCTCAGGACGCCGAACGTGACCAGCGCGATGATCACGATGCCGAGAGCCACGCGGTACCAGACGAACGGCATGAAGCTCCTGGTCGAGATGAACTTCATGAACCAGGCGATCACCGCGTAGCCGGTCACGAAGGCGACCACCGTCGCGAAGATCGTCGGCCCCCAGGTCACATGGTCGCCTTCCAGGGCGTCCTTGAGTTCGTATCCGCCCGAGGCGATCACCGCCGGGATCGCGAGCAGGAACGAGTAGCGGGCCGCCGCCTCGCGGGTGAAGCCCATGAACAGGCCGCCGGTGATGGTCGCGCCGGAGCGGGAGACGCCCGGGACGAGCGCCATCGCCTGACAGAGGCCGAAGATCAGGCCGTCCCGCACGCCCAGTTCCTTGAGCGTCTTGCGCTCCTTGGCCGCCCGGTGCCGTCCGCCGGTCTCGTCGCGGGCGGCCATCCGGTCGGCGACACCCATGATCAGGCCGACCACGATCAGCATCGTGGCGGTGATGCGCAGATCACGGAAGGGGCCGACGATCTGGTCCTTCAGCGTCACGCCGAGCACACCGATCGGGATCGAGCCGACGATCACCAGCCAGCCCATCCGGGCGTCCTGGTCCTTGCGCCAGGCCTTGTCGTACAGCGAGCGGGTCCACGCCGACAGGATGCGGCCGATGTCCTTTCGGAAGTAGATCAGCACGGCGGCCTCGGTGCCGATCTGGGTGATCGCCGTGAAGGCGGCCCCGGGGTCCTCCCAGCCGGAGAAGGCCGCGGTAAGGCGCAGGTGTGCGCTGGAGGACACGGGAAGGAACTCGGTCAGCCCCTGGACGAGTCCGAGGATGAGTGATTCGAACCAAGACATGAAGTACGGAGTCCAAGTGCCGATCGTGGAACGGACGGAGGACACGCCCCGCCCGCGCGCGCGGTGATCGGGTGTGTTGAGGGGCAGCGTAGCGTCCCGCGCCGACACGCCCGACAGCAGGGGTTTGCCAGCCGATCGAGGTGCTCGGCTCCGGGTGTTGACCCGCCGCCGCGGCGGGCCTACTTTGCACACTGGGGAAAGCGCTTGCTATCGGCTTGCCGCGTGCCGAGACCCCGGAGGAGTGCTGATCAGGTTCATGCCCACACCCTCGACGGCCACGGCAGCCGGCCGCCTTCCCGACCCCGACAGCCTCCGAGCCCCCTCCGCCCCCGTCCCCGCCCGTCCCGTCAGAACCGCAGTCATCGGCACCGGCGGCATCGCCCGTAACTGCCACCTCCCCGCGCTGACGCTGCTCGCCGCAGAGGGCGGGGAGGAGGTCGTCGCGGCGGTAGACATCGAACCCGCCGCCGTCGAGGCGTTCTGTGCGGAAGGCCGGTTTCCGTACGCGTACACCGACATGGGGCGGATGCTGCGTGAGCAGGGGCCCGACCTGGTGACGATCTGCACACCGCCCACACTGCACCGCGAGCAGACGGTCACCGCGCTGCGCGCCGGCGCCTGGGTGTGGTGCGAGAAGCCGCCCGTGCCCACGCTCGCCGACTTCGACGCCGTCGAGGCCGCGGAGGGCACGGCCGGTGGGCCGTACGCCTCGATCGTCTTCCAGCACCGGTTCGGCTCGGGCGCCGCCCATGTGCGCCGGCTGCTCGCCGAACGGGCCCTGGGCCGCCCCCTGGTCGCGCACTGCCAGACCACCTGGTACCGCGACGCCGCCTACTACGCCGTGCCTTGGCGCGGCCGCTGGCACACCGAGGGCGGCGGGCCCGCCATGGGGCACGGCATCCACCAGATGGACCTGCTGCTCGATCTGCTCGGGCCGTGGAGCGAGGTGCGCGCGATGGCCGGCCGGCTGGTGCACGACGTGGAGACCGAGGGCGTCTCGACCGCCCTCGTCCGCTTCGACAACGGCGCGATGGCGACGGTCGTGAGCTCCGTCCTCAGCCCCGACGAGGTGAGCCGTGTCCGGGTCGACTGCGAGCGCGCCACCGTCGAACTCACCCACCTGTACGGACACGCCAACGCCGACTGGCGGATCACGCCGGCACCGGACGTGCCGGCCGAACAGGCCGGGGAATGGCGCGACTTCGGCGTGGGCGAACGTTCTGGCGGGGACCGCGCGCCTTCCGCGAAGGGCGCGTCCTCGGACCGGACGGCGAGGGTCCCGGCCTGATGGGCCGGCAGGCGCCCTGGCTGGCCTACACGGGCGAGCACGACGGCGTCGACGGCCACGCCACCCTCGTGTTCGCGCACGCCCCGGAGAACGACCACACCGGTGCCGGCGGCGGCCCCCCCGCCCACTGGTTCGTCCGCAGCGAGCCGTTCGCCGCCGTCGCCCCCTCCTGGGCCTTCCACGAGGAACTGGAACTCGCCCCGGGCGACACCCTCGCCCGCCGCTACCGGGTCGTCGTCGCCGACGGTGCCTGGGAGCGCGACGGGATCGCCAGGTATTTGGAGGAGCACCCGTGGTGAACACCGAGCGGATACCGGGCCCCTTCACCGGACTGCCGGGCGGCGTCGCCGTGTCCCACCTGTCCGTCTACGACTGGCAGGCCGCGGACGGGGTGTGCGGCGGAACTCCCCACCTGCATCTGGCCTGTTCGGAGGCGTACGTCGTCACCGGCGGCCGCGGCGCGGTGCAGACGCTCACGGCGTCCGGGTACGAGGTCACACCGCTGGCCGCCGGGACCGTCGCCTGGTTCACGCCGGGCACGATCCACCGGCTGGTCGACGACGACCGCCTGCGCATCACCGTGCTGATGCAGAACAGCGGGCTGCCGGAGGCGGGCGACGCGGTGCTCACCCTGCCGCCGCAGTACCTGGCCGACCCGCAGACGTACGCCGCCGTCACCACGATCCCGGCGGACGCGTCCGCCGCCGAGCAGGAGCGCGTCGCCCGCGCCCGGCGCGACGTCGCCCTGGACGGCTACCGCGTGCTGCGCGCGTCCGGCCCCGAGGCGCTGGCCGAGTTCCACCGGGCCGCGGGGGCGCTGGTGCGGCCCCGGCTCGCCGAGTGGCGGGAGCGCTGGCTGCGGGGTGCCGAGGCGGCGGCGACGGCGACGGGGGAGCAGCTCGACCGGCTGGAGAGGGGTGACGTGTCCCACTTGGCGGACGCCCTCGTGAAGGCGGAGCAGCCGGCCGCGCTAGGGAGGTTCGGGATGTGCGGGCGGCTCGACGTCTACGACGTCCACCCCGGCCACCCGGCGTCCTGATGCTTCAGGCGCTGGTGGGCCCTTTGCGCGTGGGTCAGCCGCGGTGGGTCTCCTGAGCGTGCGTCAGCCGCGCAGGTGGTGGCGCTTGCGCCAGGCCACCACCGCGCCCGCCAGCCCCGGAATCGCGATGGCGGCCATCGCGATCAGGAACACCGGCGACGTCGGCGTCGAGGCCCGGGCGCCGGCGACGACGTACGCGGCGGTGTTCGGCAGCGAGCCGAGCGCCGTCGCGAGGAGGAACGGGAACCAGCCCATGCGGGAGACGGCGGCGCAGTAGTTCGCGGCCCAGAACGGCACGCCCGGGAAGAGCCGCACCGCCAGCATCGAGCGGAAGCCGTGCCGGCTGAACTGCCGGTCGACGGTCTTCAGGAACTTGCCGCGCAGCAGCGGACGCAGCGCTTCCTGACCCAGGAACCGGCCCAGTCCGAAGGCGATCCCCGCGCCGACCACCGAGCCGCCGATCGCCGCGGCGATGCCCAGCTCGGAGCCGAACAGCGCCCCCGCCGCCAGATTGAGCAGCGGCCGCGGCACGAACGCCACGGTGATCAGACCGTAGGCGACCGCGAAGACCAGCGCCGCCACGACGCCGCCGAGCTGGGGCGGCCAGCCGTGCGCGAGCAACCGCTGCGGCTCGAAGAGCAGCACCGTCGCCGCGGCCCCGACCAACAGCGTGACCAGCACGGAGAAGCGGGCCCAGGGCGACAGCAGGAGTCTCGCGCACCGGGCGGCGAAGCCGCGACTGACGGCCGCGGCGCCCCCGGGGACAGGGACGGCGGCGGCGAGTTCGGTGGCGGTGACCGCGAGTTCGGTGGCAGTGGCCCGGGGAGAGGCCGGTGCGGTGCCCCCAGAGCGGGTGTGGGCATCGAGCATTCGGCGACACTAACCGACGGATATGTGTGATCGCCGTATGGTTCGTCTCATGAGCGTCACAGGTGCGCGAATGGCGGGTGTCCCGCGCGGCCCCCTCGCCGACACGCCGATGCGACGGCTCACGGCTCACGGCCACGTACACCGCCGCGGCGGACCCGGCGCGCGCGACGCCCACACAGGCGCGCACTACTGCGCCGTCGACTGTCCGCGCCGTGAGGTGAGCCGCTGCTCGTCCGGTTTCCTGCCGGTCGCCCGGCAACTCGTCACCGCCGTCCCGTGGTGGGAGAACCTCGGGCCCTGACCCGTGGCGCCCGCCACCTGCCCAGACACGTGGGCCGCCCGATAAATCGGTCGACGCGCGCGACGGTGTCGGCGAGTATCGACCTCATGTTCCGGCACGCCTTCCACTTCGCGGCATCCGCGGTCGCGGATGCCCTGAAGGCTGCCGTTTTGAACCTCCCGGCCGCTGTCGACGGCGCCCGAAGCTGACCCTCCCCGGATCGTCCGGCGGACCCCGCAGGGGGAGGGTCGGCCGGTCACCGGGGTCCCAGCCACCATCGAGACGCTTCGAGGTATCGCCATGCCCAAGACGGCTTACGTGCGCACCAAACCGCACCTGAACATCGGCACCATGGGCCACGTCGACCACGGCAAGACCACCCTGACGGCCGCCATCACCAAGGTTCTCGCCGAGCGCGGCACCGGCACGTTCGTTCCCTTCGACCACATCGACCGGGCCCCCGAGGAGGCGGCGCGCGGCATCACCATCAACATCGCGCACGTCGAGTACGAGACGGACACCCGGCACTACGCGCACGTCGACATGCCCGGCCACGCCGACTACGTGAAGAACATGGTCACCGGCGCGGCGCAGCTCGACGGGGCGATCCTCGTCGTCTCCGCGCTCGACGGGATCATGCCGCAGACGGCCGAGCACGTACTGCTCGCCCGCCAGGTGGGCGTCGACCACGTCGTCGTCGCCCTCAACAAGGCGGACGCCGGCGACGAGGAGCTCATCGACCTCGTCGAACTGGAGGTGCGGGACCTGCTCACCCAGCACGGCTACGGCGGTGACTCCGTCCCGGTCGTACGGGTCTCCGGGCTGCGGGCGCTGGAGGGCGACCCGCGGTGGACGGCGTCCGTCGAGGCGCTGCTGGACGCGGTGGACACCTACGTGCCGATGCCCGAGCGGTACCTGGACGCGCCGTTTCTGATGCCGGTGGAGAACGTGCTCACCATCACCGGGCGCGGCACGGTCGTCACAGGGGCCGTGGAGCGTGGCACGGTGCGCGCCGGAGACCGGGTCGAGGTCCTCGGGGCCGACGTCGCGTCCGTCGTCACCGGCCTGGAGACCTTCGGCAAGCCGATGGACGAGGCGCAGGCCGGGGACAACGTGGCGTTGCTGCTGCGCGGGGTGCCCCGGGACGCCGTGCGCAGGGGGCATGTGGTCGCCGCGCCGGACAGTGTGGTGCCGCGACGGCGGTTCTCCGCGCGGGTGTACCTGCTGTCGGCGCGTGAGGGCGGGCGTACGACGCCGCTGTCCACCGGGTACCGGCCGCAGTTCTACATCCGTACCGCGGACGTGGTCGGTGACATGGACCTCGGTGAGGTGGGAGTCGCGAGGCCCGGCGACACCGTCACCGTGACCGTGGAGCTGGGACGCGCGGTGCCCCTGGAGCCCGGCCTCGGCTTCGCGATCCGCGAGGGCGGGCGGACGGTCGGCGCGGGCACCGTGACGACGGTGGGCTGAGACCCGCCCGCAAGGGGCGGGGCCGCCTTCGAGGAGGCGGCCCCGTCGCGTCACAGGCTCGCGTCGCGGTGGGTCGGGCTCGGCCCCGCCATGGCCGTCCACGCCACCGGCATCGTCCTGCGCCGCACCCGCTACGACGGGCCCGCACCGATGGACGAGACCCGCGCCGGGACCTTCCGTACACCGGCGGCTTCAGCGCGGGGCGGATGCGGTGGCGCTCGCGGGTGACGTCACCGCGTCCGCCCTCAGTGTCAGCACCCTCTGCGCCGGACCGGTCGCCCGCGCGCTCGCCGGCGTGGACCTCGTCCTGCGCGCCGGTCTCGTCGTCGCCTCCGCCCGCTACGCGACGCTCGCCGACGCCGCCCGCCGGCGCGCCTGATCGCGTCGCCGTACGCCCCGGCACAATGGAGCCCGTGAGTGAGTCGACACCCGTCAGCCGACCCGTCGATCACGGCATCGCCAAGCTGATGCCGGACGTCGACCGGGAGCGGGCCTGGCTCCTCACGGTCGACGGATCACCGCAGTCCTACGTCGACCTCGACGAGCCGACGCATCTGGAGTTCGAGTACATGCGGCGGCTCGGCCATGTGCTGGACGGTGTCGCGCGGGCGGGCCGGCCGCTCGACGTGCTGCACCTCGGAGGCGGCGCGCTCACCCTGCCTCGCTACGTGGCGGCGACCCGGCCCGGCTCGCGACAGGACGTCGTGGAGGCCGACCGGGGGCTGGCGGCGCTGGTCGGTGAGTATCTGCCGGTCGATGAGGGGTCCGGTGTCGCGGTGCACGTCGACGACGCCCGTCACTGGCTGGCCGGTGCCCCGGGGGACTCGGCGGACGTGGTCGTCGGCGACGTCTTCGGCGGTTCACGGGTGCCGGCCGGGTTCACGTCCGTCGGCTACGCCCGGGAGGTCGAGCGGGTGCTGCGTGCCGACGGGATCTACCTGGCCAACCTGGCCGACGCCGCGCCCTTCGCCTTCCTCCGCTCCCAACTGGCCACGTTCGCCACCTTGTTCCGGGAACTCGCGCTGATCGCGGAGCCGGCCGTGCTGCGCGGGCGGCGGTTCGGCAACGCGGTGCTGGTCGCGGCCCACCGTCCGCTCGACACCGCCGCCCTGGCCCGGCGCACCGCCGCCGACGCCTTCCCGGCCCGCGTGGAACACGGGTCCGCCCTGCGGGCGTTCATCGGGCAGGCCCGGCCGGTCAGGGACGAGGACGCCGTACCCTCACCCCAGCCCCCCGACGGTGCGTTCGGCATCGGCTGAGCCGGCCGGCGCGCCCTTGGCCGCCACCTGGTGGGAACGGCGACGCAAGTTCCGTACGTCCGGGACGCACAGCACCGCCGCCGTGACCACCACCACGAGCGTCGCGCAGCCCCACAGCGCCGTCGTCCGTCCGAACGCCACCTCGGCGGGACCCGCCATGGCCGTCGCCAGCGGCACCATGGCCACCGAGCCGAACCAGTCGTACGCCGCGACGCGCGAGAGCTTGTCCTCCGCGATCTCCTGATGCAGTGCGGTCATCCAGGAGACGCCGAAGATCTCCAGGGTCACACCGGTCAGGAACATCACCGCGCACAGTCCCCAGACCGGCACCGGCACCGCGAGCGCGGCGGAGGGCAGCGCCAGTGGGAAGACGCCGAGGGTGCCCGCGAGGAGCAGCCGGCGTGGCTTCCAGCGAGTCATCAGCAACGCTCCGACGACCGTGCCCGCGGCGAAGAAGCCCAGTGCAAGGCCCCAGGGCGCGGCCCCGCCCAGATGGTCCCGGGCGACCAGCGGGCCGTAGACGGCTTCGGCGGCCGCGACCACCGCGTTGGCGATCGAGAACTGCACGACGACGCCCCACAGCCAGGGGCGCCCGGCGACCTCCCGCCAGCCCTCCCGCAGATCGGCGACCAGCCCGCCGCCCCGCTCGCGCGGCGGGATGTGGCTGACGTCGAGGAACGCGCGCAGCGCCCCGGCGACGGCGAACGCGGCCGCGTCCGCGGCCAGCACCCAGCCAGGGCCGACCGCCGCGACCATCGCACCGCCGAGCGCGGCACCGCCCAGGGCCGCGCCCTGCATCGCCATCCGGAACACCGCGAACGCGCGGCTCACCTGGTCGCCCTGCACGGAGGACATCAGCATGCCTTCGGCGGCCGGGCTGAAAAACGCCTGTCCGGTACCGCCGAGCGCGCTCAGCAGCATCATCTGCCACAGCTGGGCCTCGCCGGCCAGGACCAGTACGGCGAACAGCGCCTGCGAGACACAGTTGAGGGCATTGGCCGCGACCATCACGTGGTGGCGGGGCAGCCGGTCCGCGACGGCGCCGCCGATCAGCAGGAAGAGCACCAGCGGCAGGGTGCGGGCGGCGGCCACGAGACCCACGTCACCGCCGTCACCGCCCGCCTCCAGCACCGCGAAGGCGGCGGCGACCAGCGCGCCGTTGCTCCCGAGGTGGGTGACGACCGCGGCGGCGGTCAGCAGGCTGTAGTTGCGCCCCGCCCAGGCGGGTCTGCGGGGGCGGGAGGCTCCGGCTGCGGTGTTCACCGGCCGACTATCACCGCCCGGCCCCCGACTTGCCAAACCGATTGTCCGTCAGCCTCCGGTGGGCTCCCCGTGCAGCCGTACGGTGCTCAGGATCTGCATGATGGTCGCCTTGGGCACCTCGCCCGTGACGCCCTTGGCTCCGTAGAAGTTCCACGAGACGAAGTCGCCGGCGGAGTTCTTGAAGCCGAACGTGACCGCCTTGCCGTCGCTGGCGCACTTGCCCTTCTGGGGCGTGTTCGTCGACTCGGCCCAGGCGATGCTGCCCTCGATGCCCGACTCGGTGGTGTAGGGCTCGGCCTTCTCCTCGAACTTCATGCTCTTCTTGTCGGGCTGGGTGTAGCCGCCGTAGACCCACCAGGGCACCGTGTTGATGGCGACCTCGTCGGTGTCCTTGGCCCCGTCGGCACCCTTGGTGCCCACGGCGGCCAGGTGGGTGTCCTCGGTCCGGCCGTCCTTGTTCTCGTCGGTCGTGCACCACTTCGACTTGTAGTACGCCGGTGCCGACATCACGATGAGCGGTTCGCCGCTGTCGGACTTCTCGTCCTCGAAGCCGATGGTCACCCCCGGCGACTCGACCTCCCAGTCCGCCGGCACGTCGAAGGCGACGCCGCGCTTGGGGTTGATGACGACCTTCCAGCCGTCGACCGTCGGCTTCTCGGTCTCGTTGCCGCGCGGGTTGTCGTCCGACCCCGACGCAGAGTCGCTCGGCTCCGCGGAGTTCGACGGCGACTGGCTCGCCTTCGTCTTGTCGCCGCCGTCGGCCTTGTCGTCCTTGTCGCCGCCGAGGACCAGGAAGCCGGTGACACCGGCGGTCACCACCACGGCGGTGGCCGCGATGATCGCTACCAGCTTCGTCCGGTTGCCGCCGCCGCTCCCGCCGGGCTGAGGCTGCGGCGGTCCCATCGGCGCGGGCGTGCCCCACTGCGGCTGCTGCGCATACGGGTTGGGCTGCGGGTATCCCGACTGCTGATACGGATTCGGCTGCTGGTACCCCGGCTGCTGGTACGGGTTGTTCTGTCCCTGCGGGTTCTGCTCGCCCCCGGGCGGCTGCTGTCCTGGCCACATGAGCGGTAACCCTAGTGGGGCCGGGGACACGATTCGGTCACCGGGTTTTGTCAGGGACGTAGCAATTCAGGA
Organism: Streptomyces sp. NPDC047706; assembly: GCF_043204795.1. Lineage (NCBI taxonomy): Bacteria > Bacillati > Actinomycetota > Actinomycetes > Kitasatosporales > Streptomycetaceae > Streptomyces > Streptomyces sp. NPDC047706. The sequence goes on along the minus strand of NZ_JBIDCW010000037.1, from coordinate 31,088 downwards.
TTCGGGGGGCGTGGCGTACGGCCGTTGCCGCGCCGAGGACCTGCCGGGCAGTCGCCGCCTGCGGCACCTCGACGTCAGGTCGCGACGCTGCTGGTGGTGCCGGACACGGTGGCGGAGGAAGCCGACTCTCCCGTGGTGACCTTCTCGCGGTAGGGCTGCGTGGAGATGTCGTAGATCAAGGAGGTGACCAGCCCTGCCTGGGCGCGCCTCGCCGTCGCCGTCGCCCCAGGAGTACGGGCCACCTACGGCGAGTGCCTCCGGGCGGCGCGGGCCGCGACGATACGACGATCATCGAATGACTCTGGTCAGCCTGCTCTACTCGTGGGTAACATGCGGCCATGAGCGCAGATCAGATGTCGATCGGCGAGTTGCTCGCCGCCACGGTGCCGATGGTTCGCACGCTGAACCTGGAGTACCTGGAGACCACTCCGGAGAAGGCCGTCCTGGCCCTGCCGGATCAGAGCGAGTACCGCAATCACGTCGGCGGGCCGCACGCGGGTGCCATGTTCACCCTGGGTGAGTCGGCCAGCGGCGCGATCGTGCTGGCCGCGTTCGGCGACCAGCTCTCACGGGCCGTGCCGCTGCCGGTGCATGCCGAGATCGCGTTCAGGAAGATCGCCCTGGGCCCTGTCACGGCCACCGCGACCCTCGGGCGTCCGGCCGCCGAGGTGGTCGCGGAACTGGACGAGGGCAAGCGTCCCGAGTTTCCGGTGGCCGTCGCCATCCGGCGGGAGGACGGGGCGGTCACGACGGAGATGACCGTGGTGTGGACGTTGCGCCCCAACGGCTGACGGGACTTCTGGGGCAAAGCGGGGCTCCCTGACGCCCGGTGACTTGAAATGGGTGTCAGGGGGCGCTGCGAGAGGCTCTTGCCGATGGACCGTACGGATGGTACGGAGCTGCAAGGGGCGTGACGGCGGCAACTGCCTTTCGCCGGCGAGGGGATCTTGCGGACGTCTCCAGGCACGGCCTGTCGCTCGTCTCGACGGCTCGCGGCACCGATGAATCCTGCGGCCCGTTGCGGTCCATGTGTCCGGTGGCCGTCCGATGGGCGGTCACGCCGCACATCACCGTCAGGCGAGTAGCCGCAACGCGGGGAGTACCGTGATCATCATTGCCGGGAAGCTGTGGGTGGACGCCGCCGAGCGCGACGCCTGTCTGGCCGGATGCTCCGAGGCCGTCGAGCAGGCCCGCGCCGCCGCAGGCTGCCTTGATTTCGCTCTGTCCGCCGACCTGGTCGAGCCGGACCGGATCAACGTGTACGAGCGCTGGGAGACCGACGAGGCTCTCGCCCGCTTCCGCGGCGCGGGTCCCGAGCCCGAGCACGCGGCTCAGATCCGCGACGCGGAAGTGAGCAAGTTCCGGATCTCCGCTGTCGAGGCCCCGTAGCCCCTGCGTCCGTCCAGCACGATCGGGCCGGCACCCGGCCACCTCATGCTTCACCCGTGGGGCGGACGGGTGCACGCCCGGTCAGCGCTGACGGGAAGTTGGAGATCGTGTGTGACAACGAGGTTGCTGCCCACACAAGTTGCGGCTCGCACTGACATCATCTTCGAATGCAGGTGCGGATACCTTGGGTAACACCCGGCAATTTCCGGTCCATTGAACCCCGGGCTTTCTGACTCCTTGTTTCCGGTGCGGCGCGTGTGCAAAGGTGTGCCACCCGCGGGCAGCAAAGGCACAGGTCAGGCCATGAGTACGCACCGATAGGCACCTGCTTTCCGAAGGAAGCGCATTCCATGCGCCGTCCTCGGCTCGGAAGGAAATGGTTCAGTGCTGCCCCCATACCCCCCACGCCCGCCGTACCCGCCGCGCCCCGGACCACCCCCGGGGGAGTCCGACCGCGATCTCCTCGCCCGCTTCGCCGACCCGGAACCCGACGCCAGGGCCGTCGCACTGCTGCTGGCCCGGCACTGGCGCGCGGTCCACGAGTACGCCGTCATCTGTCTGGCGGCGTCCACCGTTTCGGCGTCGATGGCCGCGAGCGCGGCGTTCCAGCAGGTGCTCGGCCGCAGGACGGCGGCCGGTGCGTTGCGCCCGCAACTGTTGGCGACCGTCAGGAACACCGTCAGGGAATGGGCCGCCGAGGATGATGTGACGGCCCTGATGCCGGAACTCGGCAAACCCACCGGAGGTCGCGGGCTGCGCGCGGTGAGGTCCGTGACGCCCGAAAAGCGACGCCTCGCCGAGCGCGCTTTCCATGCCCTTCCGTCGGCCTCCCAATGCCTCCTGTGGCACACCGAGGTCGAGACGGAACCGATATCCGTACCGGCCGGTCTGCTGGGCATTGACGCGCTTACCGCGTCCTCCGCCCTGGAGCGGGCGCACGAGGAATTCCGGGCCGGGTGCGTGCGCGCCCACCGTGAACTCGCGCCCACCAGGGAGTGCCGTTTCTACAACCGTCTCCTGGACGTCCCCATGCGACGCGGCGGCGCCCTGCTGCCCGATGTGCAGCAGCATCTGATGCGCTGCCGGTACTGCCGACAGGCCGCTGAACAACTCAGCCACTTCGACGGAGGTCTGGACGCGCTGCTCGCCGAGACCGTGCTCGGCTGGGGCGCGCAGCGCTATCTCGACTCCCGCCCCGGCCGCACCCCGGCCGCACCGCCCCCGCCGCGCCGGCTGTCCGCCGTCCGGCCACCCGGCGACGCCCGCCCAGGCGCCGGCGGGCGCCACCGGCCCGCACGGACCGGTTTCCTCACCACGCCCCGACGCCGTACCAGGGCAGTGGCCGTCGGCGTCGGCCTCGCCTCCCTCGCACTCCTCGCGACGGTGCTGGCGGCCAGGGGCTGGAGCGATGACAACGGTGTCCCCGGACCCGACGCCACCTGGGGAGCACCCAGCGGCAGCACCGTCCGCCCCGGCCCGCCGTCCGAGGAGCCGACCACTGGAACGCCCTCAGCGGTCCTGGTGGAACGGCCCGCCGAGGTCGCCCGGGGACGTCTGCGCAACCTCGCGGTCGGCCGCTGCCTCGACGGGCGCGGCACCGTCGCCGTCCTGGCGGTCTGCACGACCGCCGGCTCGCAGCAGTGGTCGTACCAGGACGACGGGCAACTGCGCAGCGTCGCCGCCCCTTCGCTCTGCCTCGACTCCGGCACCCGCGCCGCGGCGATCGGGCTGGCCGACTGTGGGTCGCGCTCCGGGCGGGTGCACTACGACCTGACCGTGCGCGGCGAGCTGCTCCTGCGCTGGGCCAGGGGCAAGCTCGTCGCCCCCGGCGAGGACGGGGAGTTGGCCGTTGCCGCGCGGGACGGGTCCGCCGAACAGCGGTGGCGTCTGGAGGCGGTGGGCGAGGAGACGCGAGGGTCCGGCGAGGCGGGGGACGCGGGGGTGCCGGGGGACACCTCGCTCCGGAGCGCCGACGACCGGGAGCGCGACTCACGCGCTGAGCGGCCGCACGAGCGGCGCGGCGACTCCGTTCCGCGCGGAGCCACTCCCCGGCGCGGAGATTCCGACGGGCAAGGTGGCCCTGAGCGGCGGGGGGACTCCCGTGGCGAGCGGCGGAACGACCGGCACCGCGACTCCGACGGGCAGCGGGGCTCCGACCTGCACGGTGGCCCTGAGCGGCGGGGGGACTCCCGTGGCGAGCGGCGGAACGACGACGGTCACCGTGGCAGCAGCCCTCACGCCGACGACCAGCACTGCGCCGACGACCAGCACTGCGGCGACGACCAGCACCGCGACGACGGCTCACGGCGCCGGGCGCCCGAGAGCCCGCCGGACGTCCACGAAACCCGGCTCGCCCAGACCCGCCGCGTCGGCGACGCGCAGCCTCACCCCGCCGGTCCATCCACCCCGCCGCGGTGGGAAGCCGTGCGATCTGTGCGACCGGGGACGGGCATCGTGACCCGGTAGGCTTCGCGGCGTGCGCCTGGCCTGCGGCGCACGCCGTCCGCACGCAGGGACGCGAACCGGAGAGGAACCGGCCGTGCACGTCCAGGAGTGGCTCGAGACCGTACCCGCGGTCGCCATCTACGCGCTGGTGGGAGTGGTCATCGGCCTGGAGAGTTTGGGCATCCCGCTGCCTGGCGAGATCATCCTGGTCTCCTCGGCGCTGCTCGCCTCGCAGCACGGCGACATCGACCCGTTCGTCCTGGGCGCCTGCGCCGGCGCCGGCGCGATCATCGGCGACTCCATCGGCTACGCGATCGGCCGCAAGGGCGGGCGGCCGCTGCTCGCCCGGCTCGGCAAGAGGTACCCGCGGCACTTCAGCGAGGCGCACATCGCCACGGCCGAGCGCTCCTTCGAGAAGTGGGGCATGTGGGCCGTCTTCTTCGGCCGTTTCGTCGCCCTGCTCCGCATCTTCGCGGGCCCGCTCGCGGGCGTGCTGCGGATGCCGTACTGGAAGTTCCTGATCGCCAACGTCTTCGGCGGCATCCTGTGGGCGGGCGGTACCACGGCGGTCATCTACTACGTGGGGGTCGTCGCCGAGGCCTGGCTGAAGCGCTTCTCGTGGGTGGGGCTGGTGCTGGCGGTCCTGGTCGGCGTCACCTCGATGCTCATCATGAAGCGCAAGGCCAAGAAGGTCTCGGAGTCGAGGACGGTAGCCGCGCCGGAGCCCGTCGGCGCCATGGAGTAGGGGGACGGCCGCAGGCGCGGGGGCTTCGCCGCCGTGTTGCTCCCGCGCGTCGCGGCGATCTCCCTCCGTGTGCCTGCCCGTGCCCGTGCGTGGCTCGCGGAGAGCCCGCCGCCGTCACCCCTCGTGCGTCTCGCGGTGGGCCTTGCCCAACTCGGCGTACATGGTCCCGTTCAGCGTGACCCCCTCCCGCTCCTCCGTGCTGAGTTCCCGCCGCACCTTCGCCGGCACCCCCGCGACCAGTGACCCCGGCGGCACCACCATCCCCTGCGGCACCAGCGCCTGAGCCGCGACGAGTGATCCTGCCCCGATCACCGCGCCGTTGAGCACGGTCGCCCCCATCCCGATCAGGCAGTCGTCCTCGACGGTCGCCCCGTGCACCACGGCGTTGTGCCCGATGGACACCCGCTCACCGACGCTCACCGGGAACCCGGGATCGGCGTGCAGCGTGCAGTTGTCCTGCACGTTGCTGCTCGCACCCACGGAGATCCGCTCGACGTCCCCCCGCAGCACGGCCCCGTACCAGACACTCGCCCCGGCCCCCAGCGTCACGTCCCCGATCACCGCGGCCGTCGGGGCGACGAACGCCTCCTGATCGACCCTCGGCTCCTTGCCGCCGATGCCGGTGATCAGTGCCTGGTGCGTCATGCTCAGCTCCCTCGTCGTCGAGTACGAGGGAACGGTACGCCACGGCCGTGGGGCGAAGATCACAGGCCGGTGCCCTCATGGCAGCACCGCGCGCTGAGTACCGTGAGCGGGTGCCGAAGCGCAAGAACACGTTCTCGTCCTGGCGCCGCCGCCAAGTGCAGCGGGCCGTCCACGCGGGCTGGGCCTGGGTGCAGCGCACGGCGTCCGTCACCGCGCAGCACCCCGGACGGTTCCGCTTCGGTGCGATCGGAACCGGTACCAGGCTCGCGTTCCCGCTCGGCACGGTCTTCGGTGAACCCTGGATCCACCTCGGGGCCCACTGCATCGTCGGCGAGCAGGTCACCCTGACGGCCGGTCTGATGCCCGACCTCGACCTCGGCCCGGAACCGATCCTGCGCATCGGCGACGGCGTGGTCCTCGGCCGGGGCAGCCACGTCATCGCCGACACGACGGTCACCATCGGCAGCGACTGCTACTTCGGGCCGTATGTCTACGTCACGTCAACGAATCACTCGTACGACGATCCGCACCAGCCCATCGGCAAGCAGTGGCCGCGGATGGAACCGGTGGAAATCGGGCCGGGCTGCTGGATCGGCACCGGCGCGGTGATCCTGCCGGGCGCGCGGATCGGGCGGAACGTGGTGGTGGCAGCGGGCGCGGTGGTGCGGGGGCTGGTGCCCGACCACGCCGTGGTGGCGGGGGCGCCCGCCCGGGTCGTACGGCGCTGGACGGCCGTCGACGGCTGGCAGCCGCCGTTGCGGACGCCGGCGCCGGTGCCGATACCGGACGGTGTCACCCCGGAGCAGTTGCGGGCGCTCGCGGATCTCGACGAGGAGACGGCGGAGCGGCTGGCCGAGCTGGAGCCGGAGGCCTGACTCAGCCGGTCGCCAGCAGCATGGTGCCGGCCAGGGCCAGTCCGGCGCCCGCCGCCTGGACCGCGCGCAGCCGTTCGCTGAGGAGGCCGCGTGCGGCCAGTGCCGTCACCACCGGGTACAGCGAGGCGAGGACGGCGGCGACGGTGACCGGGCCATGCTGGGCGGCGATGGAGTACGTGCCGTTGGCGGCGACGTCCGCCAGGCCGACGAAGGCCAGCGCCGGGAGCGAGCCCCAGGGGAATCCTTCGGCCGGGAGGGCGGGGGAGCCGCGCCGCACCGAGACGTACAGGGCGGTGCCGCCCGCGAGGACGTTGGTGACGCGCTGGACGAACAGGGCGAGGAAGAGTCCGGTGAGCGTCGTGGACGCCTCCGCGATCAGGGCCATCACCGCGCCGAAGCCGAACGCCGCGAGCAGGGTGAGCAGGACGGCCTGCCGCTGTACCGGCGCCCCTGTGAACTGCGGCCCGCCCGCGAGCACCACCCCGGCCACGGCGACCACGATGCCGGCGACCTGCAGCAGGCCGGGACGCTCGCCGAGAACCAGGCCCACGCCCACCGGAACCGCCACGCCGAGCGACCCGAGCGGTGAGACGACACCCATCGGGCCGAGGGCGAGCGCCTTGTAGAAGGAGAGCATCGCCACCGGCCCGACGAGGCCGGCGGCCACCGCGAACCAGAGCTGCGGACCGGCCTCGCTCCAGGCCCCGGTCGCGACCACGATGGCGCCGAGCACCACCACCGCGATCGACTGCGAGACGACGACCACCGTCAGCGCGGGCGTGCGCCGGGTCAGCAGTCCGCCGCCGAAGTCGGCCAGGCCCCACAGGAGGCTGGTGGCCAGGGCGAAGAGTGCCGTCATCGAGTCGCCTCGCAGTACAGTTCAGTGAACGATTCGGTGCAGCACACCATAGTTCATTCTGATGAACCCTGTCATGCAGAATATTTGACCGCCTCACCTGATGGACGGAATGTGTCGGACCTCGACCTGCTGACCCAGTCCCTGGCCCGGAACGTCAAGCGCTGGCGCGCCGAGCGCGGGTTCACCCTGGACACCCTCGCCGCCCGCGCCGGGGTCAGCCGCGGCATGCTGATCCAGATCGAGCAGGCCCGCACCAACCCCAGCCTCGGTACCGTCGTCAAGATCGGCGACGCGCTGGGGATCAGCATCACCACCCTGCTCGACTACGAGCAGGGCCCCAAGGTCCGTGTCGTCCCCGCCGATCAGGCCGTCAGGATGTGGCACACCGAGGCGGGCAGCTACAACCGGCTGCTCGCCGGCACCGAGGCCCCCGGCCCGCTGGAGCTGTGGGACTGGCGGCTGATGCCGGGCGAGAGCAGCTCCTCCGACCCGCACCCGGCCGGCACGGTCGAACTCGTGCACGTCACCGCCGGCGAGCTGACGCTCACCGTGGACGGCGTCGGCCACGCCGTACCGGCCGGCGCCAGCGCCTCCTTCGACGCCTGGCTGCCGCACGCGTACGGCAATCAGGGCGCCGTACCGATGGAGATGGTGCTGGCCGTGTCGGTGCCGCCCGTGCACTGAGACGCGCCGTCACCCCTCGGGCGGGGGCTGTTAGCGTGCCGCCATGCGCGCACCCATCGGACACTTCGACCGGGCGACGCCCGCGCCCGACTGCCTCGACGAGCTGACCGCCCCGGTCGCCGAGGCCGTGCGGAACTGGCGCGGCAGCGTACCCGCCGGGCAGATCGTCTACGTCGAGACCGACCCGCGGTGGGCCGACACCGACGTCTTCGTGGAGCACTACGGCCGCGAGCTGCTGGAGCAGTCCGCCAACTGCGTGGTCGTCGCGGGGAAGCGGGGCGGCGAGACCACGCCGGCCGCCTGTGTCGTGCTCTCCACCACCCGCGTCGACGTCAACGGCGTGGTCCGTCGGCAGCTGGGCGCCCGCAAGGCCTCGTTCGCGCCGATGGACATGGCGACCGGTGAGAGCGGCATGGAGTACGGAGGCATCACCCCGATCGGGCTGCCCGCCGGCTGGCCGGTGCTCGTCGACTCCGCCGTGGCCGACCTGCCGTACGTCCTGGTCGGCAGCGGCAGGCGGCGCGGCAAGCTGCTGGTGCCGGGCAAGGCCTTCGCGGAACTGCCGGGCGCGGTGGTCCTGGAAGGACTGGGCACGGCCTGACCCGGGGGCCTCACGCCGAGGCGTGGTGGGCCAGCGGCAGATGCGGGTCCGCCGCACCGGGCGTGTGCGCCGGATCGGCGTGCACGAGGGCCGCGGTGAGATTCGGCACGGCGTGCAGCAGGGCGTGTTCGGCCGCGACGGCGATCGCGTGGGCCTGACGTACCGTCACCTCACTGTCGACCACCAGCGCCACCTCGGCCCGCAGCCGGTGGCCGATCCAGCGCATCCGCAGTTCGCCCACGTCCTGCACGCCCGGCACGGTGCGCAGCGCCCGCTCGGCCCGGTCCACCAGCGCCGGGTCGACGGCGTCCAGCACTCGCCGGAACACCTCCCGGGCCGCGTCCCGCAGCACCAGCGTGATCGCCGCCGTGATCGCCAACCCCACGACCGGGTCTGCCAGTTGCCAGCCCAGGGCCGCACCCCCGGCGCTCAGCAGCACGGCCAGCGACGTGAATCCGTCCGTCCGCGCGTGCAGTCCGTCGGCGACCAGCGCGGCCGAGCCGATCGAGCGGCCGACGCGGATGCGGTAGCGGGCCACCCACTCGTTGCCCGCGAAACCGGCCAGAGCCGCCACGGCGACCGCCGGGATGTGCTGCACCGGACGCGGGTCGAGCAGCCGGTCGACGGCCGTCCATCCCGCGAACACGGCGGACGCGGCGATCGTCAGCACGATCACGATGCCCGCCAGGTCCTCCGCGCGCCCGTAGCCGTAGGTGAACCGCCGGGTCGCCGCGCGACGGCCCAGCACGAAGGCGATCCCGAGCGGTACGGCCGTCAGCGCGTCCGCGGTGTTGTGCACCGTGTCGCCGAGCAGCGCGACCGATCCGGACACCACGACGACGACCGCCTGGGCGAGCGCGGTCGCGCCGAGCACCGCGAGCGAGACCCAGAGCGCCCGCATGCCGCGTGCCGAGGACTCCAGGGCGGAGTCGACCTTGCCGGCGGGGTCGTGGGAGTGCGGTGTGAGGAGGTGGCCCAGGCGATGCCTGAGGCCGGTGGGGGAGTGGTGATCGTGCTCGTGATGGTGCCGGTCACTCACGGCGATCCCCTTCCGGTGCATGGCGGCGACGGGCGCGCGGCCCTGGTGGTGGACGTACCCGGACCGGACCGCCATTATGTGCGTATGAGCGCACGCATGCACCTGTCATCTGCGCACGATGCGCACCCGCGCACCCCGGGCGAGGAACAGTTCACGCTCGCCGCCGAACTCCTCGCCCTGCTCGGCGACCGCACCCGCCTCACCCTGCTGCACGCGCTGAGCACGGGCGAGGCCGACGTCTCGACGCTCACCGCGACCTGCGGCGCGGCGCGGCCCGCGGTCAGCCAGCACTTGGCGCGGCTACGGCTGGCCGGGCTGGTGACCACGCGGAAGGAGGGCCGCCGGGTGATCTACTCCCTGCGCGACGGCCATGTGCGCAGGGTCGTGGACGAGGCGCTGAACCACGCCGACCACCGGCTCACCGGACGGCCGGAGCACGACTGACGCCCGGCCGGCGTGCCGGACGGGTTCAGAGCCCCGGGTCCATGCCGAGGTACTGCTGCGCGAAGGCGGAGGCGGCGGCGGGTGAGGTGAACAGGCGGCGCAGCCGGGCGAGAGTGGTGCCCGCGTGATACGGGTCGCCCGAGGCGGTGCCGTGGTACACGTCGGACAGCCAGCGGGAGAACTCCTGGTAGTCCCAGACCCGCCCCAGGCAGTCGGCCGAGTAGCCGTGCAGCCCGCTCGCGTCGCCCTCGGTGAGCTGGGCGACGAGCGCGTCGCCCAGCAGGAACGCGTCGTGCAGGGCGAGGTTCATGCCCTTGGCGGCGATCGGCGCGGTGAGGTGGGCCGCGTCACCGGCCAGGAAGAGGCGCCCGGACGCCATCGGCTCGACCACGTAGTTGTGCATGTCGAGCACCCGCTTCTCGATCAGCCGGCCCTCGGTGAGCGGCGGGGTGTCCCGTGCCCCCAGCCGCTGCTGGAGCTCGGCCCAGACCCGCTCGTGGGACCAGTTCCCCGGGTCGTCGCCGGGTGGGCACTGGAGGTAGTACCGGGTGACCTCGGGGCTGCGCGCCATGTGCCCGGCGAAGCCGCGGGGGTGGATGCCGAACACCACGCAGTCGGACGACGGCGGAGCCTCGGCGAGCAGCGCCAGCCAGCCGATGCCGTAGTCGTGGCGCGCGACGCGGACCCGCTCCGGCGGCAGCGTACCGCGCGTCACACCGCGCGCCCCGTCGCAGCCGGCGACGAAGTCACAGGGGATCACCCGGCGTTCGCCGGTCTCCGGGCACACGTACGACACCGCCGCGCGGTCCGTGTCCAGGTCGTGCAGCCGGACGTCCCGCACGCCGAACCGGATGTCGCCGCCGCGCACGTCGGCGTACTCACGCACAAGATCCGTCACCAGCAACGGCTGCGGATAGATCCAGTGGTGCTGCCCCGTCAGCTCGGCGTACGACAGCCGGTGACACCCTCCGGCGAAGCGGAACTCGCACTCGGTGTGCCGCTGGGCCCGCTCCAGCAGGTTCCCCGCCAGACCGCGCCGTTCCAGGCCGCGCACGGCCCACTCCTCCAGCACTCCGGCCCGTGGCCGCTGCTCGATGAACGCCCTGCTCTCCACCTCCAGCACGACACAGTCGACGGACGCGGCCCGCAGGACGTTGCCGAGCGTCAGTCCGGCGGGCCCGGCGCCCACGACGACGACCGGACGCCGTTGCGATGCCGGGGAGTTGAGGTGGGGGGAAGGTATGGCCACGCCGAGCATTATGACGGTGACCTGTCAGGCGGACGAGGTGCGGGAGAAGGGGTGCGCCGGGCGGGCTGCCGCTTGCGGCCGAGCACGGGCGCCGCTCGGGCGGAGTGCGGCGTGGGCGGGCTCGCTCTGGCGCCCGCTACCCGAGGCGCGGTATCTCGATGGCGGGGCAGCGGTCCATCACCATGTCGAGACCGGCGGCGCGGGTGCGCTCGTAGGCGGCCTCGTCGACGACGCCGAGCTGGAACCAGACGGCCTTGGCGCCCTTGGCGACCGCCTCGTCGGCGACGGCGCCCGCGAGGTCGGCGTTGACGAAGACGTCGACCACGTCCACGTCGAAGGGGATGTCGGCGAGGGAGGCGTAGCCCTGCTCGCCGTGCACCGTCTCCGCCTTGGGGTGCACCGGCACGACGCGCTTGCCGAACCGCTGGAGCGCCTGGGCGACGCCGTACGCCGCCCGCGCCTGGTTGGGCGACAGGCCCACAACGGCCCAGGTGTCGCCGAGCTCGGTGAGAATCCTGCGGACCGTAGCGTCGTCGCCGTACACCAGGGGCCTCCTCGGGCCGAGTCGTCTTCTCGTCACCCCTCGGCAACGGACGAGCGCACGCCATGATTCCCGCGGCCTGTGCGGGAGCCCGGGGCCTCCCTCCCGGAGAGACGAGATCCCCCGCGCTGTCCGGAACGCGTGCCGTGCGAACGGCCGCAGCTCCGCCTAGGCTCACTGCGTGCTGCGCATCATCGACGCCCGGACCGGAGAACCCGTCGACGCCTCCACGACCCGGCGGGGACTGACGTGTGTGGAGGCCCACGCACCCGCCCACGAGCCCACCGCCCTGCGCGTCCTGCTCGTCGCGGACGTGCTGGTCCGCGCCCTGGAACTGGGCGGTACCCCGGTGTGGGGGCTGCTGCCCGGGGAGCGCGGCCGGGCGGAACTGCGGTCGGCCGCCGCCGCACTGGGGATCCGGCCCTTCGAGGACCGTCACGACGCCGGGGCGGGACCGGGGGAGCGACAGGTCATCCATGTGGTGGGGGAGGGCGGGGTGAGCCCCGACGGGGTGTGCGTCGCGGTGGCGCCCGTGTCCGGCGGTTCCGGGATGCCGCCGGGTGACGACCCCGCGGTGCTGCGCCTGACGCTGCTCCTGCGGCGCCGCGGCGTCCCCGCGCGCGTGGACGATCCGGCACTCGCCGAGGCCCGTGGCATGCTCGGCCGCTGGCGCCGGGCCGTCGCCGACTGGGCGCGGCGTCCCTCCCGGCCGGTTCCGGACGAGGTGCGCGGACAGCTCCGCGCCGCCTGGGAGGACGACCTGGACGTGCCGGCCGTGCTGGGCGTCCTGCACCGGGTGGAGACCGATCCGGGACTGCCGGACGGTGCCCGCTTCGAGACCTACGCGTACGCTGACCGGCTGCTCGGGCTCGAACTGACCCGTGACCTGGGAGCTCCGGCGTGAAGCCGCGCGCGGGAGGCGGCCCGCTGCGCCGGCTGGTCGTGCTGCGGCACGCCAAGTCCGCCTGGCCGCCGGACGTCGACGACCACGAGCGACCGCTCGGGCCCCGGGGGCGCAGAGACGCGCCGGCCGCCGGTCGCGCGCTGGCCGAGAGCGACTGTCTGCCCGACCTCGCCCTGTGCTCCACAGCCGTACGCGCCCGCCAGACCTGGCGGCTGGCGTCGGCCCAGTGGGCGACCCCGGGACCGGTCCGGTACGACCACGGGCTCTACGGGGCGCAGGTCCCCGACCTGCTGGCGGCCGTGCACGCGGTGGCACCCGAGCTGCGGACACTGCTTCTCGTCGGGCACAACCCCGGCCTTCAGGAACTGGTCCTGGCGCTGGCCGGGGCCGGCGTCGGTGACACGCTGGACCGGGTGCGGGTGAAGTTCCCCACGTCGGCGATCGCCGTACTGGCCTTCCACGCGAGCGCATGGGACGCGATGCGGCCCGGGGCGGCGGTGCTGACGGAGATGCTGGTACCCCGGGGGAAGAAGAAGTAGGACGGGCCCTTGGGTGCGGTTCCGGGAGACCGGCGTGGTTCCGCCCCGCCCTCCCGGGCGAAAGAGGCACGCGCGCGTAGCGCTTAGGCTGGCCGGATGCAGGACGAGTACCGCACGGTCGCCCGCGCGGGCGTGCACGAAACCGAGATCAACCGCTCGCGCTTCCTGTGCGCCCTCGCCCCGGCCGCCACCGAGCGGGAGGCGCAGGACTTCGTCGCCGCCGTGCGCAAGGAGCACGCCGACGCCACGCACAACTGCTGGGCCTACGTCATCGGCGCCGACGCCGCGACCCAGAAGGCGAGCGACGACGGCGAACCGGGCGGCACCGCCGGCGTCCCCATGCTCCAGATGCTGCTGCGCCGCGACATGCGGTACGTCGTCGCCGTCGTCACCCGCTACTACGGCGGGGTCAAGCTCGGCGCGGGCGGACTCATCCGCGCGTACGGCGGCGCGGTCGGCGAGGCCCTCGACGCCCTAGGCACCCGCACCAGGCGCCGCTTCCGGCTGGCCACGGTGACCGTCGACCACCAGCGCGCGGGCAGGGTCCAGAACGACCTGCGCGCCACCGGGCGAGACGTGCGCGACGTGCGGTACGAGGAGGCGGTCACGATCGAGATCGGTCTTCCGGACGCCGACGTGGAGGCCTTCCGGGCCTGGCTCGCGGACGTGACCGCGGGGACGGCGGGGTTCGAGTTGGGCGGGGAGGCGTACGGGGACGCCTAGTTCCAGACGTTTTCCGTGTAAAAGAGGGTCAAATGCCCGTAATGGACACGGTCGTAGGCCGTCATGGCGGGGCGATACGGGAGTAACCGCCCGTGGTGTCAGACCCGGCCGTTAGTCTCGGGGATCATGAGACTGCTGCACACTTCCGACTGGCATCTCGGCCGGGCGTTCCACCGGGTGAGCATGCTCGGCGCCCAGGCCGAGTTCATCGGGCATCTCGTCACGACCGTGCGCGAGCGCGACGTCGACGCGGTGGTCGTGTCGGGAGACGTGTACGACCGGGCGGTCCCGCCGCTGGCCGCGGTGGAGCTGTTCGACGACACCCTGCACCGGCTCGCCGACCTCGGTGTGCCGACGGTGATGATCTCCGGCAACCACGACTCCGCCCGCCGCCTGGGCGTCGGCGCCGGGCTGATCGGGCGCGCGGGCATCCATCTGCGCACCGAGCCCGCGGCCGTCGGCACGCCGGTGGTGCTCCGGGACGCCCACGGCGACGTGGCGTTCTACGGGCTGCCGTATCTCGAACCCGCCCTGGTGAGGGACGAGTTCGGGGTGGAGAAGGCGGGGCACGAGGCGGTGCTCGGCGCCGCCATGGAGCGGGTCCGCGCCGATCTCGCCGCACGCGCGCGTGGCACGCGGTCCGTCGTCCTCGCGCACGCCTTCGTCGCCGGCGGTGAGGCCAGCGACAGCGAGCGGGACATCACCGCCGGCGGGGTGGCGGCCGTGCCCTCGGGTGTCTTCGACGGTGTGGACTACGTGGCGCTGGGGCACCTGCACGGCTGCCAGACCATCACCGAGCGCGTGCGGTACTCCGGTTCCCCGCTCGCGTACTCCTTCTCGGAAGCCGGGCACCGCAAGAGCATGTGGCTGGTCGACCTCGACGCCCAAGGAGCCGTCACCGCCGAGCGCGTCGACTGCCCGGTGCCGCGGCCGCTCGCCCGGATCAGCGGCCGGCTGGAGGAACTGCTCGCCGACCCGGCGCTTGCCCCGCACGCGCGGGCATGGGTGGAGGCGACCCTCACCGACCCGGTGCGGCCGGCCGACCCCATGGCCCGCATCACCGAGCGCTTCCCGCACACCCTCAGCCTGGTGTTCGCCCCCGAGCGCGGCCCGGACGAGCCCGGAGTGTCCTACGCCGGCCGCCTCGCGGACCGCACCGACCAGCAGATCGCCGAGGACTTCGTGGCGCACGTGCGCGGCGCGGGGCCCGACGGGCGTGAACGGGTCGTGCTGCGGGACGCGTTCGACGCCGTCCGTGCCGACCGGACCCTGCGGGAGGTGGCCCGGTGAGGCTGCACCGCCTCGACATCACCGCCTTCGGTCCCTTCGGCGGCGCCCAGAGCGTCGACTTCGACGCACTGTCGGCGGCGGGCCTCTTCCTGCTGCACGGGCCGACCGGCGCGGGCAAGACGTCCGTCCTGGACGCCGTCTGCTACGCCCTCTACGGCTCCGTGCCGGGCGCCCGGCAGACCGGCCAGGGCACCGCCCTGCGCAGCGACCACGCCGCGCCCGGAACGCGCACGTCCGTGACGCTCGAACTGACCGTCGCCGAGCGCAGGTTGGAGATCACCAGGCAGCCGCCCTGGGAGCGCCCCAAGAAGCGCGGCACGGGCACCACGCTGGACAAGGCCCAGACCTGGCTGCGGGAGTACGACGCCGGCTCCTGGAAGGACCTCAGCCGATCCCACCAGGAGATCGGCGAGGAGATCACGCAGCTGCTCGGGATGAGCCGGGAGCAGTTCTGCCAGGTGGTCCTGCTGCCGCAGGGCGACTTCGCACGGTTCCTGCGCGCCGACGCCGAGGCACGCGGCCGGCTGCTCGGCCGCCTGTTCGACACCCAGCGCTTCGCCGACGTCGAGAAGCGGCTCGCCGAGCGGCGGCGCGCCACCGAGGAGGACGCGCGTGAGGGAGACGCCGAACTGCTCGCCGACGCCCACCGCATGCAGCAGGCGGCGGACGGCGCCATGGAGCTGCCCGAGCTGACGCCCGGCGATCCGGGCCTGGCCCAGGCCGTGCTGACGGCCGCCGCGGTCGCCCGGAGCACCGCGCGGGAGCAGCTGACGGTGGCCCGATGCCGGCTCGCCGCCGCCGAGTCCGCCCAGGCACTGGCCGACCGCGCGCTGGCCGACGTACGCGAAGTCGCCCGCCTCCAGCGGAGGTTCGCCGACGCCCGGGAGCGGGCCCGGGTGCTGGCGGAGCGGGGCGAGGCGCACCGGGCGGACCAGCAGCGTATGGAGCGGAGCCGGAAGGCGGAGGCGGTCGCGCCCGCACTGGAGCTGCGGGAGTCGGCCGACGCCGGCCGCCGCGCGGCGGCCGCGGCGGAGGCACGCGCGCGTGCCGCGCTGCCCGAGAGCTTCGCCGACGCGGACGCCACCGGGCTCGCGGCCGCCGCGCGGCGGACGGCCGAGGAACTGGGCGGGCTCGACGCCGCCCGCCGGGCCGAGCGCAGGCTGGCCGACGTCCGCGCGGAGCGCGCCGACCTGGACCGGCAGGAGCGCGCCGACGAGGACGTGCTGCACGAGGCCGTGACGTGGCTCGCCGGGTGGGACGCGACCCGGGCCGGGCATCAGGACCGTGTAGCGGCCGCCCAGGAGGCGGCCTCGCGAGCCGAGCAGCTCGCCGTGCGCCGGGAGCCGGCCCGAAGGCGGCTCGCCGCCGCCCGGCTGCGCGACCAGCTGGCCGGGGACACCGAGCAGGCCCAGAAGCAGGCCCACGCCTCCGGGGAACGCGCCCTCACCGCACGCGCCCACTGGCTCGACCGCAAGGAACAGCGCCTCGACGGTATCGCCGCCGAGCTGGCCGCGGGCCTGGAGGACGGCGAACCCTGCGCCGTGTGCGGGGCCACCGAACACCCCGCCCCGGCACGGAAGGTCGCCGGGCACGTCGACCGGGAGGCCGAGGAGCGGGCGCTCGCCGCCTACCAGCACGCGGAGGAGGCACACGCCGAGAACGAGCGTCGCCTGGGCGTCGTCCGCGAGGCCCTCGCCGCCGCGACCGCCGAGGCGGGCGACACACCGACCCGCCAACTCGCCGAAGAAGCCGAGGAACTGGAGCGGCTGCACGCCCAGGCGCGGCGGGAGGCGTCCGGGCTGCACGCCGCGCGCGAGGAGCTGCGCCGGGCGGAGCAGGAGCACGAGCGCAGGACCGCCGCACGCCGGGAAGCCGAGCTGAGGACGGCGTCGCGGCTGGCCCGCCGTGACGCCCTGGAGCGGGAAAGGACCGCACTGGAAGGCGAGCTGGCGCAGGCTCGGGGAGCGTCGGGGAGCGTCGCCGCCCGCGCGGCCGAGCTGGAGGACCGGGTCGCGCTGCTCACCGAGGCCGCCGAGGCCGTACGGGCCGCCGAGGACCGCGCCCAGCGCCTCAAGGACGCCGACGCCCGCCTCGCCGACGCCGCCTTCCGCGCCGGTTTCGACACCCCGCAGGCCGCGGCCGCGGCCCTGCTGGACGCCGCGACCCATCGCGAGCTGCAACGACGGTTGGACGCCCGGCAGGCCGAGGAGGCCGCCGTCCGCGCGGTGCTCGCGGAGAACGACACCGCGACCGCCGCCCGGCGACCGCCCGCCGACCTCACCGCGGCCGAGGAGGCCGCCGCGCTGGCGGACCAGCGGGTGCGTGACGCCGCGTCCGCCTGCGACGCCGCCGGCCGCCGTTGCGCCGAGCTCGACCGGCTCTCCGCACGCGCCGCCGCCGGGGTGCGACGGCTCGGGCCGCTGCGTGAGGAGTACGACCGGGTGGCACGGCTGGCCGGGCTCGCGGCCGGCACCTCCGCGGAGAACGCACGCCGGATGCGGCTGGAGTCGTACGTCCTCGCGGCTCGTCTGGAGCAGGTGGCGTCCGCCGCGACCGCACGGTTGCGGCGGATGTCGTCCGGGCGTTACACCCTCGTCCACTCCGACGACCGGTCCGGACGCGGGCGCAGCGGCCTGGGGCTGCATGTCGTGGACGCCTGGACCGGGCGGGAGCGGGACACGGCCACGCTGTCGGGCGGCGAGACGTTCTTCGCCTCGCTCGCGCTGGCCCTCGGCCTCGCGGACGTCGTCACGGACGAGGCCGGCGGGGTGCGGCTGGACACCCTCTTCATCGACGAGGGCTTCGGCAGCCTCGACGACCAGACGCTGGACGAGGTGCTGGACGTGCTCGACTCGCTGCGTGAGCGGGACCGGAGCGTCGGCATCGTGAGTCATGTGGCCGATCTGCGGCGCCGGATCCACGCGCAGCTGGAGGTGGTGAAGGGGCGGTCGGGGTCGGTGCTGCGGCAGCGGGGCACGGGCTGATGCGGAGTCACCGGCCCAGGGAACGCCGGGGAAGGGGCGACGAGTAGACGATGCTCGTGGTCACCGAGCCCAGCGCGCCGATCTTGCCGGACACCTCCTCGAGGTGCCGCATGGAGCGGGCGGCGACCTTGATGACGAAGCAGTCGTCGCCCGTCACATGGTGTGCCTCGAGTATCTCGGGCGTCGCGGCGACAAGGTCGTGGAACGGCTTGTAGTTGCCGGTCGGATAGCGCAGACGCACGAACGCCAGGATCGGCAGTCCCAGCCGCTCGGGGTCCACGACGGCGGCGTACCCCTGGATGACGCCTGCCTCCTCCAGCCGCCGCACCCGTTCGGTGACCGCGCTGGCGGACATGGAGACGGCACGTGCCAGTTCGGCGAAACTGGCGCGGCCCTCACGCTGGAGGACGTCGAGGATGCGCCAGTCGGTGGCGTCCGGGGAATACGCGCTCATCCCGGATGGATAGCAGGCGAAACCCCGGCCGATCAAGGGATACGCCGGGGATCGCCCCTTCAGGGAGCTGGCCGACGGGACGTACATTTCAGGCGGATCCCGCCCTGCCCCGTCTCGGAAAGGCCAAGCCGATGAGCAGCGTCCCGACCGCCGGCAACCCCGTCCTGCGCGTCGCCCCCGCCACACCCGCCGCGGCGGCCGCCCACTTCCGGGCGAGTCTCGCCTTCCACGCGGACGTCTCGGACGTGGCCGCCGCCGTCGCGGCCGACCGCGATCCCGGCTTCGTGGTCGTGGACTCCCGTTCGACGGAGTCGTGGGACCAGGGCCACATCCCCGGCGCCGTCCACCTTCCCACAGCGCTGATTCCCGGGCAGGCCGGGCGGCTCCTCGACAAGTCGGTGCCGGTGGTGACGTACTGCTGGGGACCCGGCTGCAACGGGGCGACGCGCGCCGCGCTCGCCCTCGCCGAACTCGGCTACCACGTCAAGGAGATGCTCGGCGGCTTCGAGTACTGGGTCCGGGAGGGCTTCGCGTTCGAGACCTGGCAGGGCCGTGACCGCCGGGACGCCGACGCGCTGACGGCACCGGTGGGGGACTGCGGCTGCTGACTGGTTCGCACGTGCCGGGCGCGGGGGAGTTGATCGGCCCAGGGGCGGTCCCAAGGGCCGGCGGTGCGGAAAACCGCGAGGACATCGCGGGCGGGATGCCCGGCGAGATCGCGTACGCCCTCCAGAAGGGCGCGCTCGCCTCGGTCACCCGCTCGCTGGCGACGACGCTCGCCGAGCAGGCGGTCACGGTCAACACCGTCAATCCGGGACCGGTGGACACGGGCTACCTGACCGGCGACGCCCATGCGGCCGTCGCCACGCGCTTCCCGGCCGGGAGGTGGGGCATGCCCGACGACCCGGCCCGCCTCATCGCCTGGCTCGCGACGGACGAGGCTGACTGGGTCACCGGTCAGGTGATCAACTCGGAAGGCGGCTTCCGCCGTTGACGTGACCGCCGGCGGCGGCCTCAGAGGCGGGACAGCTCGTCCACGAGGTCGTCCAGGCCCAGGGAGCCCTGGGACAGCGCGGCCATGTGCCAGGCCTTGAGGTCGAACGCGTCACCGCGCCGCTCGCGGGCGTTCTCACGGCCCAGCAGCCAGGCGCGTTCGCCCAGCTTGTAGCCGATGGCCTGACCGGGGATCGTCAGGTAGCGGGTCAGCTCGCTCTCCACGAAGTCCGCCGGGCGGCTGCTGTGCGCGCCGAAGAACTCCTGCGCCAGCTCGGGCGTCCAGCGCTCACCCGGGTGGAAGGGGGAGTCCGCCGGGATCTCCAGCTCCAGGTGCATGCCGATGTCGACGATCACACGGGCGGCCCGCATCATCTGCGCGTCGAGGTAGCCGAGCCGCTGCTCGGGGTCGGTGAGGAAGCCCAGCTCGTCCATCAGCCGCTCCGCGTAGAGCGCCCAGCCCTCGGCGTTGGCGCTGACGCCACCGATGGTGGCCTGGTAGCGGGAGAGGTCACCGGCGACGTGCGCCCACTGCGCGAGCTGAAGGTGGTGGCCGGGTACCCCCTCGTGGTACCAGGTCGACACCAGGTCGTAGACGGGGAAGCGAGTCTGGCCCATGGTCGGCAGCCAGGTGCGGCCGGGGCGCGAGAAGTCCTCCGACGGGGGCGTGTAGTAGGGGGCGGCGGCGCTGCCGGGCGGAGCGATGCGGGACTCCACCTTCCGCACCCGCTCCGCGAGTTCGAAGTGTGTGCCGTCCAGCTCCCGGATCGCCTGGTCCATCAGGTCCTGGAGCCACTGCCGGACCTCGTCGACGCCCTCGATGTGCCTGCCGTGCTCGTCGAGGTGGGCGAGCGCCGCCCACGGAGTCTCCGCGCCCGGCAGGATCTTCTCGGCCTCCTGCTTCATCTCGCCGAGGATGCGGTGGAATTCCGACCAGCCGTACGCATACGCCTCGTCCAGGTCGAGGTCGGTGCCGTTGAAGTAGCGCGACCAGCGGGCGTACCGCTCCCGGCCCACCGTGTTCGGTGCGCCTTCGACCGTTGGCGCGTACACGTCACGCATCCAGTCCCGCAGCTCCGCCACGGCCGCGGTCGCTGCGCGGGCCGCCTCGTCCAGCTCGGCGCGCAGCGCCTCGGGGCCGGCGGAGGCGAAGTCCTCGAACCAGCCGCGGCCGCTGCCGTCGGTGTCCGTCCACTCGCCGAGCTGCTC
The DNA here is from genome assembly GCF_043204795.1 of Streptomyces sp. NPDC047706. NCBI lineage: Bacteria > Bacillati > Actinomycetota > Actinomycetes > Kitasatosporales > Streptomycetaceae > Streptomyces > Streptomyces sp. NPDC047706. The sequence continues at coordinate 10,476 of NZ_JBIDCW010000037.1, read as the reverse complement.
GATGAGCGTCGCCGTCGGGCGCGGGCCCGCGTACAGCTTGCGCTCCAGCCCCAGCGCGAGGGACTCGCGGTAGCCCGCCAACGCGGCCGGTACGGCGCGCAGCCGCTCCGCGATGGCCGCCCAGTCCTCCTCCGTCTGCGCCGGCGTCACGGTGAACACCTCGCGCACCGGGTGCACGATCGTCCCCAGGTTGCCGACCGAGCGCAGACCCTCGTCCGCGTCGTGCACGGCGAGCTCGGCGGTGAGGCGCTCACGCAGCAGGCGTGCGCACCGGCGCTCGATGTCACTGTCCGCGCCGGGCGCACGCTCGGCCTCGTCGAGCTTCGCGAGCGTGGCCCGCGCCAGCTCGGCGAGCGCCCGCTGGCCCGCGGGCGAAAGGTCGGGCAGGCGGCTCGAACTCTCCTTCACGCCGAGATACGTACCGGTGACAGGGTCGAGGGCGACGAGCTCGTCGACATAGGCGTCGGCGACCTCTCGGGGCAGCGGGCTCTTGGTGTCTGACATGTGGGCCATCCTCGTACGAGGGGCCACTGTGCGTCACCCCGATTGCGCCGAGGGCGAATGCGGCAGCAGGGGCCCGCAGTCCCACCGCTGGAAGATCAACCGGGTCTCGACGCGGGCCACTTCGCGGTGGGCCGTGAACTCGTCCAGCACCAGCCGTTGCAGATCCGCCATGTCCGCGACCGCGACATGCACGAGGTAGTCGTCGGGACCGGTGAGGTGGAAGACGGTCAGCGACTCCGGCAAGGCCCGGATCCGCTCCACGAACGGCCGCACCAGCTCCCGGCGATGCGGCCGGACCTGCACGGACAGCAGGGCCTGCAGCCCGCGTCCCAGCTTGGCCGGGTCCAGCCGCAACTGGTGCCCGAGGATCACGCCGGCCCGGCGGAGCCGGGTCACCCGGTCCAGGCACGTCGACGGTGCGACACCCACCTGGGCGGCGAGATCGCGGTAGGTCGTCCGGGCGTCGTTCTGCAACAGCCGCAGCAGATCGAGGTCCACCGGATCCAGTACGACAGATTCAGCCACTGGCCGAACGTAGCACGGTTCTGGCCCCCTGTGACCCGGTCGGTGTTCACCCTGCGGGGCATGGAGATGAGAGCGCTGGATGGCGGGGACACCGTCACAGGAGACACGGCACGCGTCGCGGCGGCAGGCGACCGGGCCAGGAGGTTCGCCACCGAGGCCGTGCACGCCGGGCGTGACGATCTTGCCAGGCAGGGTCTGCACGCCCCGCCCATCGACCTGTCCACCACGTACCCCTCTTACGACAGCCGGGCCGAGGCCGCCCGCATCGACGCCTTCGCCACCACCGGCGCCGAACCGGACGGTCCGCCCGTCTACGCCCGGCTGGGAAACCCGACCGTCGCCCGGTTCGAAACCGCGCTGGCCCGCCTCGAAGGCACCGAGTCCGCCGTCGCCTTCGCCAGCGGCATGGCCGCGCTGAGCGCCGTCCTCCTCGTCCGGGCCTCCCTGGGCCTGCGCCACGTCGTCGCCGTGCGGCCCCTGTACGGCTGCAGCGACCACCTCCTCACGGCCGGCCTGCTCGGCTCGGAGGTCACCTGGACCGACCCGGCAGGCATCGCGGACGCGCTGCGACCCGACACCGGGCTCGTCCTGGTGGAGTCCCCGGCGAACCCGACGCTCGCGGAAGTCGACCTACGGGCCGCGGCGCAGGCGTGCGGCTCCGTGCCGTTGCTCGTCGACAACACCTTCGCCACACCGGTTCTGCAGCGCCCCGTCGAGCAGGGCGCGCGACTGGTGCTGCACAGCGCCACCAAGTACCTCGGCGGGCACGGTGACGTCCTCGCCGGAGTCGTCGCCTGCGACGAGGAGTTCGCGGGACGGTTGCGGCAGGTGCGCTTCGCCACGGGCGGGGTGCTGCATCCGCTGGCCGGCTACCTGCTGCTGCGTGGCCTGTCGACCCTGCCCGTGCGGGTGCGCGCGGCGTCGGGGAACGCCGCCGAACTCGTCCGCCGCCTCGCCGCCGACCCGCGCGTGGCCCGCGTCCACTACCCGAGCATCGGTGGCGCGATGATCGCCTTCGAGGTGCACGGTGACCCGCACCAGGTCATCGCCGGAGTCCGTCTGATCACACCCGCCGTCAGCCTCGGCAGCGTCGACACCCTCATCCAGCACCCGGCGTCCATCAGCCACCGCATCGTGGACGCGGACGACCGCCGGGGCGCAGGGGTCAGCGACCGGCTGCTCAGGATGTCGGTGGGGCTGGAGGACGTGGAGGACCTGTGGGCCGACCTGGACGGCGCCCTGGGGGAGGGGCCGGTGCCTGCCCCGGCGGTGGCGGGGGTCCGGCACGCCTGAACCGCCGCGACAAGACCTCGGGCACCGGTCCGGGCCGGTCTTGTGCCGTCACGGGGTGGGGCTGGAGGGGCGCCGTGTTGGACGGCCAGGGGTGCGGCGTCCCTTGGGGTCGCCTGGACGAGGCCTCGGGCACCGGTCCGGGCCGGTCTTGTGCCGTCACGGGGTGGGGCTGGAGGGGCGCCGTGTTGGACGGCCAGGGGTGCGGCGTCCCCGGGGCCGGCTGGACGAGGCCCCGGGGGACCGGACCCGGCGTGTGCCCCGTACCGCCCCGGGGTGCGGCTCGGCGAGGCCTCGGGACCGGCCGGAGGCGTACCCCTCGACTGCCCCGAGGTGCGGCTGGAGCGACGAGTTGCAGGCGGTTCGGGTGCGGCGCCGCCCCGTGGTGTCCGTCAGCTCACTCCCGGCCGCTCCGTCCGCCGAGCCGCTCCCCGTCGTACGGCAGTCCCGAAGCGACCGGTGTCGCGTCCAGCCGTGCCGTGATCACCAGCGTGCCCTCCTCGATCTGGTAGTCGAGGGGCAGGCCCAGCCCGCGCATCGCGGCGACCATGCCGGTGTTGGAGGACTGCGTCACGGCGTACACGCTCTCGCAGCCCGCCTCGACCGCCATCGACACCAGGCGGCCGAGCAGTTCGGTGCCGATGCCCCGGCGCTGCCAGTCGTCCTCGACGAGGAGCGCGACCTCCGTCTCGTCCCCGTCCCACAGCAGGTGGCCGAGTCCGACGATCCGGCCCGACGCGGTCTGCACGGCGAGCGTCCGGCCGAAGCGCGGGCTGAGAAGGTGGTTGAGGTAGCGGTCGGCATCCCCGACCGGCCCGTGGTAGCGCATCGACAGGGTGCGCGCCGAGCACCGGTCGTGCATCGCCTTCGCGGCCTCGAGGTCACCGGTGTCGGCCCGGCGCACGGTGATGGCGTTGCCCTGCGGCAGCGTCAGTACGTCCTGGCTGCGCGGGATGCGCGGCCCCAGCCGGGCGTCCAGCTCCACCAGCGCCCGCGCCCGCGCGAACTCGGTCGGCGTGAACGGCAGATACGGCCGCTCGACCGTGATCACTCCACCTTCCGGTGCGCGCAGCCGCATCACGGTGTCCTCCAGAACGCCCTCCACCGGCACACCGTCCACCGTGCGACCGCCGCCCACCGGGGCCGCGGGCAGTGACCGGATCGTGCACCGGCCCAGCAACTGCCGAAGCGCGAGCGGCAGTTCGGCGGCGTCCAGCGCCGTGCGCGTGGCGAGGCCCAGGACCCGGGTCGGTGCGTCCACCAGATCGTGGGCGTCGGCCCGTTCGACCCACGTGCCCGTACCCCCTGCCCGGGATGCCGCCCGCGTCAGCTCGGCCGCCGCGAGCCCGGCGGGGGCCCGCAGCAGGAACTCGTCCACCGTGCCCTCACCGAGCGGATGCGTCTGCAGGCTCAGGATGTCGACCCGGTGCCCCGCCAGCTCCGTGCAGAGGGCGGCCAGTGAACCAGGCTCGTCCTTCACCGTCGTCCGCATGCGCCACAGCGCACCGTCCCCGGGCTCGGGGTCCGGGTTCGCCGAGGCCTGCCCGGCCTGCCGCTCCGAAGAGGGCGGCCGGGCGCCGGTATCACTGGTCGGCGGTGCGTGCCCGTGGCGGCGTGACCACCAGGTGTGGAACGCCGCCGTGGCGAGCAGGGCGATCGCGGAGATCACCAGCAGTGCCGGGCCGTCGGGGCCGTGGCCGATCAGATTCGCCACGGCGTCGGCGACCGCGACGGCGGTGAACAGGGCGGCCAGCTCCACGACGTCCCGTCGCCAGTGGTGCACGGGGCGGCCGTGTTTCGCTCGCGTCACATCAGACATGTCTCGACTCATGCACTCACTGTGAAGGAATCGTGTTGCGTGATCACGAACGCTTTGTGACTGATCGGTAAAGCATGGATCTGCCCCATTTGTTGTTCTTTTTACAACAGCGGAGTTCAGAGTCGACGACCTGCGGGGCCTGGTTATGCGGCTGCACCCCTGTACCGACCGGCCTACGTCATGCGGCCACCCCCTCGCTCAGCACACTGCGCAGCCGGCGTGCCCGCGCCGCCGGACGCGACGAGCCACACCGGGCCGCCACCTGGGCCAGATACGGCAGGTCGCCGCGCGCCCCGGACCGTCCGGCGCACCCGGCCGCCACCGACCGGCAGCTCCCCGAGGCCCGGGGCCTCTCCGTTCTCCGGCTCGGCGAGCAGCACGGGCAGTGGGTCACCCCGACCACTGACAGTCGGCCCGAATCGAGAAGACGCCTGTCGCGCGGAAGAGTTGAGGCGGAGACGGACGTGCCGCGCACCGGGGGATGACGCCGGTGCGCGGCACGTGTCACGAGGGTACGGGAGCCTCCGTCGGGGAGGGAACTGCTGACCGACCCGCCCGGGACGCAGCACCTTCGTGAACAGCACGGTGCCGTCCTGCTCGCGCAGCCGGACCGTCAGCTCGGCGCTGTCGCCGTCGATGTCGACCTCGCCGAAGAACTGGTAGCCCTCCGCGGGGGAGACGTTGGCCGCCGTCGGCGCCTTCACGAACACCCGCTCGGGACCGAAGGTGTCGTCGAGCGCGTTCGCCGGGAAGGCACCGGCGTTCAGCGGGCCGGACACGAACTCCCATGACGGCTCGAAGTCCGGGAACGCCGCACGCGACGGGTGGTAGTGCTGCGCCGAGGTGTGGTGCACGTCGGCGGTCAGCCACACCGTGCCCGTGATCCGCCGGTGCTTGACGAACCGCAGCAGTTCCGCGATCTGCAGCTCACGGCCGAGCGGGGCACCCGGGTCGCCCTGGGCGACCGCCTCGACGTTCGGCCTGCCGTCCCCGGTGTCCGGCACGACGAGGCCGAGCGGCATGTCGGAGGCGATCACCTTCCACACCGCACGCGACCGGGTCAGCTCGCGCTTGAGCCACCGCAACTGCTCGCGGCCGAGGATGCCCTGCGCGTCCGTGATCTGGTCGTCCGTCGAATTGGCGTTGCGGTAGGTGCGCATGTCCAGGACGAAGACGTCCAGCAGCGGGCCGTAGCGCTGCACCCGGTGGACCGGGCCGTCAGGGCGGCGCAGCGTCGAGATGGGGAAGTACTCCGAGAACGCCCGCCGGGACGGTCCGAGCGCACCCACACCAGCCCGGAGCGCGTGCTCACGTCGCCGGTCTGCACGCCCCAGCCGGCCTTCGGACGGCCCGACAGGGCGAGGGCCGGCGCCGCGCCGGGACCGGCGGGCAGAGTCAGGGCCGCCGACGCGGCGAGAGAGCCGCGCAGCACACTGCGTCGGCCGGGCAAGGGCAGATGTGACATGGGTGCGCCTCCAGGACGGGACGGGTCCGGCCAGTTGCGATGCCACAACTACTGGGGCGCGCCGCAGCGCGCACGCGAACCGCGAGTGAACAACGGGCCCCGTGGGAGACAGGAAGCGCAACGCCGGGGCTGTCGCGGCGAGGTACGGCGGACGTCGCGGCGATGTCCGGCAACTCACCGCGGCGGTACGTCGCTTGCCGCCTCCGCCATCAGCCGCACGCCTTCCCGGATCCGCTCCGGCGGCACATGCGCGTACCCGAGGACGAGCCGCACCGTGGCCTCCTCGCCCCCGGGGACGCCCGCACGCGCGTACGTGCACTCCGACAGCGTCCGTACGGCGACCCCCGCCGCCTCCACGCGCGTGAGGAACCGCTCCTGCGGCCCGTACCGTTGCGGCAGCGTCACGATGACGTGGAGTCCCGCCGCGAGCCCGGACACCTCGGCGCCGGGGAAGTGCTCGTCGAGCGCGGCCGCCAGGGCGTCCCGCCGTTCGCGATGGGCGCGCCGGCAGCGCCGCAGCTGGCTGTCGTAGTCCCCGTGCTCCAGGAACCGGGCGAACAGCGCCTGGTCGAGAGCGGGATGGCCGAGGTCGAGAGTTCGCTTGCGGGCGACGACGTCGTCGGCCAGCCACTGCGGAACCAGCAGCCAGCCGAGCCGCAGTCCCGGTGCGAGGGGCTTGCTGACCGACCCCAGGTAGGCGAGGCGTTCGGGGTCGAGCCCCTGCAGCGCGCCCACAGGTGCCCGGTCGTAGCGGAAGTCGCCGTCGTAGTCGTCCTCCAGCACGAGGCCGCCCACCGACCGCGCCCAGTCCAGCAGTTCGGTGCGGCGGCGCGCGGAGTAGGCGATCCCGGTCGGGTACTGGTGCGCCGGGGTCGTCACCACGGCACGCACCCCGGACGACCGCAGTGGCCCCATGGCGAGCCCCTCACCGTCCAGCGGCAGCGGCACGGAGGTGACGCCGGCCGAGGCGTACATGCCGTCGTGCTGCGGGCTGCCGGGGTCCTCGACGCCGATCGCGCGTGTCCCGCGCGCGTGCAGCACCATGGCGACCAATGCCGTCGCCTGGGTCACGCCGGAGACGACCACGATCCGCTCCGGGTCGGCGACCACGCCCCGGCGGCGGCCGAGCAGTTCGGCCAGCGCGGTGCGCAGCCGGGGGAGCCCACGCGGGTCGGGATAGCCGAGGCCGTGGTGGGGCAGCTCCGTCAGCACATGGCGCTGGGCCGCCGCCCAGGCGGCGCGCGGGAACAGCGACAGGTCGGGTGTCCCCGGCACGAAGTCGGCGCGCGCACCGGACGCCCGCGGCGCGACGTCACGCGCGCGGGGGTGGGCGGCTCGTACCGCGTCGCCACCCAGGTCCCGGCGCCCCGGCCGCTGCGCAGATAGCCTTCCGCCGTCAGCTGCTCGTACGCCTCGGTGACCAGACCCCGCGACACGCCGAGGTCGGCCGCCGGGCACCCGGCTGGAGGGCAGCCGGGTGCCCGGCGCGAGCCGCCCGGAGCGGACCGCCGTGCGCAGCGCGGCCTGCAAGGAGCGGCCACGCCCGCGTGCCGGGGCCGAGGCGGCGGGCAGCAGCAACTCCCGGGCGGCGGGGCCCACGTGTTCCGCCCGGTCGGGTTGCGAGGACTTCATGGCGGAGGACACTAGCCGGGACCTGGCGGCTCACCCGGGCCCGTGGAGGTGCCGTCGACCGGTCGTCCGAGCGGTCGTCCGGCCGGTCGTCGCCCGTGCGGAGCGAGGCGCCCCGACGCCGGACGACCACCCTGACGAGGTCTCAGGGAGTCTGCCTCACGACCGTCCGGCTGCCGTCGAGCAGGACGCGGGCGACGAGCGCCGGGTCGTCGTTCATCGGGACGTGACCGCAGCCGGGCAGGCGGACCAGCCGCGCCTTGGGCAGGATGTACTTGGCGCGGACGCCCTGCCGGGGCACCAGCAGCCGGTCCCTGCTGCCCCAGGCCACGGTGACCGGGATGCCGGTGATGTCGTCGGTGAACCGCACCTCACGGCCGCTGCGGAGGGTCTCCGAGAATCCCTGGGCCCGGGCCAGCGCGAGCGTCTCGGCGACCACCGCTTCCGGCGAACGGCGGCCGGGGCGGGCGTAGATGGTGCTCGTCAGCAACGTACGGCCCAGCGCCGGGCGGGCGAGCGCCTGGACGAGGGGCGGGGGCATCAGCCGGGCGATCTGGCGCATCGCCGTGAGCACGGTGAAGGCGTACCGCCGTTCTGCCCGGGACCAGAACCCGGCAGGGGACAGAGCCGTCACGGAGCGCACGAGGTTGTCCCGGCCGAGCCGGAGGGCGAGCAGGCCGCCCAGCGAGTTGCCCGCCACATGCGGCCGTTCGAGCCCGAGCGCCTCGCACAGCGCGGCGAGCACCGCGGTCATCGTCGGCAGGTCGTGCGCCAGGCCGTCGGGGAGCGCCGGGGACTCGCCGCACCCCGGCAGGTCCACGGAGATCACCTCACGCTCGACGGCAAGGACCGGGACGACCGGGTCCCACACCTGCCGGTGGTGACCGATGCCGTGCAGCAGGACCAGCGGTTCGCCGGTGCCCACGCGCGCGTACGCCAGGCTCATGCCGCGCGGGCCGTGCGGGGTGGGGACCGTGAAGGAGACGGTGGAGGACATACAGCTCCTCGTCGAGGACTCGGTGCCGGACATGGTGTAGACACCTTGTCAGCAACGGCTACCGGCGGGTAGCCCCCCGTCGCCGTCAACCGCGTGGCCGAACGCACGGCCCCACGCGCGACATCGCCGGCGGCGGAACGAACGCCCCACACGCGCGTGTGTGCGCCGAAACCGCCTGGACACGACCGAACGCGTCGGATGGGATGAGGCGGTGACCGCCGACACCGCCACCGAGGTCTTCGAAGAGCACCGCCCGGTCCTCCTGGGCGTCGCCTACCGCATGCTCGGCCGCGTAGCCGACGCCGAGGACGTGGTCCAGGACGCCTGGCTGCGCTGGTCCGGTGCCGGCCGCGCGGACGTCCGGGACCCGCGCGCGTACCTGGTACGCGTCACCACCCGCCTCGCCCTCGACCGGCTGCGCCGGATCAAGGCCCGCAACGAGGCCTATGGCGGCCCCTGGCTGCCCGAGCCGTATCTCACCGAGTTCGGCGACACGGCCCCCGACACCGCCGAACGCGCCGTGCTCGCCGACTCCGTGTCCCTCGCCGTACTCGTCGTACGGGAGTCGCTGTCACCGCTGGAGCGGGTGGCCTTCGTCCTCCGGGAGGCGTTCGGCTATCCCCACGCCGACATCGCCGCCATGCTCGACCGCGCCGAGCCCGCCGTGCGGCAACTGGCCGGCCGGGCCCGACGGCACGTGGAGGAGCGGCGGACGCGCTTCGACGTCGACCCCGCACAGCGCCGCGCCCTCACCGAACGGTTCCTCGCCGCGGCCGGTGGCGGCGACCTGGACGGCCTCATGGCGCTGCTCGCGCCCGACGTCCGCCTCGTCGGCGACAGCGGCGGCAAGTCCAGGGCGCCGCTGCGGGGGCTGGAGAAGGCCGACCACGTGGCCCGGTTCATGATCGGTGCCGCCGGAAAGGGTGTCCCGGACATGTCCTACCGGTTCCTGGAGCTCAACGGTGGTCCCGCGGTCCTCGTCGTGTCCGGCGGCAAACCCGACGCCGTACTCCAGCTGGACTTGCTCGACGGACGGGTCCAGACCGTCTACGTCGTCCGCAACCCCGACAAGCTGCGGTCGCTGGCCACCGCCTAGACGCCGTTGTGTCACATATGTGGCGAGGTGCGAACGGCCCATGAACGCTCGGCCCCACCCCACCGTGCGGCGCCCGAGTGATCAATGATTGGTCTTGACCAAGGGTGAGGGCCGTCCTATGGTCGCAGATAAGTACAACAACCTTTAATAAACAAGGGCGCTAAAACGCCGCCGATCCACGGCGATTGCGGAGGACAGGGTGGGGACCACGCAGCTGGAATCGGTGCCGGAACCTAAGTACTGGCATCTCAAGACCGTGCTCACGCAGGCACTGGACTCCGAGTTCTCGGTGGGCGAGATCCTGCCCAACGAGCGAGACCTCGCCGCCCGCTTCGGCGTCGCCCGCGCCACGCTCCGCCAGGCCCTGGAGCAGCTCGAGCTGGAAGGCAGGCTGCAGCGCCGCCGCGGTGTCGGAACGACCGTCGCCCCGCCGCGCGTGGGAGTGGCCGTCGGCAGCGAACAGCACGACTGGCCCGGCGGTAGCGGCGACGCCTGGCAGGCCGTCGACTGCGAGGTCGCGGCCGCGCCGGCCGCGGTCGCCGACGCCCTGGAGACGAGCCGCGACGAGTCCGTGCACATCGTGCGCCGCACCCGTACGACCCACGGCCAGCCCGTCGCCGCCGAGCTGCTCTACATCCCCGCCTCGTCGGTGCCCGACCTGTCCGCCATCGACGCCCCGGCCGGACCGGCACGCGCGCGTGCGGTGCTGCGAGAGCTTCAGCGCATGGAGCTTCAGGGCCAGGACCGCGCCGTCGAACTGGGCTCGGCCCGTGCCGACGACGCCAAGGAACTCGACCGCCTGCCGGGCGCGCCGGTCCTGGTCGTCACCACCCGGTTCCACGCCGCCGGCCGTACCGCGGCGGTCTCCGTCGCGACGTACCGCGCGGACACGTGCCGGCTGACCTTCGGCGACTCGGGCGGTGTGGAGATCCACGAGGGCCCGGAGCGCCGGGCCTCCTGACGCAGCAGGCTCTTGTTCGTTCGTACCCCGGGGAGGCCCTCCGGGGCACCGGACGCCTTCAGCCGGTGGGCGCCGGGGGGGGGGGGCGGGGGGGGGGCCCCCCCCCCCCGCCCCCCCCCGGGCCCCCCCCCGCCCCCCCCCGCCCGCCCCCGCGCCCCCCCCCCCCCCCCCCCCCCCCGCGCCCCCCCCC